>JBAXRS010000013.1:0-34250 GCA_037131085.1 Verrucomicrobiota bacterium | reverse complement strand
GTTTGATCAAGGGCGCTTTTGAAGAAGGCGAGCACCTGCGTTTCAAGAAAGTGATCCGTCATCCCGATAATCCGGCCTCGCTGGAGATTCATTTAGACCAGGGCCGGAAGCGCGAAATTCGGCGTCTCTTCGAAATCTTCGGCTTCCATGTGAAGACTCTCCGGCGTTTCCAAATCGGCGAACTCGTTTTGCGCAAGATGCCTTTGGGTGATTGTCGCCCGCTGGCCCGGAAGGAAATCGATATGATTTTTGAGAATTAAGTGAGTTTTTAATGCTTAGATTGGTTGCAACGTCTAAGGGATAGGGTTTTTGTTTAGGGGAAACCCCTTAGCCGAATGATTTTGCGCCTATGCATCCTCGTTTACGCCACCGCTCTTTGGGCGGGGCCAGAGGGTGGCATGAAATTGGCTTTCGAAGATCAGTTTAACGACAAGTCCATCGATGAATCCAGATGGAGTTTCAAGAAAGAGATCGTTAAATTGGTTGATGGGAAAGCTTCCATCGAAGTGATTTCAGGCGGCAAATCTACAATCTGGCGCTCCGGGGAGTTGGCTTGTAAGTTCAAGCAAGCCTATGGCTATTTTGAAGCCTCAATCCAAATGGTGCAAACTAAGGGGCATGGTGTTTATTTCGGTATCAGCGGTAGTTCTATTGAAACGAAATTTCCGTCGGCTAGTTTAGGATTTGAATGTGGGGGCGCCGATAAGGTCAGCCCCTATTTGGACGTCGGAGAATTGCTCGGAACTCAGAAACTGCGCCCCAAGGAAAATCCGATTAAAATGGAAGGCGGCGTGACGTATAAAAAGTTTAACACCTACGGACTACTGGTAACGCCCAAGACCTACCTCTGGTATGTGAATACGCGGCAGGTTTTCCGGGTTGAACGTCTGACTGCTTCGGGACCATTACAGTTGAAATTCAGTCACGGAACGGCTGAGGGGGGAGTGCTGCGCGGTTTTCCGAACCCCGCCCTTGGTCCTGAGCCGCTCGTCATCGATTGGGTGAAGATTTGGAAGTAATTCTTGGGTTTCTTTGCCTGGGCCCGGCCTCGGGGGCGGGCTATCGGTTATCATGCACTTGCCAAAAGCCTTAGGTAGATTTTTACTATTAATACCCCCTTATTCTATGTACGTCCGTCTTATCACCCTATTCCTATTTACGTCAGTCCTTTGGGCTGATCCGACCAGCAGCATGAAGTTAGTCTTTGAAGATAAATTTGATGGCAAGGAATTGGACCTGACCAAGTGGGATTTCTCCAAGGAGAATAAAGAAGGTATCAAGTTCACGGATGGCAAATTGTCACTCGAAGTCACCACCAAAGATGGCAAGCCAACCCTGTGGAAGAACGCCAACATAACCTGTAAGTTTCGTCAGCCCTACGGATATTTTGAGGCTTCTATTCGAATGATTCAAACGAAAGGTCGTCATAGCGGTATGCAAGTACGCACGTTCTTCGAGGAATCTGCGGCCAAGAAGTTTCCCGCCGCCGAACTTAATTTCGTGACGACCGGCGAGGCCACGAACACTGTGCGCCCGAGCGTTAAAATCGCCGAAGAGGCCGGGGTCAGGAACATTGAGCCGGTCAATAGCCCGATTCCGCTCGATGGCGGGGCCTCCTATAAGAAGTTCAACACCTATGGCGTGCTTTCGACCCCGAAATACTTCGCTTGGTATGTCAATACGCGCCAAGTCCATCGCGTCAGCATAACGACACCCACCGCACCATTATATTTACATTTTTATCACAACCTTCCTGAAGGAGGCGTGCTGAAGAATTTTCCCGATCCTAAGCTGCCCCCTGAACCCATGCAGATTGATTGGGTGAAAATCTATAAATAATCCCCATGCGTTACACCATCCTCTTACTGCTTCTGTTGTCACTGGTTGCCCGCGCGGATAACCCGGCATTGAAGATGAAAGTCATATTCTCGGATGACTTTGAGGGCGCCGCCGTCGATTCGACGAAATGGAAAATCAACACGCCGCAGCATGTCTCGATCAATAAAGGTAAGTTGGTCTTAGGTTTCAGCATGACGCCCGCTGGTCCCGTAGGCGGGGGCATTACCATCGCCAAACCGGCCGAACAGCTTTACGGCTATTACGAAGCGTCGATCCGGTTTAACGCTTACAAGGGGCATCGAGGTACGATGCGAATCAGTTCAACGAGCGAGGCGGCTCCTGGGGCTTCAATCACCATTCAAAATAAGGGTGGTGACTTGCTCCTGCCGTGGGCTCGGATTGCTTCTTTGGGGGGGACGCGTGACTTCCCTCCGCTTAAGGAGACAGGTTTTTTGGGTGGCGGGAAAGAGGCCGCCTCGAAGAAGTTTAATACCTACGGCATACTTTGGACTGAAAAAGCCTACACGATTTATATCGGAGGTAAAGTCGCGATGAAGATTGATAAACCAGAGGTTAAGACGCCGATGGCTTTTGCAATCATGCACAGTGCTTTGGAGTCCGACCGCAAAGATTTCGACCCTAAGAATCTGCCGGATGACATCGAGGTGGATTGGGTGAAGATCTATAAGTAAGATGCTCGGTTTACGATTTATCATCGTGTTCTTGGTCGCCCTTGCTGGCGGCCGGGCCGACAGCCCGACGCCTAAGATGAAGCTGGTTTTTTCCGACGATTTTAACGGGGCCAAGATTGATACGGAGAAATGGACAATCGGTAATTCGGATCAGGTGACTCTGAAGGACGGCAAGGTAATCCTGGGTTTCCATAAGGTGGCCGACGGATTCAAGGGCGGAAGTATTTCGAGCAAATTTCCCCAGTCTCAGGGCTATTTCGAGGCCGCCATCCGGTTCAATGCATACCGCGGCAATCGGGCGAGCTTTTATATTCATCCAAAGAACGACGGCGAAGTTCCTTCGGCTTTGCTTAAGTTCGAATGCGCCGGCGACGATGATCTGTTCCCCATGGCCCGGATTCTCGAGGCGACCGGAGCACGTGAGTTCAAACCGGCTAAAGTAAAGAAGCAGGAGACTTATCTGAAACCGGGTATTGTTTCCAAGAACGCCAATGTCTATGGGCTGCTTTGGACACCCACGGCCTACGTCTGGTATCTGAACAACAAGATTATTTTCAAACTGGATAAGCCCTCCGCCGTTGGTCCGATGTTGCTGTCCATCAGGCATTATTCGACCGAAGGCGATCGCAAGAATTTTGATGCCAAAAACATGCCTGATGACGTCGACGTCGACTGGGTGAAGATTTGGAAATGACCTTTATGCGCTCCCTGCTTTGTATCCTCCTGGTTTTTGCCCATGGCTTTGTCAGGGCCGAAAGTCCGGCCGCGAAAATGAAAGTCACTTTCGAAGATCAATTCGAAGCGACGACGTTGGATGCGACAAAGTGGATTTATGAGGGGAATCCTGACGCGGTTTCGTTTAAGTCCGGAAAACTACTCATCGATGTGAAGCAACGCCCTGAGGGCCTAAACGGGGGAGGGCTGTCTACGCGCGGAAAATTTTCCCAAGTCCAAGGCTACTTCGAGGCCTCGGTGCGCATGGGTCTTTATAAAGGTCACCATTGCGGCTATGTCGTAAAATCCGAGAGTGATAAGGAACTACCGTCCGCTAATTTTCTCTTCGAAGGCTTTGGCGAAGATAGGCTTCGGATATGGGGTCGCCTGGCCACCGCGAAAGGGGTTAAGGATTTAGAGTCCGCCAAGAAGGAAGCATTTCTCCGTCCGGGCGTAATCTCAAAATCTTTCCACACCTACGGTTTTCTCTGGGTGGAGAAATCCTGCACCTGGTTCTTGGACGGCAAGAAGGTATTCCAAGCTCCGCTGGCGGAAGCCGTCAAGGCGGGTATGGTGCTTTCATTCGGCAATTGGGTTTCCGAATTTGAGAAAAAAGATATTACTCCCAAGACGCAGAATGATCCCATTGAGGTGGATTGGGTAAAGGCCTATAAGTGAGCAGGTAGCGATAAAAGAAGGTTGCCTGTCGCCTGCGCTCCGCATCCTGCGAGGTGTCCGTCATGTCCTCACCTTTCGATAAAAATAACCCATTTGCCGCCAGCTTAATTGATCGGCATCGGCTCAGTGCACCCGCGAGCCAAAAGGATACCCAGCATTTCTCCGTTTCACTGACCGGCAGTGGCCTGACCTATGCTTGTGGCGATTCCCTTGGCGTCTTCCCTGTCAACAATCCCGCGGCGGTCACCGAGCTCTTGAAAGCTGCGGGCTTTTCGGGAGATGAGCCGGTGACCCTGCCGAAAGACACGACTTCGGTTTGTTTACGCGAAGCCCTATCGAAGCGACTCGCGCTCAATGGTCCGACTTACAAGTTCGTCCAGTTGTTCCATGACCGTACCGTTGACGAAGCCCAGAGGGCGCAACTCTCGGCCTTATTGGCTGAGGCTGATCCGGAAAAAAAGAAAGCGTGGATCGAACAGCGAGAATACGTCGATTTATTCGCCGAATTCCCCGCTGCCCGATTACAGGCCCAAGAACTAATTGAGCTCATGCGTAAGCTGATGCCGAGGCTTTATTCGATTTCCTCGGCACCGTCCAAGTTTCCCGACGAAATTCATTTGACGGTCGCGGTCGTCCGTTACGAAACCAATGGCCGGAAGCGGGAAGGGGTCTGTTCGACTTATCTCTCGGAGCGGGCCCGCCTGGGGCAGGCCGATCTGCCAGTTTTTGTGGCCGAATCGCATTTCGGATTACCGGAAGACGACAACGTCCCGGTAATCATGGTGGGGCCCGGTACCGGCGTGGCGCCGTTCCGCAGCTTTGTCATGGACCGCGCCACCCGTGGAGCGAAAGGTCGTAACTGGCTTTTCTTCGGCGATCAGCGCAAGGAGCACGATTTTCTTTATGCCGATGAATGGGCGGAGTATTTGCAAACAGGCGTCTTGACCCGTTTGGATACGGCTTTCTCCCGTGATCAGGCGACCAAGGTCTATGTCCAGGATCGCATGCGTGAAAACGCCGCGGAGTTATGGCGCTGGATTTCCGAAGGGGCTTATTTCTACGTGTGCGGCGATGCCAAGCGGATGGCCAAGGACGTAGATGCTGCCTTGCATGCGCTCGTGGCTGAGCAGGGTAAAATGACTCCGGAAGCCGCTGTCGATTGGGTGAAGCAGTTCAAGAAAGACGGCCGTTATCAGCGTGATGTTTATTGATGGGAGCGGGTTAGGGGCGAGTGCGCTAGCCTAAGGTCTAGCCCGATTTTCGCCACTTGCCACAGAGCAGTTTTGCTCTCACATAAGTGGCCGATGCATCTCACGCACACTCCTCGCGTCGCCCTCGTCACCGGAGCCGGTCGCGGCATCGGTAAGGCCATCGCGGAACGGCTCGCGAGTCACGGCCATACCGTACTCTGCGTTTCCAAATCGGAAACTTGTGTCGCGGTCGCCCATGATATCCTGGCCAAAGGATTGAAGGCGAAAGCCTTTCAGGTGGATGTCTCGGACGCCGCTGCCGTCGCCAAGGCCTGCGAACAAATCAACGCCGAGTTCGGTGCCGTTGAGATTTTAGTGAACAATGCCGGCATCACCCGAGATAAACTTGTCATGGCTATGTCCGATCAGGATTGGAATGATGTGATTTCGACCAATCTCTCATCCGCGTTCTATTGGGTGAAGGGGCTGGTGCGCCCAATGACCAAGAAGCGCTGGGGGCGCATCATTAGTATTTCCTCAGTAACCGGGGTGCAAGGTAACGCAGGCCAAGCTAACTACGCCGCCGCGAAGGCTGGCCTCCATGGTCTGACGATGACGCTCGCCCGCGAGCTCGCCGGGCGCTCCATCACCGCTAACGCGGTCGCCCCAGGGTTTATTACCACCGACATGACCGGAGAGCTTTCGGATGAGATTAAGCAAAAAATCTTGGGCGTGATTCCCTTGGGACGATTTGGCTCAGTGACCGACATTGCCGCTATGGTTGACTATCTGGCCTCCGAAGAGGGAGGCTATGTCACTGGGCAGGTCTTTTCGATTGACGGTGGTATGGCTATCTGACACCCAGAAAACAACCCAAACACCTTTTATTATGCCTGAAAATATTGAACAACGCGTCAAGGACATCATCGTCAAGCAGCTCTCGGTTACCCCTGAGCAATTGACAGCTTCGGCCACCTTCCAGGGTGACTTAAAAGCCGACTCTCTTGACCTCGTCGAAATCATCATGGCCTTCGAGGATGAGTTTGGTATCACGATCCCCGAAGACAAGGCCGCGGGGATCAAGACCTTGGGTGATGCTATCGAGCACATCAAGGCCAACGCCCAAAAGTAACCCCAAACGGGCTACCTTTTAGGCCCGTCCCTGTGAGCACCGACCGCAAAACTCGCCGAGTAGTCGTTACGGGCATTGGTTGCCTATCCTCCCTTGGGCCAGATACGGCGGCCTTCTGGGATGGTCTCATCACAGGACGTTCCGGCATTTCGCGTGTCACCCGCTTCGACCCCACAGAATTTCCATCCAAGGTCGGTGGTGAAATACGCGATTTTGACGCCTCCAAGTTCATGGATGCGAAAGAGGCTAAACGAAATGACCGTTACACTCAATATGCCGTCGCGGCTTCGCGGATGGCAATCGAAGATGCCAAAGTAGATGTCACCAAAATTGATTCCGATCGTTTCGGTGTAATCATCGGTTCGGGTATCGGTGGCATGGAGACCATCGAGAACCAGGCACGTATTTTGATCGAACGTGGTCCTTCGCGTGTCTCCCCGTTCACGATTCCATCGCTCATCGCCAACATCGCTTCCGGCGTCGTGGCCATCGAGTTCCAGGCTAAGTCCGTCAACTTCGGCGTCGTCTCCGCCTGCGCCTCCGGTTCCCACTCCTTGGGCGAAGCCCTTCGCCACATCCGCGACGGCCACGCGGACATCATGCTCTCGGGTGGCTCCGAGGCCTGCATCACCCGCCTGAGCTACGCTGGTTTCTGTAATATGAAAGCGATGTCGACCGACTTCAACGACACGCCCGAGAAAGCTTCCCGTCCTTTCGATAAATTACGCGATGGTTTTGTGATGGGCGAAGGTTCGGGCGTGTTGGTCATCGAATCCCTTGAGCATGCCCAAGCCCGCGGTGCCCGTATCTATTGCGAACTCGTCGGTTATGGCGCCACTTGCGACGCCTATCATATCACCGGTCAGGACCAGGAAGGGAAGGGCTTAGCCCTCTGCTTGAATCGTGCCTTGGACGAAGCCGGGATCGAAAAATCCGAAGTGGGCTACATCAACGCCCATGGTACTTCGACTTCAATCAACGATCGTTGCGAGACCCTCGCCATCAAGCGCTGCTTCGGCGAGCTCGCCCCTAAGATTTCAATTTCTTCGACTAAGTCGATGACGGGCCACCTCCTGGGTGCTGCTGGTGGCGTCGAGGCTGCGGCTTGCTGCCTAGCGATTCACCACGGCATCATCCCTCCGACCATCAATTACGAGAATCCTGACCCCGATTGCGATTTGGATTACACCCCGAACGTCGCTAAACGTCGTAAAGTCGATGTCGCCATCTCCAATAATCTCGGTTTCGGCGGGCATAATGCTTCTTTGATCTTCAAGCGCTTCGAAGGTTAAGTCCGGTTTTCGGTCTGCCATTTGGTTTGGGGTGAAACTTTAACCCGCGGTTGGTGTATAACATCGTAGACCTTACCCCATGGCCCTTCGCCCTATTTTTCTCGCTGCACTGACGGCTCTGACCCCTTTTCTTTCGGCGCAGACCCCTCCCGGTGCGGCGCCCAATCCTTCGGTGCGGGTTCGCACGGTCATTTCGCATCCGAAGACGACCGGCAAGACCGATGTGCTAAATACGCCGACGATTACGGCCGCTTCGGGTTCCGAGGCCCGTGTCACCGTCGCGGGAAAGCCTGATGCCAGCGGTAAGGTCGACAATGCGATGGAGATGACGGTCACCCCGACGGTTAATGGGGCCACGGGCGAAATCACCTTGGCGATTCATATTGTGCTTAATAACAAATCCGAAACGAGTGCGGTATCCGATAAGTCAGATAAAAAAGATAAGAAACGCAGCAAGGATGGTTCGCCGGTCGCCCACGAAGGCCTCCCGCTTTTCCATTCCGCCTTGGCGGCTGATGGACTATTTTCTTTGGAAGACGCGAAGGGCGTCCGTCGCTGGGTCCCGTTGCGTCGCACAATCGACGGTTGGAAGCTTGAATCTTACGATAAGGAAAAAGAGATTCTGATTCTGACTCAAGGGAGCGCCCGTCAGGAATTGCCTCTGCACAAGTCGGTCGTGTCCGCCTCCGCGACCGACATCAATACGGTTATTACGGTCAAGTCGGGCGAAGCCACCAAAGTGGGCGGAATGGGCGGAGTCGAGGTGACGATCACCGCGGATATTGTCCGGTAGTTAATCGGCCAAGGCCTTGGTCCATACTTCGGTTTCATTAGGGAGCCCGTAGTCTCTGAGCCCCTCGTAGATCGCCTCAACCGTGGGCTCAACGACGAGATGCAACGTATCGCGCTCTAAGTCTGGACGTCTTTTCCGGACGATAGCCCAAGCCGCCCAGGCGCGCCATTTTTTGGTTTCAGCGCGTTCGCCGCGCACGCGATCTGCCAAGTGTTGGTAGTGGATGCGGGCGTTACCGGTAAAGGCGACCGTCGGCTGGCTGACCATCCAGCCGATGGTCGCATAGGGCAGAGGATAATCAGTCAAAACTGCCGCCTGCTCTGAGATGTCGCAGTAGAGCGCGCGATCAACCGCGAGCAGGGCTCGGGCCGGGAGATCGTCGAGCCAGAGTTGCTGTGCGTAGGTGAGGCATAGCAGATAAAGTTCCGGCCCTTGATCTGCGCGAAGCTCCGCGAGGTCGCGCCAAGAGAGTTCACGCCCGCAGGAGGGCAGGAAAGGGCAGGGTGAGGGCGTCACTTCAACGGCTCAAGGTTTGGCGTACGGGTTCGTCTTCTTTTCCCGTCCGACCGTGGTCTGGCCGCCATGTCCTGGAAGAAGTATGGTGTCATCAGGCAGGGTGTAGATGCGCTGACGGATGGCTTCCAGTAATTGGTTCCAGTTGCCGTTCGGCAGGTCAGTTCGGCCGACTGAGCCGGCAAAGATCGCATCGCCCGTAAAGGCCACCTTTTCTTGGGCGGCATAGAAAAGAATGCTGCCCGGGCAATGGCCGGGCACATGGCGGATTTCGAAATTAAAACCACAGGCCTCGAGCGTGTCACCTTCCGTGACCCAGCGGTCGACTTTGACCGAACAAAAATCATCATCCGTGAGCCAAGGGATCATCGATTGGTAGCGGTCCTTATAGGCTTCAATGTTCTCGATGAGTTGCTGATCGTCGCGGTGAGCGATGACTTGCGCGCCAGCGGCGGCGAAAAGATGGGCTTCGCACATGTGATCCCAGTGCCCATGGGTAATAAGTAGATGGGTCAATTTCAGGCCACGTGTCTTGATTTCACCTAAAAGGGCGGCACCCGCGCCCTTGGGGGCGTCGACGACGCCGCAGGTCTTGCCATCGTCGGAGACGATTAAATAGGCATTGGTTTCGAACGGCCCCAAGGGGGCGGCACTGATATTCATAAGATTAGACCGAGGGGCCGAAGACGCGTTGCAGGGCGAGCTCAACGGCTTCCGGTGGGCGAATCGCTTTGAAGTCTTCGCGCGTCACGAAGGCGTGGACGGTAAAGCCCTCGACGAGCAACTCGTGGTCGCGTTCCACCTTGTAAGTTAAGCGTAAGCGAGCTTTGGGTTTTTCGGCCAAGGTGACGGTGATGCTGACGCGGTCATCAAAATACGAAGGGCGGTGGTAGGTTAAGCCGGTTTCCAGGACGGGTAGGAAGAAGCCGGCTTTTTCAAGTTCGCGATAAGGGCAACCCAGTTGGTCGAGGAGTGCCACGCGGGCCATTTCAAACCAAGGGAGATAGTTCCCGTGATAAGTGACGCCCATAGCATCCGTTTCGGCAAAGCGGACGCGGGTTTCGACGGTAGCCTGAATCATGGCCGTGAATTTGACGACCTTCGGGGAGTTTCCAACGCCAAAGGCAGGACTTTGCGGGCGCTTAAGTGTCTTGTCCTTGCCGAAGAGCCGAGAGGAGTGAAGATGCCCGCATGGGACAGCGTGAACGTTTTATCCTCTTTCTGGTCGGAGCTCTGCTCGGCGTGGGTATTCTTTGGGCGCTTAATAACAAAGGCAATCCGGCCAAGGAGCAGCACCGGCGGGTGCGGGAGTCGCTTAACTTGCCTGGGATGATGTACGACTATGCCGTAACCCAGAAGGGGTTCTATGGTCATTACGTGAAGTACGAATCCGTGACGTTACAAGCCGATGGTTCGCAACTCCGGTCCGTCGTGACCGGAGGTCGCCGTCGCTACGGTTCCGATGGACGAGAATTGCCCGAAGAATACCTTTGGATCACGGAGACGTATGCCACCGGCACGCCGTTAGCGGAAGCGGGTCCGGTCATCGGTTATGATTTTGTCTATGCCGACCGCATCGCGCTTCGACTCAAGCCAGGGCATCAGCCAGCGGAAATCATACTTCCTTCAGGCGACATCGCCGTGATGGTAGCGGGGAAGACCGATCAGGCCGTGCTTAATTTGACGAAATGGCAACACCTTCCCGCCGGCGCTCCGTGGGGAAATTTGCCGAAACTTGTCCGCGAATTAAACCAGCATACTGCCGTGGCTTCAGCCGAACTCATACGGATCGATTGGAAGGCCGAGGCCGACTTAATCAAAGCCAACAGTAAGCAATGATATGAGCGACCTGCAACGAGAAGGCACGCGGACGACCCTCTGGAGTTTCGGGGTGAATCTCTTGCTGGCCGTTTCCAAACTTACGGTCGGCTTCATGGCATCCTCACAGGCCCTGCTGGCTGATGGTATCCACTCGTTGGTCGATATCGCCAGCGACATCGCGGCCTTCATCGGTCTCCGCTTTTCGCACTTACCTAAGGATGACGATCATCCTTATGGTCACCATCGCTTCTCGACCCTCGCGACGTTCTTTATTTCCGGGATGGTTATCATTTTCTGTCTCGGGCTGGCGTGGACTTCCTTGCATGGGCTGATGCACGGAGAAGTAACTCAACCCCCCGGTTTGGAGGCCGCCTGGGTTGCTGGTATCGCGCTACTTTTAAAGGAAGGATTTTACCGCTATGCCCGGCGGCAGGCGGAGCGTCTCGGTTCGCGGTTACTCATGGCGAGCGCGACCGATCATCGGGCAGACGCCGTAGCTTCATTGCTCGCGCTGATTGCTGTGCTGATCGCTAATGTCTACCCAGCCTGGGTCGCGGTGGATAAGGTCGTCGGCTTGGTGCTCGCAGGTTGGTTGGGCTCTGAGGGTATCCGACTGTTCAAGGGAGCTTGTGATGACCTCATCGATACCGCTCCCGCGGCGACGGTGCTGAAGGACTTGAGTGAGCATATTTTAGAAGTGCCGGGCGCCAAAGGATTTCATGCCTTCCGGGCCCGTCGTCTGGGCGATCGTTTTGAAGTCGATTTCCACCTGCAGGTCGCAGAGACGGCAACAGTTGCCGAAGGTCATGCGATTGCCGGTCAGGTCAAATCGAATATCTTAAGACTGCATCCCGAGGTCGTGGCCGTCTTGGTCCATGTCGAGCCTGATGCCCCTGAGCACCGCAAGCAGGATGGGCATCACGGCCGGATTGATTGACCAAGTGCTGGTTTACAAAACCCACAAGTAACCTATATCTGGTTTACCCCTTTCCTTATGCGATTCCCACGAGTGATGTTTTTACTTTGGTTTTTAACGCTGAGTTCTTTGCGAGCCGCTTCACCCGTTCCGCCGAATATCGTTTTCATCTTTGCCGACGACCAGAGGGCAGATACCATCGCTGCCTTAGGCAATGCCGTCATCAAGACTCCGAACTTGGATCGGCTGGTCAAACGCGGCGTTTCCTTCGCTCACGCTTACATGCAGGGCGGCAACGGTGGGGCTACCTGCGTGCCCTCGCGCGCCATGCTCCTTTCCGGTCGTTCGCTGGCCAATATCGACGAGAAACTCCTGAAGCATGAGACCTGGCCCCATGCCTTCGGCGAGGCTGGTTACGCTACCTTCGCCACAGGCAAGTGGCACAACGGCCCGCCTTCCATCCCCAAGTCCTTCCAGCAGGCCAAGGCGCTCTTTGTCGGCGGTATGGCTAACCCTTTGAAAGCGCCGACCAGCGACATGCTGCCGACCGGCAAGCTAACCCCTGCGAAGATTTCGCCGAAGCATCTTTGCGAAGAGGCGACGGATGAGACCCTCGCATTCTTGAAGTCCCAGGATGGTTCGAAGCCCTTCTTCAGTTACCTAGCTTTCGATGGTCCGCACGATCCGCACATCGTACCCGAAGGTTACCCTGTGAAATATGACCCGGCTTCGATTCCGTTACCGTCTAACTTCCTGCCGCAGCACCCTTTCAATAACGGCGAAATGCTCGTGCGTGACGAACAGCTGCTGAAGTGGCCCCGTACGCCGGAAGCCGTGCAGGAAATGCTGTCAGAATATTATCGTTATATCAGTTTCTTGGATGGTCAGGTCGGCCGCATTCTTGACGCCGTCGACGCCTCGCCCTTCGCCGCCAATACGATCGTCGTCTACTCCGCGGACTCTGGGGTGGCCCGTGGTTCGCACGGCCTAATCGGCAAGCAAAATCTGTATGAGCACTCGATGCGGGTGCCGCTGATTGTCGCCGGACCAGGTATTGCAATCGACCAGCGGACCACGGCGATGTGCTACCTTTACGACGTCATGCCCACGCTTGGAAAACTCTGTGGTGTGACGGCTCCGAAGGATTCCCAAGGCCGCGAGTTCTCAGCCGTCCTTAAGAATCCGTCCCAGCCCGCCCGCCCGTTCTTGATGTTCGGTTACAAGTCACTCCAGAAAGCGCTGAACGACGGCCGATGGAAATTAATCCGCTACCCACATATCAACCGGACCCAGCTCTTCGATCTCCAGGCCGATCCGTATGAACTCAAGGACCTGGCGGCGGCGCCGGAGCAGGCAGAACGGGTCAAGGCCATGCTCGCGAAACTTGGCGAAGAGATGAAAGCTGATGGCGACGCCGACCCACTCACGGCCAAGACCATCGTGTCTGGTGAATGGGTAGCCCCCAAGAAGCTCCCTAAGCCAGGCGACAAAGGCTTCTAAGGGTCTTCCGAGGCCTTAGGCGGGAAGCAGGTAGGCCTTACGCCCAAACTTCTTGGCCAGCCACTCTTGAAGCTCTTTGAAGTCTTCCGGCGGCTCAACCGAGATTGTGATTGGCTTGCCGGTCTGGGGGTGCGTCAAGGTCAGGCGGTGGGCGTGGAGCATGACGCGTGACATGGGCCAGCCGGTATAGGTAGGGATATCAAATTTTCCATAGGTCCGATCGCCGAGGATAGCGTGCCCGAGGTGTGCCAAGTGCACGCGGATCTGATGGGTGCGGCCGGTGTGCGGGAAAGCCCGGACGAGCGCCGCATCGGTGGCATATTTTTCTTCGACGCGCCATTCGGTCACGGCATCGCGTCCGTCTTCGCGGACGGCCATGCGGACGCGCACGGTGCGGTGACGATCAATCTTGGCTTGGATGATGCCCGAAAGCAGGCGAGGTGCTTTGTCGACCAGAGCGAGGTATTCTTTCTGAGCCGTCCGTTGGGCGAATTGCGCAACGAGGGCGTGGTAAGCTTTGTCGGTCTTGGCCAAGACAATCACGCCCGAGGTTTCACGGTCGAGGCGATGGACGACGCCGGGACGCGGCGCGCCGCCGGCTGGAGCCAGTTTTCCTTTGGTGTAATGGAGCAGTCCGTGCACGACGGAAACTTCATCAGAACCCTGCACGGGGTGCGTGAGCAGACCGGCGGGTTTATTGATCGCAATCAGGTGAGCGTCTTCGAAAAGAACTTCGAGGGCCATCTTGACGGGGCGAGCGGTTGGCTCGCCCGGAGAGGGGAGGGCGACTTCGATATGGTCGCCGGGTTTGATGACCGTACGACGGTCGGCGGCGACGCCGTTGACCTTGACCATCCCAAGGTCGAGGGCTTTTTGCACCCGCGAACGACTGACCCCGTCCAGCAGTGTCGAGACGATCTTATCCGCCCGCGCGGCTTCGACTTCATCCGGGACGCGGGTGGTGACGATTTCGTCGGGGCGATTTTCTTCAATGGGAGCTTTTGCGGGCCGGGCAGCATAGGGAATATGCGGCGCAGGTTTGTCTTTACGCTTCAGCGCCTTGACGGTGCGGGCCTGGGGACGCGACCCTTTGCGCGTCGGCTTAGGCTTCTTTGGCTTTTTTTGGTTGGCCATCTTAGCGGGCCTTACCGAGGAGGTATGAAGGGTTCAATTTTTGGAGAGGTTTAGGGAGGAAGATGCCGTCTTTGCGGATGACTTTGCCGTCGAAACGAATTTCTCCGCCGCCGTATTCGGGGCGCTGGATGCAGACCATGTCCCAGTGGATGGAGGAGTGGTTACCGTTGTCGGTCGCTTCATAGCATTTGCCGGGAGTGAAATGGAAGGAACCAGCAATCTTTTCGTCGAACAGAATATCCTGCATCGGGTTGAGGATGTGCGGATTGAAACCGATGGCGAATTCCCCGATGAAGCGGGCGCCGCCGTCGGTATCAAGGATCTCATTGAGGCGCTTCGTGTTGTTCGAAGTCGCTTCGACGATTTGACCTTTTTTGAAGACTAGGCGGATATTTTCGAAAGATGTACCGCTATAAACAGTCGCGCAGTTATATTGGAGGATGCCGTTGACGGAGTCCTTGATCGGCGCGGTGAAGACTTCGCCGTCGGGGATATTATATTCTCCGCCGCAGGGGATCGCAGGCATGCCTTTGATCGAGAATTTCAGATCCGTGCCTGGGCTGGTGATGTGCACCTGGTCGGTGGCTTCCATGGCCTTCTTCAAGGCGGCCATGCCGGGGATCATGCGCGAATAATCCAAGGTGCAGACACGGAAATAGAAATCGGCAAACCCTTCGGTGCTCATTTTCGCTTGCTGGGCCATCGAAGCGGTTGGCCACCGGAGCACGACCCACTTGGTCTTATTGACGCGCCAGTCGAGTACCGGCCGCATGAATTCGCCATGGAGTTTCGCTTGGTCGCTGGGGATGTCGCTGCCTTCGAAAATGTTTTCAGAACCGCGCACCGCGATGTACGCCTGCATCTTCTTCATGCGCGCGAGTTCATGGTCACGCGCAAGTTTGAGTTGCGCTGGGGTGGCTCCGAGAACCATTTCGCGGTTTACGCGAGCCCGGTGGAGGTTGACCATCGGCGTGGCGCCGCAAGCCCGGACGGCGCGGACGAGCGCCAGGACGAACTCTTCAGGGATATCAAATGCATCGATAAGCACGTTCTCGCCTTTTTTAAGGCGGGTAGAAAAGCCGCAAAGGACTTTGGCCAGCTGTCCGAATCGTGGATCCATGAAGGGCTAACTTGCGATGCCATCCGGGCTTTCCAAGCGTGAAAGGAGCGCTTGCGGACTTCTTCGCAGGCTTCAGCGTGGGTGGATGGATTCTGACTCACCCGTAAATCGCGCCTTGGGCTTGGCGGAGGAGGCGGCTTTTGATTTTGCCCTCGGCGATGAAGCGGCTGCCTTGGCGAAGCTGACCTTAGCCGTCGCCTTGGATGCGAATTGTTTCGAGGCCTGGCTGGCTAAAGCCGAGGTCCATTTCGCACTGCATCAATATGACGAGGCCTTGGCAGCGGGGGAGCATGCCCACGGACTCCGACCTAAAGATATTCATATTCATACTTCGCTCTCCCGCATTTGGATGGAGCGAGGGGATAAGACCAAAGCCGAGTTCCATGGCGCCCAAGCCAGAATTTTGGGGTGGGGCGATCAATTGAAAGAGCCCGAGGGTAAGTTGCCGGGCGAGATTGCTTGAACGACCGGAAAGCTAGACCCTGGCGTGTCCCACCCCTGTGCCACCCTGTCCCGTTGAAAAGGGGAACAAATGGCCTTAAAGGCGGTCTTTAACCAAGTCTGACCCCGAAAAACCCCTAAATCGGTTGCTTATCTTCGCCAAAACCGTTTTGGCATCTATTCTGCAATCTTACTTCGTCCCCCCGACGCACCTCTACCCAAACTAACTACCATGGCCAAGACTACCAAATCCAAACAATCCGTACGGCCCCTCGCCGACCGCGTGCTTCTGCAGCGCTTCGAGGAAGCTGAAGAAATCAAGGGCGGCATCATTATTCCTGATTCTGCCAAAGAGAAGCCACAGGAGGCCAAGGTGATCGCCTTGGGCACTGGTGCACTCGACAAGGATGGTAAGAAAATCCCTTTCTCCGTGAAAGTCGGCGACAAGGTTCTGGTCGGCAAATATGCCGGCACGGAAGTAAAGCTTGATGAAGAGATTTACCTTCTGATGCGCGAAGAAGAAATCCTCGCCGTCATCGACTAATTCGTCTCTCCCCACTCTAAACCCAAACTACTATGTCCAAGAAACAGATTCTGTTCGATGAAGCCGCTCGCCGCAAGGTGCTCAATGGCGTCTCGATTCTCGCCCGTGCCGTCAAGGTCACGCTCGGTCCTAAGGGCCGTAACGTGATGATCGACAAGAAATTCGGCGCTCCGAAGGTCACCAAGGATGGTGTCACGGTCGCGAAGGAGATCGAACTCGACGATCCTTACGAAAACATGGGCGCTCAAATGGTGCGCGAAGTTGCCTCGAAGACCGCTGACAAAGCGGGCGACGGCACGACCACCGCTACCGTTCTCGCCGAAGCCATCTACAAGGAAGGCCTTCGTTTCGTTGCCGCCGGTGCCAATCCAATCTTCGTCAAGCGTGGCGTCGATAAGGCTTCGGAAGCCATCGTCAAGGAACTCGCTAACATCTCGAAGAAGATCAAGACCCGCGAAGAAATCAAGCAGGTCGCTACCGTTTCCGCTAACTGGGATTCCTCCATTGGCGACATCATCGCTGAAGCCATGGATCGCGTCGGCAAGGACGGCACCATCACGGTCGAAGAAGCCAAGACCATCGAAACGACCCTCGACGTCGTCGAAGGTATGCAATTCGACAAGGGTTACCTCTCGCCTTATTTCGCGACCAACGCCGAAACCCTCGAGGCCATCCTCGAAGACGCTTACATTCTTCTCTATGAAAAGAAGGTCAGCGCCATGAAGGATCTGCTCCCTCTGTTGCAGGAAGTCGCCAAGACCGGCAAGCCTCTCCTCATCATTGCCGAAGAGATCGAAGGCGAAGCCCTCGCTACCCTCGTCGTCAATCGCCTCCGTGGCACCATCAACGTCTGCGCCGTCAAGGCTCCAGGCTTCGGTGATCGCCGTAAGGCCATGATGGAAGACATCGCCGTCCTTACGGGTGGTCGCTTCGTCACCGATGACCTCGGTATCAAGCTCGAGTCCGTAAAAGTTGCTGACCTCGGTCGCGCCAAGCGCATCGTGGCTGATAAGGAAAATACCACGATCATTCAGGGTGCCGGCAAGTCTGCTGACATCCAGGGTCGCGTGAAACTCATCCGTCGCCAGATCGAAGAGACCACTTCTGATTACGATAAGGAAAAGCTCCAGGAGCGTCTCGCTAAGCTCGCCGGTGGCGTTGCCGTCATCCACGTGGGTGCTGCGACTGAAACTGAACTTAAGGAGAAGAAGGACCGCGTCGATGACGCCCTTCACGCTACCCGCGCCGCTGTCGAAGAGGGTATCGTCCCAGGGGGCGGTGTTGCCCTGCTTCGTACTGTCAAAGCCATCGATGCAGTGATCAACAGCCTCGTTGGTGATGAAAAAATCGGCGCCCAAATCGTCCGTAAGGCGATTGAAGAGCCGCTCCGCACTCTCTGCTCCAATGCGGGCGTCGAAGGCTCTCTGATCGTTCAGGAAGTCATGCTCAAGCATAAGGGCGGTAACGGTTACAACGTCGCAACCGGCGAGTACCAAGACCTAATCGCTGCCGGTGTCGTGGATCCTACCAAGGTGACGCGTACGGCCATCATCAACGCCGCTTCGGTGGCTGGCCTGCTTCTGACGACCGAGTGCCTTATCACCGACATGCCTGAGGATAATAAACCTTCGGCCGGTGGTGATCACCACGATCACTGAGGTCCGGGTTCTTGATCCGATAACTTACGAACGGCGCCCTTTGGGCGCCGTTTTTTGTGCCCAGCTCCCCAGGCCTTTTATGAATACGACATCCGTTACGGTCCGCTCGCCAGAATGCCTAGGTTTTAGCGAGAGAACCTGTTGCCAGAAGTAGGCCGTAGACTTTCATTAAGGCATACCCCCATGCGAATCTTCGCCTTCTTACGTGTTATCCTGCTGCTGTCGGTTTCACAGCTCTTCGCCGCCGAAGGTCCGCTGCGGATTCTTTACTTTGATACGGCGGGTAGCGAACAGTCGGCCAAGGGGCCGCTGCATGATTTGATGGCGGCTCTCGGTCGCGACGGTATTTGGTTCGATTATGCGACTGGAGCGTCTCCTGACGCTTCACGCATCGGCTATTACGATGCCATTTTGGTAAAGCCAGCTGCCGCCGCTCGGCCGGCTTTGGGGTCAGCTTATCAATTACCGTCCGGACAGGCTTTGCCGATTTTCATGCTCACGGCTGACGCTACGGCGCTTTCGTTCCGGACCGAACTTGAGTCACGGCTTTCGCCGGAGCGACTGGGCGCATGGCGAAATTTTCTCGCCCAACGCGAACCGGAAATCCGCGAGGAAAATCCGAACGTAGCGAACTACGAGAAACGTCCCAAGCCGTTGACGTTCCAGCAGCCTTTCTCGGTGAAGGGGAGCATGGAGCGCACGCAAGTGCCAGCCGACATGGAGCTGAAGCTCTTCGCTTCTGAGCCAGATATCATGAAGCCGATTGCTTTTGCCTGGGATCATCGCGGTCGCCTTTGGGTAGCCGAGACGTCCGATTACCCGCACGGCGTCATGGAAGACCAACAGCAAGGTCACGATAAGATTGTTATCTGCGAAGACACCGACGGCGACGGTAAGGCCGATAAGTTTACGGTCTTTGCCGATCACCTGAATATTCCAACAAGTTTTACCTTCGCCAACGGCGGCATCATCGTCTCCCAGCCTCCGAACTTCCTGTTTTTGAAAGACAGTACGGGCGGCGATCATGCCGACGTCCGTCAGGTCATCATGACAGGCTGGGGTATTCGCGACACCCACGCTCAGGCCAGTAATCTTTCGTATGGTTATGATAACTGGTTACGCGGGGCCGTCGGTTATAGCGGTTTCGAAGGCAAGGTCGGGGGTGAAGATAAGCGATTCGCGATGGGGAGTTATCGCTTCACGGCTGACGGCCAAAAAATCCAGTTCCTCCATCAGTTCACCAATAACACCTGGGCTCAGAGTACAAATGCGGCGGGGGATGAGTTTGGCGGCACTGCTAATGCCGCCCCGATTTTCTACGGCGGTATTCCGAACTCCGTACTTCCGCAAGGCGCACGTGTCATGACAGCTAAGAAAATCAATCTGGTCAGCGAGACTCATACAATCACTCCGAATTTCCGCCAGGTCGACGTTATGGGAGGCTATACGGCCGCCGCCGGCTCTAACTTTATTTACTCCGCCCAACTCCCCGAACGTTTGCAGGGTATGGCCATGGTCTGTGAGCCGACAATGAAGGTCGTGACGCTGATGGATGTGCAGGCCGACGGCGCGGGGTTTGTCGCCAAGGATGGTTTCAATCTGCTCGCAAGCTCCGATGAATGGCTTTCTCCGGTCTATGCGGCGGTCGGCCCGGACGGTGCCATCTGGGTGGCGGATTGGCAGAACTTCATTATTCAGCACAATCCGACGCCGAGTACAATTCGTGGCGGTTACGATGCGAAGACTGGCGGCGGGGGTGCGCACGAGAATGCGCTACGCGATCATAGTCGCGGAAGAATCTATCGCGTAGTTTCCAAAACCATACCCGTGGTCTCGGCGGCGCTCGGCTCCGCTGATGCCGAACTGCTCGCGGGCTTGTCGGGCTCGACGCAGTATGGTCGACTTCGCGCGCAGCAAGCCATCGTCTCGGGGCGCAAAACGGTACTGGTTTCGGAACTGAAGAAACTGGCACTGGATGAAAAGTCCGGCATCGCTGCCGTTCATGCGCTCTGGTCGCTCCAGGGGTTGGGTCAGTTAGATGCCGAAACCCACCAGAAGGCTCTACTGTCGCACGATGATATTTTGCGTCGAAATGCGATCCGGGCGCTCGGCGATGATGTCGCCTCCCAAGGGCTCTTTTTCGGAGCAGGTGTCGTTGCGGATAAGAATCCCATCACGCGCTTAGCGGCATTCGTCAAATTGGTTAATTTCCCTACGACGCCCGAGGTGCAGACGTTGGTGCGTCAGCTCTCCTCCGATACATCCGTCAAAGCAGACGAATGGCTCAATGAGGCCGCGCACCTGCTCGCTAAGAAGCACAAGACTGCCAATTATGTCGAAGGCCCCAATTTGCTTTCCAATCCTAGTTTCGAGGAACTTACCGCGGATAAGAAACTCCCCGTTGGTTGGAAGCGTCGTGATTATGGCACCAAGCCCGGTAATAAGACGGTGGAGTGGGGCGTGGTGACCGACCCTAAGCTGGTGCATTCGGGCAAGGTCTCTGTGCGTGTCATCGCCCGTGGCGAAGTCGATACGAGTCTGCACGCTGATGTGGAACTCAAGCCGAATACGGAGTATCGCTTGAGCGCTTGGATCAAGACCCACGCCCTGCGCGGCAAAGCCAGCCTGAATGATCATATCGGCCGTGCCGAGACCGAGAAGATTGTCGCCCGCGAATCGGAATGGGGCGAAGTTGATGTCGTCTTCAACAGCGGCAACCGCACCAAGGCTAGCATCAACCTCTTGCAGGTGGCCTCTGGTGGCGACGCCTTGTTCGACGATGTGAAACTGTGTGAACTGACTTTAGTGGGCGAGGCTCCGGTGACTGCGGGTGTGGCTGCCCGCGGCGAGCAGATCGTCCTCAAGCATCCGATTGCGGCCTGCGTGAACTGCCACATGGTGAAAGGTAAGGGTAGTGCCATCGGCCCGGCTCTCGATGGTATCGCGACCCGTGGGACTCCGGCCTACATCCAGGAGTCATTGCTGGAGCCAAATAAAGTTCTGGCCAAGGGCTTCGAGAAACTTGGCGTCTCTCCCATGCCCCCGATGGGCTTAATCTTAAAGCCGCAGGAAATCGAAGACATCAAGGCGTTCCTGCAGACGTTGAAGTGACGTTTTTGCCCCGAATTCATATCTGATTGCCACGGTGTCTGCCCGGGATATCTCCACCGGCATGTGCGCCGTTGAGCTCAATAAAGAATCGAATCCCTTCGTCAATATTGCGCTGCTGCTGGGCACGACGCTTATCACGGCCGCAATCTTGTACTATGGGATTCCGAATACGGAGTTTCGCGGCGTGCGGACCGGGGTTTTCTTTCCGCACACGGTCGAACTGCCGGAAGACGTACGGTTCATGGATAACCGGATTAAGTGCGAGGTGCCCGAAGCGTTGGCCTTGCTCCGCGCCGCCGTCGTGAAGATCAAGCCCGACTACCCCGTCGAATCGCTGACCTTACGTTTCCAGAATTATTCCTCTGGTTATAAATACAATATCAGCTACGCGAGCTACTATGCGCAGCGGTTGAACTTCGCGGGCGACGGCGGTTATTTCCGCAAAGGCGCCATCGTGGGCGATCCCGTCTTGGATGCGGAAGTGAAGGCCAAGGACGACGAGCTAGAGAAGGCCATCCGCGAGACCCTCGAAGCTTATTTCAAAGCCAAGGGTGCGCAGTAAGCCGCCGGAACCGTACGTCCGGCGCCGGCTTATTTTTTGGCCTTCTTGGGCGTGGCTTCGATTGCAGGTTTGGCTTCATGCAGGCGGACTTCTGCGATCGCCGGATGGGCTTTAAGCGTTGCCTCCCATGCGGGGTTCGTGCCGGCTTTGATCGACCAGACCGTGACATTATCAATTTCCATGTTTCCGGTTTCGAGCCCGGCGATCATGACCGCGTGAGGTTCGCTCTTGTAGCTGGCATGTTTACCGTGGAAGGAAGGACCGTTTTGAAATTGCACATAGATTTCATCCGCGCGACGCTCGGCCAGCACCGTATACCACTTTCCAGCTTCGAGTTTGAAGCCTTTCGCGGTATCAATCGCCAGACTATCGGCATCAGCGAGAAGCATCGCTCCCTCGGCGCCCCAAGAGATCCGGGAGATATGGTGACCGAATTCGAGGAAAGGTGAGACCGATTTCCGGCTGGCGGCGTCGAAGGGTTTGCCATCGACCAATCGGAACGAGAACTTGACCGCATATTCCGCCGGGGTGGCGTTAAGGACGATGCGGGGATGGACGCCTTTGTGCGTATCGTGCAAGCTTTGGTATTCTGGAGTGGAGGCTTGGCCCTTGAGGACGCCATCGGCGACGGTCCAACGCGTCCCTTGATTCGGATTCCAGGGTTGAGGGGCGGTCGCATTTTTAGCGGCGGCTCCGGCGGTTGCTTTGATTTCGCGGGCTTGGGTGAAGTCGTCGGAGAAAATCACCTTATCGATTTCTACCATCAAAGGTTTGAGTTCCGCGGCCAAGGTGGCCAACGGGAAAAGGGCGAGTAAGGCGAAGCGCATGGGGTTACCTAAGAAACCCGCGACGGAGGTATAAAGTTTCACGGGGCATCGATAAATAAGAAAAGCCCCGGATTGCTCCGGGGCTTTAAAGATGGGGTGATTGAGGGGACTTGAACCCCCGACCCCCGGTACCACAAACCGGTGCTCTAACCAACTGAGCTACAACCACCATTCGAGCCTTCTTCGCAGAAGGAAGCCCTATGCAGGGAATCTGCCACGAATTGTCAAACTCTGACAAACTAGCCACGTAAGTCAGCTCCACAGGTCAAACTTGCCTCCTTTCCTAATATTCCATCGTTTATCCTTCCCCTTTACCTCTCCGTATCGCTTTCTCATCCTTCTTTATGTCTACGTTTTCCGATCTCGGCCTCCCCGAGCCAGTCCTGCGCTCACTAGCCGAACACGGTTATGTTACCCCTACGCCCATTCAGGCTCAAGGCATTCCAGCCATTATGGCCGGCAGAGACATCATCGGGGCAGCTCAGACGGGTACCGGTAAGACCGCAGCGTTCGCTTTACCGGCTCTTTCCATCCTCGGACCCGCAGCTGGTAAGCCTCGCTGTCTGGTCCTGGTACCAACGCGCGAGCTGGCCGTGCAGGTTGACGAGAATTTCCAAAAGTATGGCAAGCACTTCGGGACGCGGACGGCATTGCTCTATGGTGGTGTCGGTTACGGAGCCCAAGTGAAAGCCTTGGAAGAGGGGGTTGACGTCGTCATCGCCACGCCTGGCCGCTTGCTCGACCTTCATGAGCAGAAGCTGCTCGACCTTAAGCATATTAAAATCCTGATCTTGGACGAAGTGGATCGGATGCTCGACATGGGTTTCATCGAAGACGTGACCCGGATCGTGAACTACTGCCCGAAGGGACGGCAGACATTATTATTTTCCGCGACCATCAGCGAAGCCATCGGTCGAATCGCCGGTTGGGCCTTGCGCGATCCTGTCACCATCGACGTCCGGACCGGCTTAGGCGCGGCGGATACGGTCGAACACGCCATTTACCCCGTCGATATTTTCCAGAAGTACGACCTACTTCTGGCCCTTTTAAATAAGAGCGGTTATAAATCGGTCATTGTTTTCACCCGCACCAAACGTGATGCCGACCGCATTGCCGAATGGATCGAAGGGCATGGTACGCCGGTGGCCACGATGCACGCTGACCGGACGCAGACCGAGCGCGCCGCAGCCTTGGCCGGTTTTAAATCAGGGAAATTCTCCATCATGGTCGCGACGGACATCGCTTCGCGCGGGCTTGATATCCGCGGCGTGACCCACGTCATCAATTACAATGTCCCTGAGCATGCTGAAGACTACGTCCACCGGATCGGCCGGACGGGCCGGGCTTCCGCGGAAGGCGAAGCTTTCACGCTTTTCTCGCCGGATGAAATGCATCACTTGCAGCAGATTGAGCAACTGCTAGGTCGGGCGATCGAGCGCCGTAAATTAGAAGACTTCCGTTATTACTCCGAACCTCAGTTGGTGCCTGGTAGCGCCAAGGCGGCGTTGGTTTCTCGTAAACGTAATCGATAAACGTGTCCCTTGTTCCGATCGAGCCCCCTATGCGCCGAGCTTTGGAGCTCGCTCGCCAGGCTTGGGGTCAGACTCACCCTAATCCCATGGTCGGGGCGGTGATCACGGAAAACGGCAAGATCGTTGGCGAAGGTTTCCATGCGAAGGCGGGCGAACCGCATGCCGAGGTCATGGCACTCCGATCGTTGGGTCGTAAGCCAGGGGCTGAGGCGATTTTGTACGTCACGCTTGAGCCTTGTTGCACACAGGGTCGGACGCCCCCCTGCGTGGAAGCCATTATTCAGGCTGGTTTTAGAACGATTGTCGTCGGCGCTTTGGATCCTAATCCTGCCCATGCCGGGAAGGGGCTCGACTTGCTGCGTGCGGCGGGGGTCTCGGTAATCGAAGGAGTCTTGGGTGAAGAGTGCGAAGACCTTAACCTGATTTTTAATCATTGGATCACGACTCAGCGGCCTCTGATGGCCGTGAAGGTGGCCTCTACCTTGGATGGCAAGCTCGTGCTCGCTCTTGGCGAAGGAAAGCAAATCACCGGCGCCGCAGCGCAGGCCGACGCTCATCAATGGCGCCGTCTTTTTCCGGCCATCGCCGTGAGCGGCGATACGCTTCTGGCGGACAACCCACGTCTAACCTCAAGAGGATCGAGCGGTGAATTCTCTCCGATACGTTTCGTCCTTGATCGTACTCTCAAATCGGCCGGAAGGGCAGGGTTGAATCTTTTCCAGGATCACCATCGATCCCGCACCATCGTAGTCGGACTGGCGGCTCTTGCCCGTAAGTCCGATCTGGCTTGGTATGAAGCCGAAGGGATTACCGTCTGGGCCCTATCGGGTGAAGCTGAACAATTTCTCGATACCTGGGCGCAGCGTTGCGCGGCAGAGGGTCTTACGGCGGTCTTGATCGAAGCGGGCCCCCGCCTCTCAAGCTCGCTGCTGCGGGGCGCCTTTGCGGATTACTTGTTCGCTTATGTGTCGCCTCGTTTGCGGGGCGACCCCGATAGTCCGGCGTGGTTCGAGGGGGCCGAGCTTCCAATGGTGGCCGTAAGGACCTCGGCTTTGGGTCAGGATGCCCTTTTCCGAGGTTATTTGGGGTAACCTCGATTGATTTCCCTAAAGGCCTCCAAGGCCAAAATTAGCCCCGTTTGTGCCTTCTCGTGAGGGTGGGAGGTTTCTTTCAGCACCAAGACGGCTCCGGCTGTCGGTTTTGGCTCGCCTTTTCAAGAAAAACTTACATCACAGCGAGTCCGCCTCCCTGCCTAAAGCAGAACGGACCTAACCTTCTAAATCCTAACTACTTATGACAGACAAAATCTTAGAACACAAGCGGAAGGAAAAGCCCTCATTTACGTCTCTCATCGAAAAGAAGCGGGATGGCGGTGAGTTTACGGCCGACGAGATTCGTCAGATTATTGATTCGATCATGGATGCGGAGATGCCCGAGGCGCAGCAAGCGGCTTTGGCCATGGCGATTTACTTTAAGCAGATGTCGGCTCAGGAAACGGCCATGCTGGCCGAGGAATTGCGCCTCTCCGGTGATGTCATCGATTTGGACCGCCTGACTCAACCCAAGATCGCCAAGGTTTCGACCGGTGGCGTGGGTGATAAGACTTCCATGGTGCTCGGTCCTCTCGGTGCCGCTGCCGGCGTCATCATGCCGGGTATGAACGGTAAGGACGAAGAGTTCTGTATCTCGACCGTCGAGAAGCTCAGCTCTATCCCAGGCTTCAAGGGCAAGGCGACGATGGATCAGTTTCGCCAGCAGCTCGAGCGCGTGGGTTGCGCTGTCACCGAGCAGTGCAGCGAAATCGCTCCTGCCGACGATATCCTTTACAAACTCCGCCAAAAGACGGGTACGATTCCCTCCCTTCCGCTCATCACCGGCAGCATTCTTTCCAAGAAGTTGGCCGAAGGCTGCGAAGGGCTGGTAATCGACGTGAAGTGGGGCAATGGGTCCTTTATCCGCGACCTCGAGCAGGCCAAGCAGCTCGCTCGTATCGTCACTCGCGTCGCTCGCTCGCTTAACCGCAAGTGCGTGGCTCTGGTTACCGACATCAATCAGCCTCTGGGTGATTCCGTCGGCACGGGCCTCGAAGTCCTCGAAGCCGTCCGTCTGCTCAAAGGCGAAGGACCAGAAGATCTTCAGGATCTCGTTCTCAAATTAGGCATGGAAGTCGTCCGTCTGGCCGGTGTCGCTGGTTCGACGCTTTCCGCCAAGCAGACGGTAGAGAAGCATCTCAAGGACGGTTCGGCTCTCGAGAAATTCAAAGCGATGGTCCGTGCCCAGGGTGGCAAGACCGATTGGATCGATGATCCAGAAAAATTCCCGAAGGCGAAGTTCATCCGCAAGCTACCTGCGCCTAAGCGTGGCTACGTGCACACCATCGACGCCGGCAAAATCGCCCAAGGCGTCCGTCTTCTCGCCACCCTCAAGGATGGCACGCTCGACCCATCGGTCGGCGTCACCGAAATCCGCAAGGTTGGTACGCAGGTCAAGCAGGGCGAGCCGCTGATCATGATCCATTACAACGACGAGGCCAAGGTCGACGCCGCGCTGCCGTACTTCCGCGACGCCTATCGCCTCGCTCCTAAGCGTCCGAACATGCCCCCGCTCGTCGTCGAGCGCGTGGCCTAAGTCGGCCCACCAGGAAAGAAGAAGAGCCGCGGAGCGAATCCGCGGCTCTTTTGTTTTTAGCCCACGCCTTGAGGCGTACCGTCGGACTTCAGGATGAGGATGAGCTTCTGGCCGTCCTTGCTGGTGATTTCGACGTCTACCTCAAGGGCTGTCGTTAGCTTGCGTACGCCAATAGGCCCGGAAATCGTGACACATCCGTGGGCTATCAGGAAGGCGGCCGCCTCGGCTCCGTTCTGGAGCATGACCAATCGCCCGAGCAGCGTTTTGCCGTCGGCTTGACCGACTTCGAGCTTCGCCGAACCATCGAGGAAAGTATCGTCCAGCTGCGCCCAGGTCACCACGTCGCCCGCGCTGAACGACCTCTCGCTCGCGCAGCGGATGGCGCTTAGTTCCTCCGGCGTCCCTCGTTGCGTTTCGCTCGCCGGCTTGCAGGCGGCGAGCGAAAGTATCGTGAGGAGCAGGAATAGAGTGAGTCTCATTATCAGCCCTTTCGGGCGAGCCGCTTATCGATCAAGGAAAGCCGGCAGGAGTGCGGGCGGAAGTTCCTTCAGCATCGTGCCCATGCCTTTGTGGTGGGCGGTCACGACGACGACGAGATTGGCCTCCGGGAATATGAAGATAAATTGGCCACCGGCACCGCGTCCTTCCATCGCGTGATAGGATTTGTCTCCGATCTTGAAGTCATCGGTCCACCAGAAATAACCATAACCATTCGTGTCGGAGTTCTCGTTGATGCGCGAAGTGGCCTTGGTCACGTATTCAGCGGGGATCAGCTGTTCACCGTGCCACTTGCCCTTATCAAGCACGAGCAGGCCCCACTTGACCATGTCACGCGACAGCAAGCCGGCGCCGGCTGCTGATTTAGGCCAGCCGCTAATGGTGTCAGTTTCCCAGTTGTAATTCGTGATGCTGAGCTTGCCGAAGAGCTCCTTGCGGATGAATTCCGCGGCGGAGCCCGGCACGCTGGCCTGTACGACTTGCATGGCCATGCTGGGGTCTGAAGATTGATATTTGAAAGTACGCGGAGCGGCTGGAATCGGCGCGCTATGTTGGAAATAGCCCTGAATCTGGCCTTGCCCTTTAAGTCCGGCCGGATTCTTGACGAGTTCTCCGACCTTGGTCTCGTCGATGCGGACGCCCGATTTCATATTCATCGCCTGCGCGAGGGTGACATCTTTGGCGCCCGCGACAAACTTCGCCGGCTGAAGTTCATTCAAGAAAGAGTAAACGGGGCGGTCGAGGTCCGACATGTTCAGGTAACCGAGTTGAATCGCGCGTCCGACGGCCATGGCCGTGTAGGACTTGGTAATCGACATCTGATAGTGCGGGTAGTTCTGACGGCCCCGACGGTAATAGGACTCGAAGAGCAGCTGGCCGTGGTGCGCGACGAGGAGGCTGTCTATTTCCCCGTGCTTACCGTCCGCGATCTCGTGGGCGAATTTCAGGACGGCGTCCTTCTGCGTGCCTTTGAGTTCTCCGACTGTGAGGCCATCTTTGAGCTCCTGCGGTTTGGTGCTCAGGAAAGGCTTTTCGAGGTTGGGCAGCTTGGCTTCCAGTGCGTAGGAGACGGCAGCCGCGTTGAGGCCTGCGACCTCGGGTGCGAGGCCGTCGCTGGGTTCGGCGAGCAGGGCGGAGGCCGAGAGAAGCAGGAATGGGAGGCGGGCTTTCATTTGAGAGGTAAAGGGGATGGAGCCGATTTTCTCAGCGCTTATGGCCTTTGAATCCGACCTTGGCGAGCATGGGGGCGATCTCAGGGTTGTCCATGAAGAGTTTCCAGCACAGGCCGGTGCGGTGGTTTTCGATCATCGCGATGATGGGCCCCTGGTCGATGGCCAGGTAAGACTGCGCGTACCAATCGAGCTCTGGATTAAAGGCATCCCGAAAGCCGTATTCGCCCCATAGCTTAAGACCGTAGTTTTTGTAGAGATGGCGAAGCGCCGCCATGGATTCTTTCGGGGCGTAGGGCATCGCGCTCAGGCAGGCGGTCGGAGCGATGGTGCCGAAATCTTTCTTCCCAGGGGCGGACGGTTGATATCGGTCTGGTCCGATGCTGGGCGTGAGCCCCCACACGTTCTCCCCGTAACCAGCATGTTTGCCAGGGTTGTCGATGGCATAGGCTCGGTGGATCAGCGTCGTGTTGCGGTTATTCGCGAAGTAGTCGCAGTAGGCGTCAGACTTGCCGCGCGGATCGAACCCAATGAAGGAGTATTGGGTGAAGAAAAGCGGTTGACCCATACTGCTGCCGACGGATTGCCGGAGGCCGTAGTATTCCTTGCCGTTTGCGTAATGCTTGGAGCTTGCCCATCCTAGAGCATAACAATCGGATGGAATGGGATGCGTGGGCGAGGCGATTGCCAAGAGGTAAGCGATCATGCCTTCGTTCCAGCCCGTGATGCGCAGGTTCTTCTTCCAGCCGAAATTAGGCGACCAGTGCCAATAGAGGGATTTTCCGCCTGACTCCTTGAGAAACCAACTCCAATCGACGGCCTTCCAGAGGCGATCCGCTCGCAGATGGATATCCCTTTCAACTGCTTCGTTGCGATTAAAATACTGCCGTGCCGCTAGCACGCCTTGCATTAGTAAGGCCGTCTCGAGGAGGTCGGCTCCGTCGTCGAATTCCGAGAAGGGGCGCGTTTTACCGGTCTCACCATCGATCCAATGCGAAAAAGCCCCGTGATAGCGTTCGGCTTTGTCCTCCAAGAAGCTGAATATTTTTTGAACCCTAGCAGCAGCCTCAGGGCGAGTGATGAAATGGCGTTCCGAACCGATGATGATGGCGTAAATGCCAAATCCCGTGCCCCCGGTAGCGCATTTGGGGTCAAAGTTGGAGCGTTCACGGATGAGTCCGCTGACGGGATGTGCGCCCTGCCAGAAATAGCGGAAGGTGGCGGCCTGGACGGAGGTCAGCAGTTGGTCGTCCGTCATGGCGGCGGGTGTCGCGGTGGCTGTGGTGGATTTCATTGCAGGCCCTCCTTTGCCTGCTTCGAGGGTGATGCGATAGCTGTAGCTCTGTCCGTTAGTTCCTAAGAAGTCGCTGTACTCGCTCGGACGATATCCTTGGGCGATGACGGTGAACGGTCCGGAAGGTTTCTCGGCCCGTTCGATGGTATAGCGCTCCGCTCCAGTTGCGAGAGGCGTCCAAGTCAGGTCGACGCGACTTTCATGGCCGGTGGCGGTCAGGGACGGTTGCTGGGCGGATCTGGCTGGCGATACCGTCCCGGCTATCAGGAGTAAGGCGCAGAACAATCTTCCGAATCGGGGCATGACTTGGCTTTCAGCGGCCGAGCGCGGCCTTAAGGAAATTCTCCATTTCGATCCAGGAATCCCGGTCGGCCGTGGCGTTGTAGGCAGCGCCCTTGCTGTTGTCGTTGCCGGCGGCCTTGTGCGTGAAGCTGTGGACGGTGCCGGGGTACTTGATGAGCTTATAATCAACGCTGGAGGCCTTCATCTCGGCTTCAAAGGCGGCGACATCCTTGGCGGGGACGTAGGGATCATCGGCGCCATGGAGCGCAAGGACCTTGGCCTTGATGTTCTTGCCGTCGGCGGGCGTGGGGGAATCAAGTCCGCCATGAAAACTGACGACGCCCTTGATGGCAGTGCCGCTGCGGGCGAGTTCGACCACGGTCGTGCCACCGAAGCAGTAGCCGGTGGCGGCTAACTTCGAGGCATCGGTGCGGGCGTCATGGCTGAGGACGTCGAGCGCGGCGTTGACGCGGGAGCGGAGCAGAGGGCGGTCGGCTTTATATTTACCGGCTTCTTTACCAGCGGCCGGAGGTTGCGGGCGGATTCCTTTGCCATAGATGTCGGCGACGAGGACGTTGTACCCGAGGGCGGCGAGCTTACGGGCGGCTTCTTTCTCGTGGTCGCTGATGCCGGTCCACTGGTGCACGACGAGCACGCCGGGGCGCTGGCCGCTCACGGCGTCATCATAGGCCTGCCAGCCTTCGCAGAGGACGTCGCCGGACTTATATTCCAGAGGCTTTTCGACGATGGCCGCGCAGAGCGGGCTGAAGGAACCGAGTACAGCGAGAAGGGAAGGCAGGAGGGCTTTCATGCTCGCGAAAATAGGAAAGCCGCAAACCGGCGCAAGCGCCTACCGTACTTACGCTAGGCCGCGCTTGGTTGACGCCGCGAAGTCTACGAAGGCTTTCGCGACCCGGCCGGAAGCTTCGGGTAGCGCGCGGGCCTTCTCGATGGCCTGAGTGGTGTTCAGGCCGTCACGGTAGAAGAGGCGATGCATCATCTTGGCTGTAGCAATTTCGTCATCGGTGAAGCCCGAACGCTTCAGGCCGACGGCGTTGATCATTTTGGTCTCGCAGGGATTCCCGTCGGCGATGACGAAAGGGGGGACGTCCTGCACGCACTTCGAGCAGGCTGAGACCATGGCGTGGTCTCCGATGCGGCAATATTGATGAATACCGGCGTTCCAGCCGATATTCACGTGGTCGCCGACATGCACATGGCCCGCGACGGCGGAGTGACTCGAGATGACAAGATGGTTGCCGATGACGCAGTCATGCGCGATGTGGGAATAGGCCAGCAGGACGTTATCGTCACCGAGGATGGTCCATTCGCCTTCTTGGGTGCCAAGGTGGACGCTGACGTATTCGCGAAAAGTATTACGGCTGCCAACCTTCAGGCCAGGTTTTCCGGGCTTAGCCTTCAGGTCTTGGGTCCGGCCGCCGATGACGGCGAAGGGGAAGACTTCACAATGGGGTCCCAGTTGAGTGAAGCCTTCGACTGACGCGTGATGGTGAAGGATGCATCCGTCACCTAAGGTCACGTCGGCTCCGACGAAAGCGTAGGCGCCGACCGTCAAACTCTTGCCCAGTTTAGCACCGGGTTCGATGATCGCGGTCGGGTGGATTTTGTCAGCCATGCTACTTAGGTGCTGAGCGATTCGGCGACGGTGAAAAGTAGTTCGGCCGAGGAAACGCATTCACCATTCACGAAACATTCGCATTCGGCAGCGGCGATACGGCCGCGGACCTTCGTCAGTTTGGCTCGAATCTCTAAAGTGTCTCCCGGGGTGACGGCTTTGCGGAATTTGACCTTATCCGCACTCATGAAGAAAACGACCTTAGGGGCTTCGTCCGGGGCGCCACGGCGTAGCATGATGAGACCGGCGGCCTGGGCCATCGCTTCGATTTGAAGCACGCCCGGCATGACGGGTTGTCCGGGGAAGTGTCCTTGGAAATAAGGCTCATTGAACGTCACGTTTTTAATCGCGATCAATGAATCGTCGGTGAGTTCGACCACGCGATCGACCATCACGAAGGGGTAACGGTGGGGCAGGGCGTTGAGGATCTGGCGGATATCCAACGCGCTTCCGATAGGGGCCTTAGGAGCTTCGATTTTACGGGCGTCTTCGGCCTTAGGCTTAGGTTCTTTGGACTCCTGCCATTGCTTGCGGACAGAGGCGGCTAGGCGGGCGTTTAAGGCGTGTCCAGGGCGTACGGCGATGATGTGCGCTTTTAGCCGGATGCCGGCGAGCACGATGTCTCCGATGATATCCAGGATTTTATGGCGAACGAGTTCGTCTTTGAAACGAAGAGGTTCCTTGCTGACGACTTTATCACCTTTCAGGATGATGGCGGAATCAAGTGAGCCGCCTTGAATCAAACCTTTTTTCAAGAGCTCTTCGATATCTTCGTAAATCGTAAAAGTACGCGCGGGTGCGATCTGAGCTTCGTAAGTTTCCGGGTCGATATCAATCGTGAGGTGCTGAGTATGGATGCCGCGGTCGTCGGCGGAAGTGCAGGTGATCCGTAAGCCGTCAAATGGAAGCGCGATGATTGAGCGGCTGCCTTCGTTGATGGTGATCGGATGCGTCAGGGTGAAGACCTCTCGCTGGGCATCTTGCTCGACGATACCGCACTGATGAATGAGCGTGGTAAAAGGTCGCGCCGAACCGTCGACGATGGGCGGCTCGGAAGCGTCGATCTCAACGATGGCATTGTCTACGCCCATTCCCGTCAGGGCCGAAAGCACGTGCTCGATGGTATGTAGCTTGACCGTGTCCGAGGAGACCGTCGTTTTGCGTTCAAGTTCGGTGACCATTTCTGAGACCGGCCGAACCTCAGGTTTTCCAAAAAGATCAATCCGCCGGAAGATGAGGCCGGTATTGGGTGCGCTCGGTTTCAGGGTAAGGGTGACCTCCTGGCCGGTGTGCAAGGCTTTGCCTTTTACCGAGGCTTCCCGTCCAAGTGTGCGCTGTTTCATGCCTTTAGCATAGTTATTCACAGCTGGGCTATCTGTAAAGTCCTACTTTTGAGGGGGTTGTGGGGTAATTCACGATATGCGACAAAGGGGGCCGGATGGGGCCGGGGGCAGGGTTAGCTTTGGTCGAATGGGGTGCTTAGGGTTGGCGGACGAGCCGAATCGTTTGAGCGGGCAAACATGGGCACACGCGAGGCCTCAAGCAGTGAGATCCGAGGGGGTGATCGCGCTCAAATCTTCTATGATTATTTTCCGCTTTCAGGGTCACAATCATCGTCGAACAATAGACTTCATCGTACCGTCAAGCTGCCTGGTGCGAACAACTTTATCCGCTGACTCAGTTGTTCACACGGCTGCTCCGTACCTTGACACTTAGACGCGACGGGCAAATCGTTTCTACGTGCTCCTAGTAATCGATAATTACGATTCGTTCACCTACAACCTTGTCCAATACTTTGGTCAATTAGGGATTGAACAGAAAGTTTTCCGGAACGACCAAATCACTGTCGAGGAAGCTTTGGCGCTCAATCCGGATCGCGTCATGATTTCGCCTGGTCCGTGTTCACCGGTTGAAGCGGGTGTATCGTGCGACATCATCAAAGCCTTCGCCGGCAAAAAGCCGTTGCTGGGGGTTTGCCTGGGGCATCAGGCCATTGGGCACGTTTTTGGCGGCCGCGTCATTCGTGCGCCCCACTTGATGCACGGGAAGACTTCGCCGGTTTTTCATAACAACACCGACTTGTTCAACGGTTTGCCTAACCCTTTCGCCGCCACGCGTTATCATTCGTTGGTCGTCGAGCGTTCGACTTTCCCTTCTTGCTTGGAAGTGACGGCTTGGACCGATGACGGCTTGGTCATGGGGCTCCGACATCGCGAGATGCCCATCTGGGGAGTGCAATTCCATCCGGAATCTTTTGCGACCGAACACGGTTTGGAATTATTGGGCAACTTCCTGAAACTCTGAGCGATGTTCTGCCCGCGCTGTAATCACGAGGATACGAAGGTTTTGGAGACCCGCCTCGGAAAGGGTAACCATTCGATTCGGCGCCGCCGCGAATGTCTGGCGTGCGCCCACCGTTTCAGTACGATTGAAGAAATCGTCCGCGAAGGTCTGGCGGTGGTGAAACGTAACGGCGCCAGGGAGGAATTTGACATGGGTAAGATCGCCGCCGGTATCCGCAAGGCTACGGATAAGCGACCCATCGAGGTCGAACGGATCAATCTTCTGATCTCGGAGGTCGTCGAGGGCTTGCAGGCCAAATTCGAAGACGAAGTCCCCTCGAGCGCAATCGGCGAAGAGATCATGGCCAAGCTTCAAGGCGTCGATCAAATCGCCTATGTGCGTTACGCCAGCGTCTATCGCGAGTTCCGGGATATCGAAGAACTTGCCAAGG
>JBAXRS010000012.1:0-34419 GCA_037131085.1 Verrucomicrobiota bacterium | reverse complement strand
GTCATCGGTAAGGCCGCCCCGGCGAGGTAATTGCCCGTGCCATCGTCGATCGCCAAGAAGCCATCCGCCTTCAGCTCGACCTTGCCGCCGATCGGGGTCTCATACTTACCGGCAGCAAGACCGCCGAGCGTGACGGTATCAGAGACGACCAAAGAACGCTCGAGACCTTTGGCCCGCAGCATAACTTTTAATTGCGCAGGGGTGAGGTGATGCCCGTCGGCGATGAACATCGCGGTTAGGCGATCGTCCGCCAGCTGCGGCCAAAGATGGTTATGACGACGATTCATCGTCGCATGCGAACCATTGCCCAAGTGCGTCGAAAGGGTTGCGCCGGCATCGACCGCAGCGGCGATCTGAGCGGCATCCGCCGAAGTATGACCCAGCGAGACGGTGACACCGGCCTTCACCAGATGACGGACGTAGGCGGCGGTCTCGGGCCAATGCGGTGAGAGCGTGACGATCTTCACCAGCCCGCCAGCCGCCTGTTGCCAGCGGTCAAACTCGGCGACCGAAGGCGCCCTCACGTCGGCCGCGGGGTGCGCGCCGCGAGGGCCGTCCTCAGAGGCGATATGCGGGCCTTCGACATGAATGCCGGCGACCATCGCGGCGACGTCAGGATACTGCGCACACGCCTCACGGATAGCCTTCAGGGCCTCGATAAGGCGGGCCTCCGGCGCGGTGATGAGTGTCGGCAGGAAGGTCGTGACGCCCACCTTGAGCATCGCCTGGCAAAGGGCTCGCACCGTCGCGACGTCGAGCGTGAGCCCGTTAAGATCATGGCCAGCATAGCCATTAACCTGCAGGTCAATGAAGCCCGCGCTCAGCCACTGCTTCTCACCATGCTCCAGGAAATCAATCGCCTTGATCAGGTCGCCTTCGGTCGTGATCGCGATGCCCCTGCCCGTCGAAGAATCGCGGCCGAGTATGCGCTGGGACGAGGCGGACGACATAGCCTAGCGGGAAAGCTCCGACGCGGCGGCCACGTCGATATAAAGCGTACAGTCAGCGTGCTGCTGGACAATGGAAGCGGGACAGGTCGGCGTCACCGGGCCTTCGACCGTCGCCTTGACCGCGGCGGCCTTACGCTTGTCCGGCACCGAAAGGATGATGACTTGGCTGCGCATGATCTCGCGGATCGACATCGAAATCGCCTGCTTCGGCACATCGGACATGGCCGGGAACCAGCCTTCGCCGAATTGTTGGGCCCGGCAGGCGACATCCAGGTCAACTACGATATACGGGTCGCGTACTTCGAAATCGGCCGGCGGATCATTGAAAGCCAGGTGGGAGTTCTCTCCGATGCCGGCAAAACAAAGATCAATCTGACGTCCCGAAATTAACGTACTTAGCCGCGCTAATTCCGCCTCAAGGTCGGTGGCATCGCCGTTGACCGCAATAAATTCTGGGGCGACCGGCAAATGGGCGATGAAACGTTCCCGTAAATACTTCCGGAAACTCGCTCCATGCGTCTCGGCCAAGCCGACATACTCATCCAAATGGAAAACCGTCACCCGCGCCCAATCGATACCCGGCTCAAGTATCAGCCCTTTCAGCGTTTCGAACTGACTGGCTCCCGTGGCCACGATGATATTGGCCCGGCTTTTTTGACTGAGAACTTTACGTAACACTTCCGCTCCATGATGTGAAGCTGACTTACCCATGGCGACGGGGTCTTTAAAATGAAGGATTTTCATGGGGTATGAACGACCTCCACCCTGTCAAAAGGAACACTTCAAGCAAGCGCCGAACTGTCTCCTTTTGGAGAGTTATTGCGTATTTAAACTGCGTTCTAAATTTCGCTCTAAAGACTGCGACGAGGGCCCTGGGCTTAGCCGACCAGGTTCAAGCCGCGCATCGTCCCGGTTGACGAGGCGAACTTATCGACGTCGATACCCATGCGCTGAAGCATGGAAACGAAGAGGTTCGGAAGCGGATAATTTCGCTCCATGTCGAAGGCGAGATTCTGTCCGTGGTTAAAGCCCCCGCCCATCAGGAGAGTCGGCAGATTAGTCGTCACGTGCGTACTGGCGTTACCCAGATTGCTGCCGTAAAGAACCATGGTGCGATCCAGTAAAGGAGCACCGTCTTCTTTGGCGACCTTGAGGTCGGCCATGAGCTTGGCAAGGAGTTGCATGTGCATGCTGTCGATCTGCTTGAGCTGACTCAGCTTCTTGTCGGATTTGCCGTGGTGAGAAAGGCTGTGATACCCGTCGGTGGTGGTATGGACGTGATCCAAATCGAGGGCTGGCGTATTGACGCTATCGAGCATCAAAGTCACCGCGCGCGATGAATCCGTCTCGAAGCAGATGCGTGCCATGTCATACATCACCCGGACTTTATCCATGTATTCCTTGGGGCTGCTCGGATCGAGCGGCGAGGAGGATGTGGCGACCGGCCGCGGTTTCGTTTCCCATTCCTTAGACATCTGCATCCGTTGTTCGAGCTCACGGACGCTGGTAAAATATTGGTCAAGACGGTCGCGATCTTGGGCCCCCATCGTGCGGCGCAGTTCACCCGCCTGGCCGCCGACCGCATCCAGGATGCTCTGCCCGAGCACGAGTCGCCGCTCTTGCGCCGCGATTTCCGTTGCCGAACCACCCATAAACATCTTCCGGAAGACTTCCGAAGCCTTTTCTTCGGTCGGGATCATCACGCCGCCCGCCGTCCAGGAAAGGCTCCGCGAACCGCGCGAACAGTTCACACCCAAGGTCATGGAAGGATAACGCGTGAGGTGACCGATCCGTTCAGCCATGAATTGATCGAGCGATATCGTGTTGCGGAAGCCCCCGCTACTGGGGTGCGGCGCCGCGGTCAGGAAACAATTATCCGCGGGGTGGCCGCCATCGACGTCGGGGTGCGAAACTCCGGAAAATACCGTGAAGTCCTTACGGTGCTGTTTCAGCAGTTCGAGGTACGGGGAAGCTTTGTAATCCGCCCCCTTCCCTTGCGGGAAAAAGAACTCCGGAACCAAGCCGAGATTATTACAAATACCAAGCATGCGCCGAGGCTTGACCGCCGACGGAGCAGCAGCCGCAAAGGCGGGGGTCATCGATTCCAAAAGCGGCAACGCCAGCAAGACGCCGGTACTAGCCAGAAAACGACGCCGGGAGACGGCACGCTTAAAGGCGACGAAGGGCGCTTGCGCAGGATTAAAGGGTGATGGGGTAGCCATGGAGATAGAATTATTTATTAAGGAAAAGGTCGCTGGTCACAAGCCCGCGCACCAACGAACGGACGCCAAAGTGCGTCGAGGCGGTGGCATCAAGAAGGGCTTCGACCTTGGCTCGGTCGCCAAAGGAAACGGCAGCACCGGTGGCATAGACTGTAAATTGGCCGACCATATTTCGGGCAAGCTGACGGTCGTCCTTCGCGACGAGTTTCTTGAAATCACGGATGTCCGTGAATTTCTTCCCATCAAGCTGACCGTATGACTCAACCGCCAAGGCATTATGAAAGGCGAATTTTTGGCCGTTTTTACCGATTCCGACTTCTGGCGTCTTTCCATCCAACGCCCGATAGGTGGTCCGGAAGCCGCCCATCACGTCAAAATTCTCTAACGCGAAACCCGGCGGATCAATTTTGGTATGGCAGGCAGAACAAGACTCCAGCGTTCGGTGCTTATCAAGCTGCTGGCGGATAGTGACAGCTCCGCGCGTATCAGGCTCGACCGCCGGGACGCTCGCGGGCGGCGGTGCTGGCTTACGGCCGAGGATGCGCTCCATGATCCAGGCTCCGCGGATGACCGGTGAAGTCGTGGTGCCATTGGCGGTGACCTTAAGGACGGCCGCCTGCGTCATGAAACCGCCGCGCACACTATCCTTTGGTAAGGTAACCTTACGCAACTTGGCCCCCATCACGGGCGGCAATTGATAAAGGTTAGCCAAGCGTTCGTTAACGAAGACGAAATTGGCATCGACGACGTTCCTGATGGGAAGATTGCCGCGCAGGAGTTCAGCGAAGGTTTCGTGGCTTTCATCCCGGGCCGATTCCAAGAGATGGTCGTCTAAATAATAATCAGGATAGAGATTGGAATCAGGATCATTGGACCCCGCTTTACGCAGATCCAACCAGTAATCCGTAAATGTATCGACGAAACGACGACTGCGCTCATCCGCCAAAAGTCGGTCAGCTTGGGCGAGTAAAATCTCCGGTTGATGCAGTTTCTTAGCCGCGGCCAGCTTGCGCAGTTCTTCGTCGGGCGGAGAATTCCAGAGGAAAAAGGCGAGCCGCGAAGCCAAGGCGAAATCATCCAGCCGCCCTGGTTTCTCTTCCAAATAAAGAAAGGTCGGCGAACAAAGGACGGCGGTGTAACCTGCGAACATCGCCTCCGTAAAACTACTGCCGGTCTTCATCGCCTCCAAGATGACGGGAAGGAAGCGCACTTCTTCATCCGAACTTAACGGACGGCGACAAGCCTGCTGTACGAAACGACGGAGTAGACGTTCAGCATCCTTCGGAGCGTCCGTCGTCTTAACGTCAAAAGTCAGCGCAGTCCCGGGCGCACGCACGACGGGTAGATGATCAAAGAGGGCGACGTAAGGAGCGGACGGCCAGGCTGGTGCCAAAGGCCCTTCGACTTCGATCCAGCGCATGACCATCCCGGGCTGTCCCTCGGGCGTGGCCAAGGGATTTTGGGCCCGACTCGCGCCCGGACGGGAGCGGAAAAAACGGCTGGTGTCGATTTGGATGCTTTCGCCGGCCTTAAGCGAAACGTCCAATTCGTTCACGGTGGGGTCCGGATTGAAATCCACATTACCGATTCGTCTAAGGATACGTGGGGAAGTCAGAGCGTAGACCGTGACGGGTTCCGGACGATGGCCTTTGGAAATATTGTCGAGATCAGGCACCCACCAGCGAACCGTCCCCTTGGCCGAAGGCAGGCTGGGGCCGACCCAGACGGTTTGTCCGCAAAGTTTGACCCGGTAGCGGCCAGACACCGGCGCCCGGAAGGAACTAAAGTTCGGCTCCACCGGTTCATAAGAACCATGCACGACCCCCACGCCTTCTTCATCCCGTACTTTTTTATTAGACTTACTGGCGGTCAACGGTGCGTCGCCCCGTCGGACCTCCGGTTGTCCGGCGAAACCGAGCGTCGGGAACGTCGCTCGCTCGGGTGACTGATTGAACTCCGAAAATTTCATCTTGCCGGTATAGCTACCCTGCTGCCGGGCATAATAACGGTGCGGCGAATCGTCCGGCTTCTCGACGGAAGAAATGAAGGCCGATTTAAGGGCTTCTTCCGCGGCGGTCATATAACGAGCGAGTTGCACGTGCGAAACATCCAGCGCCTGGCCGGATTTATTAAAACGATAAGCCTCCGAGTCTTCCGGCAGAATCTCTTTCACGTCGAGCCACGGCGCCTGCAACAGATCGCGCAGGGCATTCTCATATTCGAACCGGTTCATACGCCGCTCGACCGCCCGGCCTTGGGCCGCTACTCGGGCGATTTCGAATTCGCTCAACGAATTGGAAAGCGCCCCGAGATACCCGACGAGCTGACCAGCATCGGGACGGGCCTTCTTCTTAGGCGGCATCTCACCGTTAGCCGTCCGATCGTAAATCTTCACCCAAGCGTCGAAAGTTTTGGGCTGAGTGAGGTCGGCGCCCAGCGAGGTCAGATCGAGTCCGCCCTTCTTGGTCTCGCCATCATGGCACTCCACGCAGTTCTTCTCCAGAAACGGGGCCACACCCGCCCACGGGCAAAGCGGCAGAAGCATCAGGAGATAAGTGACTTTCCGAAATTTCATATCGTAGAATTAAGACAGCGAGGTTTGCCGATGGTTGCGAACGATAACCAAAGAAATTAGGCGGTTTTCCTAAGGATTAGTCATCAAGTTAAAGTTATTGAGATACGCCTTGGGCCACCCTGCCTCATGGGCATGCTTTCCGTCATCCGCTCTGCCGCCCTGCTGGGAGTCGATGCCGTCCCCGTCGAGGTCGAGGTCAACACGGGCGAGCTCGGCGAATACGGCCTTTGGCTGGTTGGGCTGCCGGATGCCGCCGTCAAAGAGTCCGAGGAACGCGTGATGTCCGCCATGCAGAACTGCGGCCTCCGGATACCGGAGACCCGGACGACGGTCAACCTGGCTCCTGGAGATCTGCGCAAAGAAGGTGCAATGTACGACCTTCCCATCGCGTTGGGCATCGTCGCCTCGACCGGTCAGCTGGAAAAAACCCGGCTGCAGCGCTACCTAATTGCCGGCGAACTCGGCCTCAGCGGCCGCACCCGCACGGTGCGCGGCGGCGTGGCCATCGCCGTGCTCGCCAAGAAATTAGGCCTACAGGGTGTGCTATTGCCGCGCGAGTCAGCCGAGGAAGCGGCGCTCGTGAACGGCATCGAAGCCGTGGCGGTCGATTCGCTGGACGGAGCAGTTCGTTTCCTCAGCGGCGACCCTAAGTTCGGACCGCTACCCGCCGGCACTAATCCCTTTCGCCGACCCCCCACCGCCGGCCAACCAGATTTCACCGAAGTGAAAGGCCAAGCTGGCGTGCGACGCGCGGTCGAGGTGGCCGCAGCCGGTGGGCATAACATTCTTATCATCGGGCCGCCTGGCTCGGGTAAATCGCTCATCGCGAAACGGATTCCCTCCATCCTACCCGAACCTGATCCGGAAGAATTTTTAGAGATCCTCAGCGTCCATTCGGCCGCCGGCGCTTCACTTTCTGACCCGACCCGCCATTGGCAAAGGCCCTTTCGCGCCCCGCATCATACCATCAGCGATATCGGCCTGATTGGTGGCGGCAGTATTCCTGGACCCGGCGAGGTCTCATTGGCCCATCACGGCGTCCTCTTCCTCGACGAGCTACCTGAATTCCGCCGTTCGGCACTGGAAGTCTTACGTCAACCTTTGGAAGACGGCTACGTCACCGTCTCTCGGGCGGCGGCCAAAATCACCCTACCCTCCCGCTTGATGCTGGTGGCGGCGATGAACCCCTGCCCCTGCGGCCATCTCGGCGATAAGCAACGTGAGTGCCGTTGCTCGCCGCAACAAATCAGAAAATATCGCGCCAAGATTTCCGGCCCGTTGCTTGATCGCATCGATATCCAGATCGAAGCACCCGCGCTCAGTTTGGACGAACTGCGCACCGCTCAACTGGGAGAATCTTCCGAACTAATTCGGGTTCGTATCGAGACGGCGCGCGCGATTCAACGGCAACGGTTTGGCCAAAGGTCCGGTGCCTGTAACGCGGTACTAAGCGGTCAACTGTTACGCGATCACTGCGCCCTCGATCGCGCCCAGGGGGATCTGCTTCAACAAGCGATGGAGAAATTAGGCCTCTCCGCCCGTGCCTATGACCGTATTCTTCGAGTTTCGCGCAGTATCGCCGACCTCGCCGGGGCGGAACGCATCGCCACCTCACACTTACTGGAAGCCATCCATTATCGTTCGCTTGATCGGAGTTAAAAACGCTCGCCCCCGTCTAGAATAATCATCCAATGACCCCATCCCCATGAAATCCCTCCATAAAAACGGGCTCATCTGCCTGCTCGCCCTTCTGGCCCTTCCGCTCGGAGCGGCCGATAAAATCCGCGTCCTCATCCTCGACGGTCGCAATAATCACGACTGGCTCCGCACCACGGAATCGTGCAAGGCCACCCTCGAAGCGACGGGTCTCTTCACCATCTCGGTATCCACCGCCCCCGCCGCTTTTGCGAAAGCCAAGCCAGCGAAACCGAAGGCCGGCGATGCCGTCGCCAAAAAAGCTTTTGACGCCGACATGAAAGCTTGGAACGCCGAAGAGTCGGCTTTCAACAGTGCGCATGCGGCCGAGTGGAACCGCTGGGTACCCAAGTTTACGGACTACCAAGTCATCGTGAATAATTACAACGGTCCGGAATGGGGTGCCGACATGAAAGATGCTTTCACCGAATTCGTCCTGAACGGCGGAGGCCTCGTCAACGTCCATGCCGCCAACAACGCTTTCACTGGCTGGGATAACTTCAACGAGATGATTTGCGCAGGCTGGCGCGGGGCCGACTTCGGCCAACGCGTCGCCGTCGATGATGCGACCGGTAAAGCCATCGGTGTCCCCAACGATCAGGAAAAAATCACTACCAAAGGCTTTGGTTCCGGCCACGGTGCCAAACACGATTTCGTCCTAAAGACCCGGGATGCTGCTCACCCCGTCACGAAAGACCTGCCAGCCGAGTGGCTTCACGCGACCGACGAACTCTACGGCCGCATGCGCGGTAGCCCTGATCACATGGATGTCATCGAAAGCGCCTTCTCCAAGCAGGAGTTTGGCGGCACCGAGATGCACGAACCCATGGTCTGGTGGGCGCTGTTCAACAAAGGTCGCGTGGTGACCACGTCGATGGGCCACCTCTGGGTCGGTGACACCAACTTTGCGGCGCTTCATTGCGTCGGGTTCCAGACCATTCTCGCCCGCTCCACCGAATGGGCCGCGACTGGCAAGGTCACCTTGGGCGTACCGGAAGGCTTCCCGACCAAGGACAAGACGAGCGTCATCGAACCTTCGAAGGTCGTCTGGAAGAAATAAGCTTCCCGCTTACGTCCGAAAGCAGAAGGCCCGCCTCCGTGCGGGCCTTCTGCTTTTCAGGCGAAGCGACGCATCGCCACTCCAACCGTTGCGCAAATCTGCTCGGGCGAAAGGCTAATGCTGACGTGCAGACACTTCTCCGTCGCGAGGTTTGGGCGCTCCAGCGTGGCGAGCTGACTACCGAGCAGGCCGGGCGGCATGAAGTGCCCTTTGCGCGCATCGAGGCGCGCCTGCAGGAGCTCCTGGCTGCCATCGAGGAAAACGAACAATAGCTCGGAATCGCCTTCGCGCAGGCGATCGCGATAGGCCTTCTTTAAAGCGGAACAGGTGACCACCATGGCCTCACCCTTGGCCTTACCCTCGGCGAGGCGCTCGGCCATGGCCGCCAGCCAGCCGGCGCGATCGGCGTCGGTCAGCGGCGTACCGGCACTCATCTTCGCAACGTTCTCCGGCGGATGAAAGACATCGGCTTCGATGAGCGTGGCGCCAGTGCGCAGAGCGTAAATCTCCGCAACGGTGCTCTTGCCGCAACCGCAGACGCCCATGAAGACGAGGTTCGGGTGCGCCATCGTAGGTCAGAGATTGATCGTGCGGCCTTCGCGGAAAGATTGGTCCGCGGCCGCGACGATACGCATCGAATTAACGGCATCGTCCATGTGCGCGGTCAGATCAAGGTCTTCGCGGATGGCTTTTTCGAAATACGCCTGCTCGCGTTCGCATAGCCCATCATGACCCGGATCAGCCTCGGTCGGGACGATTTCGTCGGGCTTGGTAAATTTGCCATCCGGACCGAGCTGCGAAGAGTGCACCTTCAGCGCCTGGGCGGCGGAGTGCGAATCAACATCAGCCGAATTGCCCGCCTGGGAAGCCTTGCCAGCGACAATGGAGACGCACCCTTTCGGGCCGATGACATCTTTAACGAAAAAAGCCTCTTCCGACATCATCGGACCCCAGCCGGCTTCATACCAGCCCACGGAGCCATCGGCGAAGGTCACCTGCAGGTGGCCGTAATTGATCTGACCCGCGGGCATATCTTCTGTGAGACGCGCACCGATACCGGAAACGCGCACGGGGCGACTACCCGTCATCAGACACATGACATCGACGTAGTGCACGCCACAATCGACGACCGGGCTACAGGTCTGAAGCAGAGCCCGATGCGTCTTCCACATGTCGCCAAAACTCTGCTGGTTAAGATTCATGCGCATCACCAAAGGTTTACCTAAAGTCTGCACTGTCTTGATGAATTGAGTCCAAGCCGGATGATGCCTTAGAATATAACCGATGACCACCTTACGCTTCACTTCCGTGGCTTTGGCGATGATTTGTTCGGCCTCAGCGACCGTGACGGCGAGCGGCTTTTCGACAAATACGTGGCATCCGGCCGCAAGCGCGGCGACCGCGTATTCGGCGTGGGTATCAGGGTAGCTCGAAATTGAAACGGCGTCCGGCTTGGTCGCCAGGAGAGCGGCATGGAAATCACCGAACTCCGCATACCCGCCACCCAGCTCGGCATTAAGCTTAGTCCGCGAATCAGCGGAGCGTGTAACCAAGCCGCAAATTTGAAACCCCGGAAGCTTATGGTAAGCGAGGGCATGCGAACGGCCCATATGGCCGGCACCGACGCAAAGGACACGGATGGGGGAAAGGCTCATCGAAGCACCAGCATCACCCTTCCCCCTCCCGCATCAAGCCGGGAGAGTTTTCGGATCGATAATTATTCGACTGATTAAAGGGGTAAAGGCTGGGCGACGCCTTTGGCCCGCTGCACCTCGAGTAAGGCTTTGAGTCGTGCGACGATTTCCGGGTGATCGTTGGCGACGTTGTTGCGCTCACCGGGATCACTCTGAAGGTCAAATAAACGCGGACCCACTTGGTCGCGACTATCGTTGTCTTGTTGGGACTCGGAACCAAGCAAATCGACGACAGGACCTTGAGCCTTCTTGCCTTTACCGCCCGCGCCACCGCCAGAGATGAACTTCCAGCGAGCGTCACGGATCGAAAGCAGGGCGCCCTGCGTACTGGATATAAGCGTCTCGCGACCGGTGCCGCCCGTGAGAGCCGCAGACGTATCGACGGAATCCAGGTTGAGGAAATCGGCGGGGTCGCCGCCAGCGACCTTGGTGAAGACAGCCGGCAGGTCGACCTGTGAAATCAGCGCCTCGGAGACCTTCCCAACCGGAGTATGACCAGGCCAGCGGGCGATGAAGCCGACGCGGGTGCCACCTTCAAGGATACTGTATTTACCCCCGCGGAAAGGTCCGGCAGGCGTATGACCAGCCTGCTTGTTCAGTTCAACGGCCTTGTCCTTGTAGCCATCGTCAAGCACGGGGCCGTTATCGGAGGAATAAATAACCAGCGTATTCTCGGCGAGACCGAGCTTATCGAGCTCGGCGAGGATGCGGCCGGCCTGGTCGTCGAACGCCACCACGGCATCGCCGCGCGGGCCGAGCGGTGTCTTGCCGGCGTAGCGCGGATTGTGGACGCGCGGCACATGGTTCTCATGCGAGGCGTAGTAGAGGAAGAACGGCTTATCCTTGTTGCGCGCAATGAAGCCGCAGGCCTTGTCGGCGAAAGTATCACCCATCGTCTCGTCGTTCCAAATCGCGGACTTGCCACCTTTCATCCAACCGATGCGACCGACGCCATTGACGAGCGCCATGTTATGCCCGTGCGACCAATCCATCTTGAGTTTCGAACGTTCGGCATCGGTGGTCAGGTCAGGATCGCCAGGGTAAGCTTGCTTATAACTGACTTCGATCGGATCTTTAGGATCGAGGCCGACGACAGAACCATCCTCCACAAAAACCGTGGGGACGCGGTCACCGGTGGCGGCCATGATAAAGGAGTAAGTGAAGCCGATCTGATTAGGTGAGGGATCGATTTTCTGATTCCAGTTCACATCGCCCGAGCCGAGGCCAAGGTGCCACTTACCGACGACGCCGGTCACATAACCCAACTTAGCGAGGCTGGCGGCCATCGTCGGGCGGCCGGGTTTAATGATAAGGCGGGCGTCACCAGGCAGGACACCAGTCCCCTCGCGGCGCCAGGCGTATTCGCCGGTCAACAGGGAATAACGGGAAGGCGTGCACGTCGCCGAAGTGCAATAGCCAGCGGTGAAGCGTGTGCCCTGCGAAGCAAGCTTGTCGAGGTTCGGTGTCGGGATGACCTTTGAGCCGTAGCAACCGAGATCACCCCAGCCGATATCATCCGAATAGAGCAGGACGATGTTGGGCGGGCGCTTGTCGGCCGCGAAGGCCGAGAGGACGAAGGAAAGGGCAACAACTAAGGGCAAGAGAGGCATAGGCTTCTTGTAGGGCGACGGCGGTAGGAAATAAAGCCGAGAATTCTCGACAGCACCCCTTGCTTGCCAAACCAGCCTTTGAACCCCAATCATGGGGTAAGCATGCGTTTCGCCAAATACCACGCCCTCGGCAATGATTACCTCGTCCTCGAGCCCAAGGATTGCCCGACCCTTTTCTCTCCCGAGGCCATCCGCAAGGTCTGCCATCGACACTACGGCCTTGGCTCCGACGGCATCCTCTTCGGACCGATCGACCGCGCGGATGGTACCTACGGACTTCGCATCTTAAATCCGGACGGCTCCGAAGCTGAAAAATCCGGCAACGGTATCCGGATTTTCTGTCGTCACCTCCTCGAAACAAAGCGCATCCAAGAAGGCGAAGAGTTTAAACTCCATACCCTCGGTGGCGTGGTTCGCTGCACGGTCTTCGAAGGCGGCCAACGCATCCGTGTCGAAATGGGCAAAGTCTCTTTCCGCGCCCCAGTCATCCCGCACATCGGACCCGACCGCGAAGTCCTCGGCGAAGAAATCATCGTATCGGGTAAGACCTTCAAGTATTGGGCCGCCACCGTGGGCAACCCCCATTGCGTCATCCCCGTCGACACCCTTAACCCTGAACTTGCCAAAACCTACGGCCCGGGACTCGAAGTGCATGCTAACTTTCCCAATCGCACTAACGTGCAATTTATGAAGGTCCTGGATCGCAAAAATATCCAGATCGAGATCTGGGAACGCGGTGCCGGCTACACCTTAGCCTCGGGCTCTTCCTCCTCCGCCTGTGCCGCTGTAGCCCGTAAAATGGGCCTAGTTGACGCTGATTTGACGGTTAATATGCCCGGAGGCAAAATTGTGATTGGCATCGGGGATGATTATTCCATCGTGATGACAGGCCCGACGACCCCTGTGGGCATCTTCGAGATGCACCCCGGAGTTCCGGACCAAGACATCGCTGTTTAAGGCGAGAAGTCTTCCCCTAGTCAGTTTTCCATTGGCACGCCGTTTTGGCAGTGCCGTTCAACGTACGACCCAACTCATGGCGCCGCGCCAGCCGCTACCTAACATCTCTGAAGACGATTTGATCGATCTGGCAGGAGGAGCCACCGTGCTGCTCGCCAAGGGTCTGGTAGCCAAAGGTAAGGTCAAGAAAGCCCATTGGACCGCCCCCGTCGTCGAAGCCTTAGTCGACGATGGCACCGAATCCCGCGAAGCCCGCTGGAACCTACGTTCGATCACTTTTCAACGCAACGAGTGCGGCTGCAGCGTCTCCCTTCTCCAACGCAAACTTTGCGTCCACTCCGTCGCCGCCTACATCTCCCTGGCGATCAAGGAAGGCTACTTCAAGGCCGACGAAACCGCATCCAAGGCTAGTCCCGTCAGCCCCAAGGAAACCAAAGCAGATAAGATAGATAAAAAATCTGAGACGTTAAAAGAGCCGGATGCCGCCCAAGCCGGGCCACGTCTCAAATCCATCACGCTCTCCAATACGCGCGGGAAGCCGATCGAGGTGCGCTTCATCATTCCGCCCAACATCACCACAGCGGCGCAACGCGATGAAATCATCTGTCGCCTCGAACTGCGCGTCGATGACGTGCAAGTCGCCCCAGAAAATCTCGACCGCAGCAAAGCCTGGACCATGGAACCCGACACGGTGTTCTTCTTGGCCATCTTGGAAAACCTCTGCCACGGCAAACTTCAAGGCATCCTCCCCCTGACCCGGCGCCACTTACGCCAACTGCTTTCCGTCGGCAAAGGTCTCACGGTCTTCCGGATGGCTAATGCGCCCGAAACCCCTTTGAAATGGACCGGCGATAATCTCGAGAAAGTACACGAACACCTCGACGAGCCTGAATCGACACCCCAGACGACCGCTTCCGGCGATCCGGTCGATGATAATAACGACGAACAGGAAGTGCGCTCCCAGGATAGCGGCCGCGAGGATCGCCCTTGGGTCGATGGCTCGATGAAATGGCTGCGCATCCGCCTGCCCCAACAATCTTCCGGCCCGGTCGCCGAACTCCGCGATGTGCTTTCGCGCAGCGGCTTTACGCTCGAGACGACGACGCGCGAGTGGTACCTCGCGGGCACGATTCAAGTCCTCAACTTCCTCGCCCGCCACCATAAGCTACTCATCGAACAGAACGATGCGTACTTCACCCATAATCTTTCGCACTCCCTCCGTAACGTCGATTTAGCCAAGGCGAAATGTGATGCGGCCGAAGAAAAGGATGGCTTCCGTTTCGCCATCGGCATCGACCCCGAAGGCAAATCTTCCAAGGTCGTCCAAGAGGCTTTGGCCAGCGGCCGGATGTTCTTCTATACCGATCGCGGTCCGCGCCTGATCACGCCCGAGTTGATGGATTCGATCCGCAACGCCCAACGCCGCATCACCGGTGAATCGAAGAGAGACGTGGATCTGGACCTGAATCTCAAGATCGGGTATGCCGACCTCGCCAGCGCCGATGCCATCGCGGAAGAGCTTCAAGCCGCCTTCGCGCCGCCCGAAACCTGGAGCCAACGTTCTTCGGCGATCCGAAACTTATCTAAGCTCCAGCCGGCACCCGTGCGCGAAGAGCTCACGAAGATGCTGCGCCTCTACCAGCAAGTCGGCGTGGCCTGGCTCTGGCATATTCATAATAATTCCTTGGGTGGGCTGCTGGCCGATGAAATGGGCCTAGGCAAGACCGTCCAAGCTCTAGGGTTCATGGAAGCCCTCCGCGTCCACCGACCCGCCGACGGACCATGCCTCGTCGTCTGCCCGGCGTCCTTGGTCGAAAACTGGCGTCGCGAAGCCCGCCGCTTTACCCCCGGCCTCAAAGTCCTCGCCCACCATGGCCAGTCGCGCATCACCTCACAAGATTATCTGAAGAAGTTTGATTTGGTCATCACTTCCTATGGCACCTTGGCCCGCGACATCGGCTCCTTCGCCCTGATCACCTGGGGCGCCGCCGTCTGCGACGAAGGTCAGAACATCAAAAATGCCCGCGCCCAAGCCGCCAAGGCCGTCAAGCAACTGATCGCCAAAGGGCGCTACATCCTCACGGGTACGCCGGTCGAAAACTCGCTGGAAGACCTTCGCTCTCTCTTCGGCTTCTTGATGCCCGGCTACTTGCCCAAGCCCGAGGAACGCCTAGTCGCTGAGGATCGTAAATGGCATGATGACCGCCTGCTGCAAATGGCGGCCCCTTACATTCTGCGACGCTCCAAGGTCGCCGTGGCGCCCGAACTGCCGCCCAAGATCGAACAAATCGTCTATTGCGACTTCGAAGAAAACCAGTCCGCCATCTACGCACAGTTCCAAGAGTCGACGCGGAAAGAAATCTTCGAAATGGAAATGGGTGGTGCCAGCGAAGCCCGCATCCGCATGGCGGCCTTCAATCAGCTTCTTCGCTTACGCCAAATCTGCGCCGACCCACGCATCCTCGACCCCAAACTCGAGGAAACCGATTCGGCTAAACTCCAGGCTTTCTTGGAACTGGTCGAAGAATCCAAAGATGCGAAACACCGCATGCTGGTCTTCTCCACTTTCGTCACCGCCCTCCAATTAATTAAGAAGTCGCTCGAAGATCGCGGTATCCCCTACTGCTACCTCGACGGTTCCACCAAGGACCGTCAAGGGGTCTGCGATAAATTTAATTCCACGCCTTCCATCCCCGTCATGCTCATGTCGCTGAAGGCCGGAGGCACCGGTCTTAACCTCACGGGGGCCGATACCGTCGTCCACTTCGACCCCTGGTGGAATCCGGCCGCCGAAGCCCAAGCCACCGACCGCGCCCACCGCATCGGCCAGACCCGGACCGTCACGAGCATCAAACTCATCGCTTCCGGAACCATCGAAGAACGGGTCATGGAACTCCAAAAGACCAAGTCTGAGATGTTGCGTAAGCTCCTGACTGAATCAGACTCGGTTTCGTCTGCGATCAGCCTCGACGACATCAAAGCCCTACTCCTCAAGGACTGACCCCATGCTCGCCTCTCTTATTCGACGTAACAAGCCCCGGAGCGAGATGTCGTTCCTCGAGCATCTGGACGACCTGCGTATCTCATTAATCAGAGTCATGGCCGTGTTCGCCGTCGGCATGCTCGGGGCGCTAATCTTTTACGACAAAGTTCCGGCCTTCCTGAGCATGCCGCTCGAATGGGCCAAGCACCCGGAAACCTCTCCCCTCCACATGGTCCTGGGCGCCGCCGAACCCGGCCTCGCTGCCTTAGGAGAATTAAAAGAGTTCACGTTCATCGGCGTCTGGTCCGTCCTGATGTACGCCGCTTTCGGCGTCGGCATCGCCTTGGCTTCTCCGGTTTTCCTTTACGAGGTCGTTCGCTTCGTCGGGCCCGCCCTCTCCGACCGTGAAAAACGTGGCCTCATCCCTTTCTGTGTAGCCGCCCTTATCCTCTTCTTGGCGGGAGCCGCCTTGGCCTTCATTTGGCTCACGCCGATGTCAGTCCAGATTTGGCACCACTTTGCGACTGGGCTAAAAATGGAAGTCATCTGGCAAGCCTCCGATTATTACGGATTTGTCATTATGATGTCTTTGCTCACGGGGCTAACCTTCCAATTCCCCCTCGCGCTCATCATCTTGATGTGGCTCGAGTTAGTCCGACCCAGCACCCTACTTCGCTCCTGGCGTGGTATGCTCTTCGGCATCTTGATCGTCGTGGCCGTCATCACGCCCATCGGCGAGCCCATCTCGTTGGGCGTCCTGACCGGGATTCTTTTTGGATTCTATCTGATCGCCGTCTCCATCGGCTCGGTAATCGTCCGTCGCAAACGGACCGCCCGCGGTGATAAGCCTAACCCAGAGGACGACGATATCGACGATGATGATGATAATGATCGAGATGATGATGACGACCGCCCTTCGAGTTACGACCGCCCTTCCACCCCCATTTCGCCTGCCGCCTCAACGGTAACCGCAAAACCTAAATCCACGCCACCCCCTGCCGAAGGCGATTTGAGTTCACTCGACTAATTTATCCCCATGATCACCCGGTCCCTCCTCCTCTTCGTCGCGTTCGGTCTCATGACCCACGCCTCCGCCCAGACGGCCGCACCTGCCGCCAAGAAAGCCATCGAACCTACCAGCGAAACCGCTGCCACGAAAGCCGACGAGGATGCCACTATCATCACGCCCTTCCGACCAGCTCAATTACCCGTCGCCAAGGAAACGCATACCTTTCAGCTCGCAAAACTGAATAAGCTGCAAGCCACGGAAACCACCCGCGAACTACAACGACTCTACTCCGCTTACGCCAATCAGAACATCGTCGACGGCTCGCCTGCTGGCTTCAGCAAAGCTTTAGGTTATATCGCAACAATCACGTACGTCGTCCACCAAGACCTCGGCGATAACCGCTATTTTGTGAAAGCTTCCTGGCCAGCCGTCGGTTCGATCAAAGACGGCCTTCCGGCCGCCACCGATGCTTATTGTATCCTATTGCTGGATCACCCGGTCGCCGTTGGTAGTTCCGGTAAAGCCAATGGCATGCATGTGGGCATGGTCTCGATCCAATTCACGGCCAAATTCCCGCCCCTCGACGGCAAACACCTGACCATGCGTCGCGATGCTTTCGTGGAATGTACCCCGCTCGAAGACTCGCCCGCGGCATTACAAAAATTTGCCACCGAGATCCTGCAAGGGTCCAGCTACAGCGTCACGACGCTTGAGAAAGTCACCTGTAAGACCTGTGGCGGAATGGGCTTTACCCGCGAAGCCCAAAAAGGTAAATTAGAAGATAAACGCACCCCATGCACGGAATGCGAAAGCGGTAAAACGGCCATCACGGTGGAGACTAAATTTATCCCTTAATCGGGGTGTCACGGGCTAAATCACCTCATCCTCGCTTGCGACTTTTAGGTATTCATCACAACTTGCGACGTGACTACCCCGCTTCACGAAGGCCTCGAGGAACACTTTAAAGCGTTAGAAACTTTTCTTAACGCCCAAGAGTCCGTTTTTGAACCTGAATTGCGACCCATGGTACGCGAGGTGCTGGCTCACCCCGGCAAACGTCTGCGCCCTTTGTTGGTTTTCGCCTCGGGTGCGGGCGGCCCTCCCAGCGATGCACTCGTCCGGGGCGCAGGTATCGTCGAACTTGTCCACCTGGCCACACTGGTCCATGACGACGTTCTCGACGGCGCCGATCAACGCCATGGGGCCGATACGCCCAACCGTACTCACGGTGCCCATGCGGCGGTTCTTTTCGGCGATGCGCTCTTTGCGCACGCACTCGTCCTGGCCGCCGAACATCGCACGCCCGAGCTCTGCGGCATCGTCGCCCGCGCTTCCCGCGAAGTCTGCTCCGGCGAGGTCTGCCAAACCTTTTCCCGCGGCCAAGACGACTTATCTCTGGCCGATTATTATCGGCACATCCGCCTCAAGACCGCCGAACTCTTCGAAGCCGCCTGCTTTACGGGCGCCCTCCTCGCCGAACATCCACCGGTCCATATTGAAGCTTGCCGGACCTTTGGGCGGCATCTGGGCATCGCCTATCAGATTTACGACGACCTCATCGACCTGCTCCAAGACGGCTCCAAGGCCGGGAAGACCCTCGGCACCGATGCGGCCAGCGGCAAACTGACTTTACCGATGCTGATCGAACGCGACCGTCAAGGGCCTGCGTTCCTGAGCAAACTCCGCCAAGGTCACGATCCGCGTACGGTAATCTCCCCAGAGACATGGCGCGAATCGTTCCGCCTGCTTGACGTAGAAATCGCGGCTGCGGAAACCGCACTCATCGTCATCGAGGGTTCGCCTTCACCTTACTTTTTAATGCGCTTGACGTCGTTCCTCCGCCTCGCCGCCGCCCGTCTTTCGCCGTAAGATGAAACTTTTCTTGACCACCCGGTCCGAAAGAATCGCCGTCGCGTTTTGGCTCAGCCTCCTCGCACTCGCCACTCTGCTCGTCCTTCTTTGGCGTTCGCTTTAAGCCTCAAGGAATATAACGGGTCGCCACAAAACCACGAGCGGTCAGGCCGCGGCGGAGATCATCGGGGTTGAGCCGGTCGCCCACCTTGATGCCGGAACGCTTAAACCATTGCGCACTCATTTCGACCGCGAAGCGGACTTGATTCGAGGTCGAAGCGGTGGTCTCGGTATCGCCCGCCTTCATCGTCTTGATCTCTAAAATCTTTCCGTCCGCCGCGACGAAAGCGATATCGAGGTCCAAGGGCGTATCTTTCATCCAGAAACTCATCTGCTGGTCAGCTTCATAAAAGAAGGCCATCCCCTCTCCCTCCTTAAGCTGCAGCGTGCCCATCAGTCCGCGGGCCTTTTCCAGTTCGGTCGCCGCGAGGCGAAGATTGATTGCTACCATGCCGACCCGCACAGGAAACAACACTTCCATTTCGGCTTCGGCACCTGCCGAAAGCGGGGCGACCGGAGGGCGAGCATCGCATGCCGCCAGAAGTACGGCACCCATCATGAGCAATAGTCGGGACATGTGGCTATATTTCCTGCGATTGCCTCCGTGGCAAGAATCGGTTGCTTACTTCTATGCACCGGGACCCCAAAGCACACTGGCGCGAACCTAAGACAGCCTTGATGTACGCACGCACGGCGACCCAAATCGGTCTTTGGGAATCTGAGCGTATCATGATTCAACGATACTTCGCCCTGACGGACGATTTACTTGAAGTCGGTTGTGGGGGCGGTCGGGCTGGCTTGGGGATGCTTAAATTGGGCTACACGGGTCTGCGTTTGACCGATTTTTCCGAAGCCATGGTCTCGATCACTCGCGGGGTACTTGCCGAGGCCAACCCCGCCTGGGTCGCGCTCGTTACCCAACAAGATGCCACCGCGTTGACATATTCGGATGCCAGTTTTGACGGCGTCATCTATGCCTTTAACGGCCTGATGTGCCTGCCAGATCGCGCCGCCCGCTTAGCCGCCCTTCGTTCGATTCATCGTGTGCTCCGTGCGCAGGGAGTGCTGATCTTCACCGCACCTGATCGCGAAAAAGGTAAAAATGCCATGTTTTGGAAAGATCAGACTTTACCGACCGACGGCATAGCGGGCGATTGTTGGCACGAAACCGAAACTTCGCCCGTTTTCATGCACAGCAGTACGGAGCAGGAAACTTATGCGGAGCTTGAGCACTGCGGCTTCAAGACGCTTACCTCGCCCTTAAGCACTGAGGTGGCCATGGATAGCAAAGCTGCCCGAGATTTCGCCGGCGAAACCCGTTTTTACGTCGCCAGAAAGGTTTGAAGGAACCACCCCCGACCTCTCTTGTCCGACAATCTATATGCCACTTGTGCGTCTGCTATTCGTTAGTCTCTGCTTGCTGCCATTGAACGCTTGGGCTCTGAAGATTTTTGTCAGCCCAGAAGGTAATAATGCTTGGTCCGGCAACTTGGAAACCGTCAACTCCGGCCACACCGATGGCCCTCTGGCTTCACTCAATGGTGCACGGTTGGCCCTACGCAGGCTTCCTCGCCCTTTCACCGAAGCCGTCGAGGTTATCTTCGCCTCCGGCACCTATCGCCTCGCCGAGGCGGTAGCTTTCACGGCGGAAGACTCAGGAGAGGCCGGCAAATCGGTGACCTATGCCGCCGCCCCTGGCGCCACGGTCGTCTTTTCCGGCGGCCAAAGCCTACCGCCCTTCGAAAGTTCGGGAAATGGACGGTGGACCTTGAGCCTTCCGGCCAACACCGAACGCTTCGAACAACTCTGGGTCGGAGATCGTCGAGCCACCCGAGCGCGCACTTCTGATCCGGGCTACCATTTTCTCCGCAACGTCGAAGAAGAAAGCCCACTCACCGGTGCCAAAGGCGCCGCCACCCTATACGAACAAAAGCTTCGTCTCGACCCTAAGGAACTCGCGGCCTTCGGCGAAGTCAAAAAAAACGAAGCCCAAGATGCTGTCATTACTTTCTATCATAAGTGGGACAGTACCCGGCGTCGCGTCGAAGAAGTCGATTCCGCCCAAGGGACCTTGACGATTCGGGGGTCCGCCCTGAAGACCAATACACGCTTCGACCACCACACCGGAGTCGTCATCGAGAATCTGCTTTCACTCCTCGACGAGCCCGGCGAATGGTTCCTCAGCCGCCAAGGCTTGCTGACCTACCTGCCGCGGCCGGGTGAATCCATCGATACCGCCGTCGCCACTTTCCCTGTCGTCGATAAGCTGATCACTTTCACCGGCACGGGATCGCATAAAGTGCACGACTTAGCCTTTAAGAATATCTGTTTCCGCCACGCCAAAGGTGTCGCCTCGCTCGCGGTCGCCGAACCTAACCAAGCCGCCGTGCGAACTGTCGACGGTGTAATCACCTTAGAGCAAGCGTCTCAGATCAGTTTCGTCGGCTGCGAACTTTCCCATTTTGCCAGCTACGGCTTCTCCCTTCGTCAAGGCAGCCGCGAGATCGCCATCGAAAAATGCCTCATTACCGACATGGGCGCCGGTGGCATCAAGGTCGGCACGCTCGCCGATGAGACGCTGCCTGAAAACCATGTCAGCCATAACCGAATCGACAACAATATCATTCGCGACGGCGGCCTGAGCTTTCCTTGCGCGGTGGGCATCTGGATCGGCTCTTCGTCCGACAACGTCGTGACGCACAACGAAATCTCCGACCTATTCTACTCCGCGATTTCGGTCGGATGGCGCTGGGGCTACGCGCCCAGCAACGCCAAACGCAACACGGTCGAACGGAACCATCTTCACCACCTTGGCAAAGGCCTACTCAGCGACATGGGCGGCGTCTACACCCTCGGGCCATCCGAGGGCACCTCGGTCAGCCATAATCTCATCCATGACGTGACTTGCCTCACTTACGGCGGCTGGGGGCTTTACACCGACGAAGGTAGCACGGGCATCACGATGGAAGGCAACGTGACCTACGAAACTACCGATGGCGGCTTCCACCAACACTACGGTAAGGACAACATCATCCGGAATAACGTGTTCGCTTTCTCGGAAGAGCGTCAGGTGAAGCGCTCGCGAGCCGAGGAACATCTCTCTTTTACTTTTGAAAAGAACATCGTCGTCTTCGATCGCGGGGAGATGTTAGGCGGAGTCTGGACGGGGACGTCGCAGAACTTCCTCCTCCGGAATAATCTTTATTGGGACTACTCGCTCCGCCCCGTCACCTTCCCACTTAAGTCCCAGACTATGGCGGCCTGGCAACAAAGCGGTCAAGACCTTGGCTCCGCCATCGCCGATCCGCTTTTTGAAAACCCATCCGCTCATGATTTTCGCCTGAAAGCGGGATCACCAGCGCTTGCCATGGGCATCGCCTCAATCGATGTCTCAACCATGGGCGTCCGGCACGATGACCCCGCGTGGCTCAAGCTCGCCCAAACGTTCGAACGGCAAATCACCCCACGCCCCGCTCGACCGGAAGCACCATCGGTGAATATTCGCCAGAATTTTGAAGGTCGTATCCTCGACAGTAAGCACCCCTTCCCGGCATCGCATCCGTCGCTTACAGCCCAGAGCTCCGCCCCTGGAAAACCCAGCAAGGGCTTAGGCGACGCCCTCACGCTCACCCGCGCCAAGAAGTCCGAAGGGCAGCAATCGCTGCTTTTCCAAGATGCCCCTGGCCTCCCGGCTTCTTATTATCCGATGTTAGCTTTCGACCCCAACCATACCAGCGGCACAACAATGGTGAGTTTTGACCTCTACCTGGAACCAAAGGCGATCTTCGGTCATGAATGGCGGAGCAAAGGTAATCCCTATAGCAGCGGCCCGATCCTGCAGATTCGCGATGGCAAACTCACCGGCGCCAAAGGCTTGAACCTGAATTTTCCCTTCCAGACATGGGTGCACATCGAAATGATTGCCGAAGTCGGCCCCACCGCTCCAGGCCGCTGGACTATTCGAATCACGCCCCAAGGCCAAGCCACCCAAGAAGTCAAAGACCTACCTTTCCGGAGCAAGACGCTTCCCGCCCTTAATTGGGTCGGGTTCATCAGCAATGCCAACGAGAAGACCGAATTCTACCTCGATGATCTTGCGATCACCTCGAGCGCTATCGGGCGCTGATCACTTCGTAGGCTTAGGATTTTCTTTGAAGAACCGGACGATGAGTTCGGTCGCGCCTTTGGGATATTCATGGCCGCCGCCATGGATGGCGGTCACCAACGGGGCGCCTTTCGTCGACGCATAGATTGTCGCTTCGATCACGCCAGCCTTGGCCCAGGGCTTAGCCTCTTCGGCACAACCGTTGAACTTACGCACGGCCGCGAAAGTCGCCAGCTGCCAGGCGAACTTGACGATGGGATCCTTCTCGCCGGCGATATGAATGACCGGCATCGGTGGCAACCCCTTGACGTCGCCCCGCAAACCGCCAGCCACCGATCCGATCGCGGCTACAATCATGGGCCGTGCTTGCCAGAGTAAATAACTGAAAGCCGCGCCGTTGGAATGGCCCATCGAAAAGATCCGCCGTTCATCCACGGGATACTGCTTCTTTAGGTCGGCGAGGATGGCATCGAAGAGATGGATATCGCGATCGCCCTCGCTGCCTACAGTCGTCTGCCACCCAGGCAGGCGCCCTTCCTTATCGACCAGCGGCGAGACCGTAGGCAGGCCTTGAGGAAAGACGAGGAGTGAAGACGTGTCGGCGAAGTCATAACCCCACTTGCCCGCTGCCGCCGTGGAGCGGCCGCCATGCCCATGCCAACAGAAAACCACGGCCACCTGCCCCGCAACGCTCGCCGGCACCCGTAACAAAGCCGTCCGCTTCACGCCATCGACCGTCCAAGTCTTTTCGACCAACCCATCCGGGGCTTTCGCCGTCAAGACGTCCCGGGACTTCGCCTGGGCCGACAAGGAAACCGCGCCGAAGAGGGCAAGGCCGAGAAGGAAGCAACGGTGCATAAATAAAAAGGGCTCCCCAATGTAACACCGGAAAGCCCTAAGAAGTCGCTTTTAAAAACAATCAGTCTTCGCGACGACCAAGGAAGAAGGAGATGACGTACCAAAGCAGCGTCACGAAAGCCGAAAAGAGAATGAAGGCCGCGAACACATGCTGGTCGGTCTCACAAGAATCCTTAATCATCCAGGTCTGATAAAGGATGACGGTGGCCATCAGAACGATCATCGCCAAAGCGAACCAAGTGCCCGGGTTGATGCCCATAAGAGAAAAGACAATGACGGCACCGAGGGCGCAGATTGAACCGATGACGATGGCCACGCGCAGGAAAGAGAAGTCTACGCCAGTGAAGAAGACGGCGACCGAAAGACCGACGACCAAGGCGGCGGTGACGCCGCAGGCTGGCAGGAGGATTTGGGCGGGGTTGCCTTGGGTCTTGAGGGAGACCATCCAAATCAGCGGGATGAAGATCAGAGCCTCGAGTACCACGTAAAGACCAAGGCCGGCGTATTGGGCACCCCGGGAAGCACGATTAGCGGCCAGAGACTGGGCCGCATAGGTACCTCCCCAGAAAGCCAGCATCACGATCAACCAAGCGAAGCCGCCCATCGACTTCAACATCGAGCCCAGGCCCGTCATCACGGTATCGGCGATGCCGGAAGCGAAGAAAAAGAAGAGCAAGGCTCCGAAAGCGGCGAAAGCACCGGCTACGTGAGCGTAGGTGCGACGGTAGAAGGCCGCACGGTCAGCGGCGGGAGCGTCAGCGACGATGAAGGGATTGGATTCGTACATAGGAGTAATTTTAAGCCTTTCCTCTGCCAGTCAAGCCCCCACACGCTTTACAGGTTACGAATTCGGGTAGAAATTATCCTGAACTGCCGACCCAACGTGGCCTGCGAATGGGCCTCGGGTATGCGTTGGACGATCCATTCAACCTCGCAAGCCCCACCCTGACTCACCCCCGATAATTCCGCACGCCCGATCACCCTAAAAGTATCCCCGCGCACGGAAACCATTGGAGCCAAAGCCTCTAACATCGCATCCGCTTTCAAACTCAAAGGCGAGTGAAGCAACTCCGAACCCAAGAAGGTATTGAGGTCAGCTTGCTTGATTGCTTGCTCGAGCAGGCCGGACTCCGCCCAAGCTTTAAGCGATGAGAACGGCCAGCCGCAGCTCGTTTGTAATTCTACGATTTTAGTCGCCAGCATCTTTATCTCGGCCGCGGTCAGGCAACGGGCTGATTGCTGCATGCTCACGTTAGTCAAATCTTCAAAGCGCAGACTTCCAAGTTTCTCGCGGCTGAGATCGATCGGATTTACGGCCGCCCATTTAGCCAATTGAGCACCACTGGGCTGGTTGAAGAAAATATTTCCAGCCAGTTGGCCTGCTAGCTGTGGGCCGCCCGCTTCCGCCTGCCAGAGGAAATGCGCGGAACTTAAGAAAGCAACCCAGGCGGCCACTTCCGAACTGTTGATATTAAATACGCCTCGCAGAGCGAGTTTCTCGGCGGCGTTTCCCTCATCGAACGACGTTCCCGAAACCCAAGGCACCAGACGCGGGTTATGTGAAAAAACTCCAGACTCAGGTTCGGAAAGCGGCGCCGAGAAAAAGCCCTTGTCTATCCACTCGAACCAGTCCCGGCCAGCGGGCGCCTCCAAATGCCTTAGCGCCGCCGTCGAAATGAGTGGCGGCAAGATGAACTCGCGGACTCGAGCCCCCGTAAACGCACCGGCGTTTTCGGCATCATGCGCATTCGCATCAGTATCCCAAAACACCCCTTCAGCCGGACTCTGGGCAAAGTCGCCCTCATCTAAGATGGACAATAAGGGATTATCTACTGCCCAATCCGCGGCATCCAAGGGGTCGTCCAGGTTCCAATAGGTTTTCAGCAAGTCGTGACTATGGGCCCGACTGAATAATTCCGCCAGCTCCTCATTGCGTAGGCGCAGTCGCAGACAAGCCCTTCTTTCTCCGATCACATAACTCGAACTATCCTCGCGGGAATAATCCGCCCCGGTCGTCAGGATACGAAAATCTGGCATGGGGATATTTTCGAGCGTGATCATTGCTCCCGAAGGATAGTTCGAAATCAACGTATCTCGATCGGCCTCCACGGTAGCTGGTCTAAAACGGAGGGAGAGCTTTTCGGGAAACCGTATCGTTATTTCAATCTTATCTGTTGGCTGAAAAACCGTTACCGAAGGCCTCCGCCAAGTGGGACCATGGACCGTCGTATCCATCTTCCACGTCGTGCGAGTCAGAATCCGCGCTAAGCCCTGAGGCTGCGAGGTTGGATTCGGCGTGATTAACGCGAAAACCTCCCCTGGCAATAGTCCGCGACGCTCCATGCCGTAAAGCGAAGCGTCGCCGATTTCCGCCCAAAGCCATAGGCCCTGTTCCCGTAAGCGCTGCTCAATGACACCCAAGTCGAATTGCGGACAATCATCGAGCGCGGTCGTAAAAGTTGCGGTCGAGTTCAGATTTTTAATGGTGACTTCAGGCGCTCCCTGAATTTCGACCAGAAATAATCGGTGAGCTGAATTCGCCAGAACTGGGGATGACGAAGGATTCCACCAAACCATTGTCCCATGAAAACGAAGTCGATGCCTTCCGTCGCTCCGTGAATTGAAAAACCCCAGGCTCAGTCTAAAATCCGTTAACATCGGCGCGTTCGTGTGCAGTCGAGCGCCTTCTTTCTCATATTGGAGCGCTGAGCCCAGTGACGGTGAACGCTGGACCGACGTCGCTAATAAAGTATCTGCCAATCGCTGACCCAGCACCGATTTCAAGACCAACGGGCTTGAAAGGTTATGCTTAAAGCCGCCATCAATCGGATTAGTCAAAAGCCCCCGCACTCCCCAGCTTACTCCCAGTTTTTCCGTCCAACCCGCGTGGTAATAAAACAAATCGTGATCACCCAGCGCCAAGGCCTGTCTGGCCAAACTATTAAGTTTTAAGTCCGGCGCGCTCAGCCAAAGTTTTTGTCGACCCGCTGACGTCTTCGCCCAAGCCGATGATTGGAACGGTGCCGAGAGGCCAGCGGCGACATCATATTTCAGGGACAGGTCCTCGATGCGCCAACTTAGTCGGCCAGTCTCCGCGACGAATTCCCCGCTCAATTTATTCCGACCTTCGCGATGTTTGAAACACAACCCTACCGTTAAATCATCAAAGGTCAGCGCATCATCCCCCCCGACCTGCCCTTGCAGCTCCCCCACCCCGCGCAACGCTGCCGCTTCGGCTCCCATTCGTAAAATCCGTAAATGACGGCTGATGGCGGCCTCTCGGCTACTCACTACAATCCCTGAAGATAATGCTATGACAGTAAAAAATAGCCCGCTCAGTAAGGTCAAGACCAACAAAAGTGCCCAACCGGGATGTGTCTTCATGAGTAAAGAACCTTAGCGTCTTTTAATTGAGTATTACCCATCAACGCAGGAAATACCCCAAGCAACTTAACCATGAAAACCTCGCTCCTAAAAATCCGTATCTCCCAACCTACGGCTTTACGTACCCCTCTTCGTAAAGATGCGAGCTTAGCTAAGCCTAAAACCCCAGCCTCTAAGTTAACCGTAGTCATCATCGAAGATCAGTCGGCAATTTGCGATATGCTCGCAGAACTTATTTCCAAACACGGACGCTATACCGTCGTCGGCCAAGCCGCCGATGGAAAAACCGGTATCGAAATGGCCTTGGACTTACGTCCAGACTTACTGGTGCTCGACGTGATTATGCCTGGCCTCAGCGGTATCGAGGTACTACGCCGACTCAGTCGTGGCTTGCCCTTCATGAAGGTCCTAATTTTTTCGGGAAAAAAAGAACCGCACATTATTCGTGCGCTGGTTCAAGAAGGCATCCACGGCTTTGTGCACAAGACCGACCCACTCTCTGAATTCCGCAAGGCCGTGGATGCCCTTGCCAATGGCCAACCTTGGTTTAGCGAAAACTTCGACCGTACGGTCCGCGAAGCGCTGGCCACCCCGGTCAATCACGCTGATAATATGTTGGATCAGTTAACGCCGCGCGAACGCGAGATTGCCGTCCTCATCGCCAAGAGCTATAGCAGCAAGGAAGTCGCCGGCCAACTGCAGATCAGTATCAAGACGGCCGAGAACCACCGGGCCAATCTGATGCGCAAACTGGGCGTACGCGACGTGGCCGGGTTGGTTCGCTTCGTCATCCGACAGGGGCTGGTCGACCCCTCGGGCGATGCGGCCTAGGGGGGCAAAACTTTAACCCTTTCACCCTGTCGGGAATAGGGCATGCTGACCCCATGAAGCCTTCCCCAGCTCCGAAAAAGACCGTGGTGGTCATCGAGGATCAGACCGCGATTCGGGAGCTTGTTATGGAAATGCTTGAATCGCGCGGCAAATACTCGGCAGTCGGTTCGACGGCCGATGGCGCCGAGGGTGTCGCGTTGGTGCTTAAATTTAAACCCGATGTGCTCATCCTCGATATCCTGCTCCCAGGCATTAGCGGCATCGAAGTCCTGCGCCGGCTACACCACACGTTGCCCGCCCTGCGGGTGCTAATTTTTTCCGCCAAGACGGCAAAGCAACTTGCCCACGGGCTTCTTCAAGAAGGGGTCTGCGGCTTCGTGAACAAGAGCTCTCCGCTCTCGGAACTACGCGAAGCGCTCGACGCGGTCGCTGAAGGTAAGAATTGGTTCACCCCCTCCTACCACAAAGCCATCATCGACGCCCAACAATCCTCCGAGAGTCAGGTCGATGAAAAAGGCGGGGCGCTTTCTGGCCGCGAACGCGAAATCGCTGTGCTCTTGGCCCAAAGTCATTCCAGCAAAGAAGTCGCGAACCGGCTTAACATCAGTGCCAAGACGGTCGAAAATCATCGCACCAATCTCATGCGCAAGCTCGGCGTGCACGACGTGGCTGGGGTCATCCGCTACGTCATCCGCCAAGGTCTCTACGACCCTTCCGAGCAACCATGATCGGTAAAATCGCGGTGTGGCTTCTGCTATCGGCCAGTCTTGCCGCCGCCGAAGCTCCCTCCGCCCCGAGTTATGAAGTATGCGACCTGCAAGGCTGGGCCGTCCATGTCCGCAGCGAACTCCTGACGCCGGAAAAGAAAACCCTCACCGAGGTCCGCTTGTCACTAGTCGCCCAACAACTGGTCGAAATCGTTCGCGTCGTGCCGGCCGCGGCCGTCACCGAACTACGGAAAATCCCTCTGTGGATTTCGCCCCCCTACCCCAAGATTCCGCAACGCGCCGAATACCATCCCGGGGCCGACTGGCTCAAGAAAAACGGCCGCGACCCCGCCATGGCCAAGGGCGTCGAGTTCACCAACTTCGATATTCTCGACAAAGAAGTATTACGGATGCCGATGCTGGCCTTGCACGAGCTCGCCCACGGCTACCACGACCGCGTCCTCGGGGCCAATCAGCCGGACATCAAGGCCTGCTTCGAGCGCGCGGTAGCCAATAAATCCTATGACAAAGTTTCGCGTAAAAACTGGCAGGGTAAGATCACCCCCAACGTCAAAGCGTATGCCATGACCAACCCGCATGAATTCTTCGCCGAAACCAGCGAAGCGTTCTTCGGCGAAAACGATATGTTCCCGTTCAATCGCAAGGAGCTTGAGCAACACGACCCCGAAACCGTGGCCATGCTCAAGAAGGTCTGGCACGCAAAATAAAGATATCAGCGCCCATGTTCGGCTGCCTCAAGGGTGCGATGCGATGATATCGCATCCGTCGTCTCTCGGGGAGGGTTGAGCGCCCTCGCTCAACCGCGGCTGACCAAGGGTGGTCAGCCCTAACAGATGCTTCAGGTAGGGCGGGCTCTCCGAGCCCGCCGTTGCCCCGATTGATATCCGCATACCTGCCAGCTAACGGACGGCTCGGAGAGCCGTCCCTACCTAAGAATAGAATACGCACACCTGAAGACCTCGCGTGGTGCGGTCCCCATCCTCAAAGCCTGATCCTTAAGCGGGGCGAGATAGGCGTACCAGTATCGCGCCGCGGACCCGAACCACCCTTGCTTGGACCTTTCTCCGGGCCACCCAACGCTTTCTCAAATTCCTTAGGCATTGGCGCGGTCGCGCTGAAATGGATTTCCTTACTCTGCCATGCGAAAGTCAGCTCAGTACTCATCGCGTGCAAGAAGAGGCGTTTAAAGCCTCGGGCGCTACCGATGGTCTTATTGAAATCAAAATCGCCATAAGTGCGGTCGCCGAGGATCGGATGGCCATGCTGGGATGTCTGGACGCGCAGCTGGTGCGTGCGTCCCGTGCGGGGCTCCAGCCGGATCAATGACAGCGGGATATCCTCCCCGGCCGCCCGCTCCCATTGGTACATCGTGATCGCGGCCAAGCCGTCGCCGCTGGCGATGCCTGAACGCACGCTGTTTCCGGGCCCCTTGGACTTCACCAACATATCCTGCCAGGTGCCGCGGGGGGTCCGCAGCCCCCGGCCTTTGACCAAGGCGATATATTTCTTGGAAACTTTCGATGTGGCAAAAAGTTTACGAACGACCTCCGCCAAAGCTTCGTCCAGTGCGAGCAAGAGCACGCCGCTGGTCGGAGAATCGAGCCGGTTGAGCAGATACACGCGCCGGATGCCCCCCTTGCCGTCGCGGATATGAAAAGCTTCTTCTTCGTGCGAATAATTACCTTCGATCAATACGGTGCCTTTCTCGTTCGCCTCATTCGGATTAGGATGCGCCAGGATACCGTCAGGTTTTTCGACCGCGAACAAGCCGCACTCGTGCTGCTGCACCACACGCACGCCACGTCCAAAGGGAATCCAATCAAAGGGGGCGGCACACATCAGCGGTAATGAAAACTGATGGTCACCGTATCCTCTTCGCCGAAGAGGGCGACCATATCTGGGCGCCAAGCATCAAAGGGAGCCGGCGCCATGACCGAATCTTTGCAAGCAAAGGCCATGATGTTAGACACGTCTTTCCAAAGGATCTGGGTATCGGTGACAGTGCCATCGCGATGTAGTTTGAAACGCACCATGACCCGACCTTGCGCCATGGTCTCGAAACGTGAGCGATCAACGATGTCCCACCAGCTGGACTGGATGGCCTCCATCATCCGTTGGGTATAATCGCCATAGATACTGAAACGGGCGTCGATGGCGATGACCCCCGCCCGCCCGACCCCGATATTATTCTTCAAAATAAGGCCCGTCGTACCCGAAGGCACGGTGGCCTTGGGCCGCTCCAGGTCGCGGGGCGTCGCGGAAGGTGGAGCGAGCGGCTTGGCCTCGACGGGTTTGCCAGGCATGGGGCCGACCGCGGCCGAAGCCGTCCCGGCCTGCCCATCCGCCGAAACCGATTCGGGCGAATCAATCGAGCGCGGTTTACCTTGGGCCACCCGGATCATATTCTCGGTGCCAAGTGATTTTGGTAAGGATGATTTGGTTGGCGTCTTTTCAGGCACGGGCTGAGCGGCGACTTGGTTACGCGACGCGACAAAGGGAGCGACCAGAGGCTGGGCGCGATTCGCCGCACTATTAGTCTCCGCGTAACGCAGGATCGGCGGCAAACGGGTTTCGGCAAACGGAACGGGGGCCGTCAAGATCTGGACAGGATGCACCACCAAGACCGGCTGGTGAAAGACCGACGGTAGGAGCCAGATCAAAACGAGGTGTAGGCACACAGAAATCCCGGCCGCAAGGAAGGCGGCTTGGAGATCAATGGACTGGTCGTCGCGCACGGTCTCGAACCTAAGCACCCCGCCCCGGACTTCAAGCGTCGGAAAATACGATTATCGGCCCGCGAACTCTTTCGTCAACGCCGCCAAGGCCGCCCGACAATCTTCCTGCGAGCCTAAAACCACATATAACTGATAAGAATAATCGCCGGCGCGGAGCGGCTCCGATTGATTGAGCCGGAAGACGCAATTCCACTTCACAACCTGGTCGGCCGCGAAACTGAAGCGACCATAACCGACCGGTGGCTGACCGCGGGGCGCCTTATCCGGTGTGAAAATTCCCATGGCATGGGAACCCGAAGCCGTCGCCAGCACGACCGGGTCAAGGATCTCACCGTCGGCCCGGGGCAACGCAACCAAGGTCGAGGTCTTCGCATCGAACCTCAATTCGCGACTGAAAGTCGCGGGCATATAAGCCGTCAGCGCTTCGAACTGGAGGGTCTTATGCGGACGATCGGCCGGCACATTAAACGTGACCCTGTAATCGAGCACATGATCCATGCCAGCCCGCCCGATACGGACCTGTTTGGTAAGAAGATGATTCGAAACCAAAGCGCGATTCTGCGCCGACTGTCCGTGGGACTTCATCCCTGGGGCAAGCCAGTAAGCCATGCGCGTGCGCGTGGATAATACGCCATCCTTGATTGTCAGCGCTTGCAGCTCGCTGGTCGACGTCGGGCCGAGCGCATCGACGACCGAGCCGGCCTCGGTCGGGTTGTAGCATTCGACATGGAAGGCGCCGTCGACATCGGCATTAAGCGCCGACTGGAGTTGACGGCCGTGGTCGTGCGAGTCGATGAACTCAACGCCAGCCCATTTGACGGAATCGATGGCACCGGCGAGACGGCTCGTCGTACGGATCAAGAGCGGCTTACCGCCAATCATACCAGAAATTTCGGCATCGCCACTGACGGCGGGAGCCTGCGCGAGCACCACGGTCGGCAGGAGTAGCAACCAGGCCTTCATGCGGTGAGCCTTTCGAGGACACCCAGAGCGGCGAGACGAGCTTTTACGAATTCGACCGGTAGGCCCATGATGGTCGAGATCGGGGCTTGGAAGGATTCGATGATGATCTCCTTGCCTTCCTGAATGCCATAGGCGCCGGCCTTGTCCAAAGTGTTCACCAAAGCCTGGTAGCGGGTGATATCATCCTCGGTGAGGGTTTTGAACTTAACCCAAGCCGTGACATCATGCGCCTCATCAAGACCAAGCGTCGGACACAACAGACAGACGCCCGTATGGACGGTATGTTCGAGGCCGGAGAGACTCCGTAACATCGCGCGGGATTCCGCTAAGTCAGCCGGCTTATTCAAGGCCCGATCGCCGAGCGCGACCGTCGTATCCGCCCCTAAGACCAGCGCCGTCGGATGAAGTCGAGAGACGGCAGCGGCTTTCAGGCGGGCGTTGTGCAATACCATCTCACGCGGATCGGTCGCGGCATCCTCATGCTCGGTCACCGCCGCCACCACGATACGATGCGGGATGCTGCCCTCTCGAAGCAGCTCCGTCCGCCGCGGCGAGGCGGAGGCGAGAATTAGGACGAAGGACGACGACACCCACTTACATGAGCGGAATAATCCAAATAAGACAACCGCAACAGCCGAAGCGCTTTCCTACATTTACTCCTTCGGCCATCCCCCTATCCCTCTATACCTACCCCTACCCCTTCGCGATCCATGCGCCCCGCTCTGCTTATCCTGGCTATTCTTATCACCTGTCACGGTCGCGCCGCCGAAAAGGCCGTTCATTTTCTCAAGAAAACCGATGCGTGGTATGCCAGTGCCGAAGGGCGGCAGATGGCCGACGTCATCCTTTCCTATCAAGCTGAAGCCGGTGGCTGGCCGAAGAACATCGACACGGTCAGCGAGCCTTTCACGGGCGATCCTAAAACCCTGAAAGGCACTTTCGATAACAGCGCTACCACGGACGAGCTGCGGTTTTTGGCCCGAAGCTTCAACGCCACGCAGGAGAAAAAATATCGCGATGCCTTCGAGCGTGGTTTAGCGCACATCTTGTTGGCGCAATACGCGAACGGCGGCTGGCCCCAATACTTCCCGCTCAGCGGGACTTACAACCAACATATCACCTTCAACGACGGCGCCATGGTACGACTCATGAATTTTCTCCGCGAAGTCGCCACCGAACAACGCTATGGTTTCGTCGATGAAAAACAAAAAGGCGCGGCCCGTGAAGCCTTCGCCAAAGGCGTGGCCTGCATATTGAAAAGCCAGATCATCGTGGACGGCAAACCCACCGTCTGGTGTCAGCAACACCATGAAGTGACTCTCGCTCCAGCCGGGGCCCGTACCTACGAGTTACCCTCTTTCTGCGGAGCTGAATCCGTCGGCATGATTCGCTTGTTGATGAGCCTTGAAAAACCTACCGCTGAAATCAAGGCCGCCATCGAAGGCTCCATCGACTGGCTCGAGGCCCATAAAATCACCGGCCTTCGCATTGATGATCTCGTCGACTCGAAATCCCCGACAGGCAAGAACATCGTCGCCGTACCCGACCCCAAGGCCCCGCCGGTGTGGGCTCGTTATTACGATCTAAAGACCGGACTTCCCTATTTCTGCGACCGCGACGGCAAGCCCAAGGCCACGATTGCCGAGATCGGCTATGAGCGGCGTAACGGCTACGGCTGGTATGGCGAATGGCCCGCGAGCCTCCTCGCCCAGGATTATCCCAAATGGAAACAAGCCCACCGATGAATGATACGACGCACAAACGACCCCTTGGCATCAGCCGGCTGATCCTGTTGGCCTTAGGTACCTTCATAATCGCATTCATCGCCTTCAAGGCCATCGGAAGCTTAGACCCGGAGATACAATCCTCTTATTACGCAAACCTCCCGGCCGCCCGCCTCGCCGGTGAAATCGAACGCGGATGGGTACCTGAACTCCTGCCGGCCGGCAGCACCGATATCACGGAGATCCATGACCTTGACGCCAATACCGGCACGGGAACGTTCCGCTTCCCTTCCGCCGACCTGGACGCCTTCAAGGCTCAGGCCCGCCGGTTCGCCGGCGCCGACGTGAAGGAAGCCAGTACAATTACCTACGTCGTTTATGCCCGAGACCGCAGCCGTTTCGAACTGGTCCTGACCCCCGACCCC
>JBAXRS010000011.1:0-35109 GCA_037131085.1 Verrucomicrobiota bacterium | reverse complement strand
ATCCAGATGCCGATTTTCTTCGGTCTCTATACGGCTTTCCAGACTACCGTGGAATTACGGCTGCATTCGTTTCTATGGGTTTCCGACCTTTCGGCGCCCGACACCTTGTTCCATATCGCCAATATCCCCGTAAACATCCTGCCGATTCTGATGGGTCTGACCATGTGGCAGTCGATGCGGATGACCCCCAATCCGTCGGCAGACAGCTCTCAGAAGACGATTTTCCTGATGATGACGCTGCTTTTCCCCGTCATCTGTTACACCATGCCGGCTGCGTTGACCCTTTATATGACGGTGCAGAACCTGTTGACGATGCTGCAGGCTTGGCTTACTAAAGATGAAGCCGTCGAAGTGATTCTCCCTCCTTCGGGCAAGAAAGCTAAAGGCTGATTTTTCACCCCCACTACTCATGTCTGGTCATAGTAAATGGCACACGACGAAGCGGCACAAAGCCGTAATCGACGCTAAACGCGGGAAAATCTTTTCCAATTTAGCGAAGGAAATCACCTTGGCGGCCCGGGCCGGCGGTGGTAATCCCGAGACGAACACCCGCTTGCGCACCCAGGTCGACAAGGCTCGCGGAGCCAATATGCCAGCGGACAACATCAAGCGTGCCATCCAGAAGGGCACCGGCGAAATCCCTGGCGTCGTCTACGAAGAAATCACCTACGAGGGCTACGGTCCAGCCGGCGTCGGACTGATTGTCGAAGTCACGACAGATAATAAGAACCGCGCGGCGGCGGAGATTCGCCAGGCCTTCGGCGATAACGGAGGTAATATGGCGCAGACGGGGGCCGTTTCGCACAGCTTCCAGCGCAAGGGCCAATTTCTGATTGGGTCATCCCAGATGGGCGAAGATGCCCTCATGGAGCTCGTACTCGAAGCCGGAGCGGACGACGTAATTAATCATGGCGACCACTTTGAAGTCCTCTGCGCGGTCGCCTCTTATGATGCCGTTGCCAAGGCCCTGCAGGGCAAATCCGTCAAGCCGGAGTCGAGCGAGATCGCTTATATCACGAGCGTACCCATGCCCGTGACGGACGCGGCGGTGACGAAGCAAGTCTTCGAGCTCATTGATGCCTTAGAGGCCTTGGATGACGTGAAAGCGGTGCACGGTAATCACGAGATTGACGAAAAGTTGATGGGGTAAAATTTTGACGGATTTGCGCGAGGCCGTGTTGGATGAATTTGAAGCGATAACTTCGCACCTCATTAAGGAAGAGGTTCCGCGGTGTTTGGTCTTGGTTGGAGCCCGTCCGGAACATCAGCAATTAGTGGCCAAGTTTGGCTTGCCCGTTATTTTATTAGAGCAACTGCTTGCGTGACGACAGGAGCTCGCCGAGAAGCGGCTTCCCCAGGGTTTATTTCGTAATATCCTTCTCAGCGGCGTGACATGACTGTAAGGTGGCTGAGACGTGGCCGCACCTTATCGTAAATCTAGTCGAGATGTTTCTGGAGTTCGCACCGCGGCCCGGGCGGTGATTTTGCATGAGGACAAAATCCTTGCCGTTCGAATCCGGACGGAGGAGGGGGAATTTCTGGTGCTTCCAGGGGGCGGCCAAAATCATGGCGAGACCCTGACCGATACCGTGCGGCGCGAGGTGCTGGAAGAATTGGGCTTAAAGGTGACCCCATTGGCTTTGCTCTACGTCCGGGAATACGTTGGTAAAAATCATGGGATGTACCGAATCCACGGGCATTTCCACCAGGTCGAGGCGGTCTTTCATTGTAAGTGCGAGGATTTTTCGCCAATCGGAGCCGGGCAGGAATGCGATCGGCGTCAGGTCGGCTTCGAATGGCTGCCCTTGGCCAATCTGGCCGATTATCCCCTATCGCCGAAGGGCTTGGGGGGCGTGATTGCTAAGGCTTTAAAGGACGGCGCCGCGACGTATCTGGGCGATATTCATTGAAGGCTTGCCAGCGGGCATCTGCCTCACTTTGTTCACCTTCCGCCTTTTGGGGGGTATAGCTCAGTTGGTTAGAGCGCCTGATTGACATTCAGGAGGTCGATGGTTCAAGTCCATCTACTCCCACCACTTCGAAGCCCCGGCCTGAAAAACTCAGTCCGGGGCTCTTTGTTTGCGGGTTTTGATACCTTTTTACTCGCACAGACCCGCCCCTTGTCCCTACCCCTATAGGTCTTCATCTTCCATCATGAGCAGCACCAATATCACCGACATCACCGCCCGCGAGATTCTCGATTCCCGCGGCAATCCTACCATCGAAGTCGACGTCCGTCTCGCTTGTGGCTCTCTTGGTCGCGCCGCCGTGCCGTCCGGTGCCTCGACTGGCACCTACGAGGCCCATGAACTTCGCGATAGTGACGTGAGCGCCAAGTCCTTCCCGAAGGGCATCGACCCGAAGAAGCGTTACAATGGCAAGGGCGTTCTGAAGGCCGTCGCCAATGTGAACGAAGAAATTGCCCCCATGCTCGCCGGCGTAGATGCGCAAGATCAGCTGACGATCGACAAGGCCATGATCGAACTCGATGGCACTAAGAATAAGAGCAAGCTGGGCGCGAATGCCATCCTGGGCGTCTCGATGGCCGTAGCACGCGCTTCGGCTGATGCGTTAGGCCAACCTCTTTATCGATACATCGGTGGTCCGAACGCCAAGGTTCTGCCGATTCCGCTCATGAACATCATGAACGGCGGCGCGCACTCCGACGCCCCCGTCGACATTCAGGAATTCATGGTGGTGCCCTCCGGCGCCAAGACCTTTAGCGAAGCACTCCGCATGGGTACGGAAATTTTCCACGCGCTCAAGAAAGTGCTGAAGGCCCAGGGCCTCTCTACCTCCGTCGGCGACGAAGGTGGTTTCGCCCCTAAGGTTGCTTCGAATGAAGCCGCGCTTGAGGCCATCGCCGCGGCCGTGAAGGCCGCCGGTTATAAGCTGGGTAAGGAAGTCTTCCTGGCGCTCGACGTGGCCGCCTCCGAATTCTACGACGAAAAGACCGGCAAATATACCTTCCATAAGTCTGATAAGTCTCAGCGCAACTCGGAGCAGATGATCAAGTTCTACCAAGACCTCCAGAAGCGTTATCCGATCGTCTCGATTGAAGACGGTTTCTCCGAGGCCGATTGGACTGGCTGGAAAAAGGCCACCGACGCCATGGGCGCCAATACCCAGCTCGTCGGCGACGACCTTTTCGTCACCAACACCGAGTTCCTCTCCCGTGGTATCAAGACCAAGACCGCTAACTCGATCCTCGTGAAAGTGAACCAAATCGGTTCGCTCACCGAGACGTTCGATGCCGTGGCGATGGCCCAACGCGCCGGTTACTCCGCGATCATTTCGCACCGTTCGGGCGAAACCGAAGATGCGACCATCGCGGATATCGCCGTAGGTCTCAATGCCGGCCAGATCAAGACGGGTTCGCTTTGTCGTTCGGATCGTGTCGCCAAGTATAATCAACTCCTTCGCATCGAAGGCGAGTTGGGCGAGCACGCCATCTACGCCGGCAATACCTGCAGCTGGGGCGAATAATCGCTAAGTTCTATTAATAAAAAAGGCCGCCTGAACAGGCGGCCTTTTTATTGGGATGACCGATGAGAGTTTACTTCGATTCGAGACCGGCCGAATTGACCGTGATTATTTTATACGACGCACCAGCCTTGGCGCCTTTGTCGACGAAGCGCATTTGCGCCAGCGGTTGATTGGGCGTGTCACCGTAACTCATCCCCTGAAAGAGCGGGCGGCCGAAGGGGTTGACCAACTTCTCAGGCACCCGGCCGAGGACTTGTCCATCTTTCAGGATGATGAACTGGCGGATGCCGCTCTCGAAGTCGGCGTGCGCATCCCAGGAGATTTCAATATCCTCACCGGTAGACTTGACGGCGACGTTGAAGGGCGCAGGCGGTGGGGTGGTATCAGACGTCGAGCCCGTCTTGACGTATTCCATCCATGTCTTGGCGAAGGCGGCATTGGGCAGCCAGTTGGTTTCGGCCTTAGCCCCCGTATATTTCCCGGCGGGTTTGGCTTCGCTGCCGAGCAGGGGCGACATCCAACCTTTTGACTGGTCGATCTTGCGGAGCTGGTTGCCGGATTCAGGTAGGCGGAGCTCTAGGCAGGCATCGAAGAACGCGATGGAGGCGTAACGTTGGTCGCCGGTTTGGTGCGAGGTGAGCGGATCCGGGGCGAAGCCAATCGGGGCGCCCTTGGCTCGGTAGGCCTTGAACATCGCGAGGTTGCCGGTCCAGGCCGTGTTGAAGCGCTTGTCGCCATTCTCCTTCATGCCTGGGTTGGACATCATCGGGATTTCGTAGGCTTCGGGCGGGAGGACGACTTCCGGGATCTGGCGATCGAGTTTGGGATCCTCGGGTTTTTGCCAATAAGAGTAAGCCGTACCGGAGCGGAACCAGATGGCGACGATACGCTCGGGGTATTTCGCCTGCATGATGCTCGACCAGAAGCCGCCGCCGCTATGGCCCCAGAGGCACCAGGGAGCGGTGGCGATTTCGGGGTGGCCGGTCTGCTTGGCGAGGTCGGTTAGGGCCTGCAGGTAGGTCTTGTCGGAGCCATTGCGCGGGTCGCACCACATGCGGCAGTTGGCCTTGTCGGGCTCGCCGATGACCGGGCCAACGAGGGCGCAATCCCACTTGCGCGCCAGCGCTTGCCAGTGCAGATCGTCGGCGACGGTCACCGCGCCCTTGTTCGAGCCCAAGCCGCAGCCGTGCTGGTGGACGATGATACCGCGGACGGTCTTCACGCCTTCCGGCAGCCAGAGATTATAAGTCGAGGCGAAGATGAGTTCGCCGGGCTTGTCCGAAGCCGGATAGCTGACGGAGTACTTGGTGCCGTCGGCCAGAGCGGCCAAGGGTAGGAGGAGCAGGGCGATGAGGTTTCGCATGGGGTTGTTTTATGGACAGCCAGAAACGACTTTGGTTCAAGCCAGCGTTGGCTCATTGCCGACAGGAAAGCGGATTGCGCGTAGCGGTGAGCTTGGCCAAGTTCACCGGATGGGCATACGCGATGACTTCCTCGCCAAACTCGCCGCGTTGAAGGAATCGGCGACGGTGCGGAAAGCCGCGCTTCTCGCTGGCCGTCCGGCGAAGGTGCTGACGACCGAGGAGCTCGCCAAGGGGCATCCGAAAGTTTCTGCGATTATCGGCTTTCAGGCGACCGTCTACGAGACCCGTATGGGTGGCTGTTTCGGCTGGTTCTGGCTGACCTTCACCACTGTCCTTTGCGTGGCCATGTTTTACGGGCTTTCCCGCGGCTCTGTGAAAGTGAGTGGTGCCCTTGTTGAGCAGGCCGTCTGGTGGGACTACCTTGGGCTGGCGTTATTCTACGTCCCGTTCTTCCTCGTCGGCTTCGCCTTCACCATCGCCCGTTACCGTGTCGAGCTGACGGATGACATGATCATCGTGCGCTGGCGAATCCTGCCCTATGTCGGTTGGACTTGGCGCCTGCCGGTTGGCGACGAAGCCAAGGTGTCGCTGGCTTTTCGCGGATCGAGCGAGAACGATAAGCCCTCGGCGGCAATCGTGGTGGCCTCGCAGGGCAAGGATATCGACTTCGGAGCCTTCCTGGCCGATGACGTGAAGGAATTTCTCGCGGGTGCTATCCAACATTATTACGGCGAGCCTGCCGCCGCGGCTGTATCGAGTCCGTTCATCCCCAACGACTGAGGTTCAGCGTCTGGCCGGATCGATGGCGCGGAACTTGACGACGGTGTTGCTGGCGGGCTCATAGAGCACGCCGATGCGGCCGTCCTTGAGGAGAGCCATGCTACTGTAGGCGAAGGGTCCGGGAAAAGTCAGGCGGGAGCTCGCCCACGTGCGGCCATCGTCGTGCGTGAGGCGCAGCGTGCCGTTGGCGCGCTTGGGTCCAGCAGCATTGAGGAAGGCGATGGTGCGTTCATCTAGGCGAAGCAGGCTGCCTTGGCAGATCGGGTCGGGCAGCTTGGCGTCTTCGGCGGCTTGGCTCCAGCTCTCGCCGGCGTCGTTCGACCAAGAGACCTTGCGGAGGCTGACTCCTTTTCTCCAGCTACGTGAATTCAGATAAAGTCCACCGCCCACGGACTCGGCCACTTGGACTTCGTTCAGCTGGATCGTTTCGGTCTGCGGCACTTTTTCTCCGCGCTTCCAGGTGGCGCCAGCGTCGTCGCTAATGGCGACCCAGTTGAAGAAGTTCTTCTTCGCGTCTTGGGAGTTGAAAGGAATAATTAGTCGGCCGGCTTTGGGGCCAGTCTTGAGCTGGATACCGATGCCCGGGCCAGAGCAGGTGGTGATAGCATCGTCTGGCTTGAGCGCGCTCGAGACGTCAGTCGGCTTGCTCCACGTCACGCCATCATCATCGGACGTCATGTAGCAGGAGCGGTTTCCCTTGGGATCGGCGGGGCCTACTGGCAGCCCGCCAAACTCTTTTCCGCCGGCCGGGAAGGTCTGATAGAAGAGGAAGATACGACCTGACTTGGTTTCTTGGACGAGGCAGGGGTTGTTGCAGCTGTCGTCTCCTTGTTCGTAGGCGATGCGAGGCTTGGTCCAGGTGGAGCCCTCGTCCTTAGAGAGTGATATCACTAGGTCGTTGCCGGCCTGGTCGGTGGGCTTATCGCGTCCTTCGGCGACAGCGAGCAGCGTGCCCTTCTGCGTGCGGAGCAGCGAAGGAATCCGTACCGAGGGGTGTGACAGGTTCTGCTTGGCTTCGAAGACGACGATGTCGGTGCCGTCAGCGGCGAAGGATTGGACGCAGAACAGGCTAAGGAGCAGGACCAGGCGCATTTTAGAAATTCCAGCTAAAGAAACCGATGGCTTCGAGTTCACCGATCATCTTCTTGGTCTCGGTGGCGTCGGGGTTGCCATTAGGCAGGCGGGCGGGTCCGAGCGGCACACCGAGGTGATTCATCAGGGCCTTGGCCGCACCCATGTAACCACGTTTGGCTAAGATATCTACGACCGGTTGCACTTTCGCCTGTTCGGCTTCGGCCAAGGCGGCGTCACCTTTTGCATGCGCCGCAATCGTGCGGAGCAGGGGGCCGGCGTTGAAGTTATAGGTACTACCGACTCCGGCCGTCGCCCCGGCGCGTAGCGCCAACAGGAAGCGTTCATCGACGCCGAAGGGCAGGTCGAAGCGGCTGTCCTCGAGCGGCTGCGCCCGACGCATTGCGTCCAGGTCGGGATTGGAATACTTTACGCCCGCGAGGTTCGGGATGATCGGCGAGGCGGCCTTGAGGAACTCGTCGACGGGGAATCCGCTGATCCCGGTCATGCCCGGGATGTCGTAATAATAGAACGGCGTGCGCGGCGCGGCTTTCGCCACCATCGCACAGCTGGCCACGAGATCGGCCAACGTACGGGGCTTAAAGTAGGACGGGGCAATCATCGACACGGCCTTGGCCTGATTCTTCTCCGCGTGCGCGGCGAGCTGGGCGGCTTCGGTTAGGCAGTTGGCGCCGACATGGACGATGACGTCGATACCATGCGCGGGTCCGATGACGGCCCAGCGGTCATTGAGGGCCGCGCGTTCGGCGGCGGTGAGCGAACTGCTTTCGCCGGTGGTGCCGCCGATAAACACGGAGGTGATGCCCTTACCGTGGAGAAAGCTGGCCTGCTTCTCGATGACGCCGAGGTTGAGCGAGCCGTCGGCATGGAAGGGCGTATGGGTGGCCGTGCAGAGGCCAGAGAATTTAAAGGAGGACATGATTAAGGAGTTTTAGTTGCGGATGGTTGTACTCGAATAGAAAGGGCGATGCCTACTGAAAGCAAGGCGATGCCCGCGAAGACGCCAAAGATACCGTTGAGCGGGACAGCTTGGTCGCGCAACGCCCCGAAGATCCAATCTGCAAAACCTCCGCAGCTGATGCTAACGAAATTCATCAGACCATAGCCAGCGGCTCGGTTTTCTGGGCCCACGAGCTGACAAAGGATGGGCATGCTATTACAGTCAAAGAAACCCCAGCCGAAGCCGAAGACGACGAGGAAGGATAGCGCGACGATGAGCGTCGAGGCGTTGCCAACGCCGAAGAGGGCAGGCAGAAGCAGCAGGACGCCGATCGCGCTGACATAGATGCGCCCGCGCGGATTCTGCCTCGTCCAGCGGTCGGCAATCCAGCCACCGATGAGCACGCCGGCAATCGCGGCTACTTGCCAGTAGAGCACTGCCGAGACGCCGGCCTTGCCTTGGCCTAGGTTGAAGCGCTCGCGTAGGATATCAGGCATCCAATCTCGCACGATCCATGCCGCCATGGCCGGCAGTGTGAAGTAGAGTACGAGTTTCAGGAATTCACGGTTGCGAGCCAGGGAGGCGATGGCTTGTCCGGGGTTGAGTCCAGGGGCGGCCTCCGCGGAGGCCGGCTTATTCTTAAGAAAGATAAAGAGGGGCAAGGCGTAGAGGGTGCCTACGAGGCCGCACCAAGTGAAGGCGCCGCGCCAGCCGAGGTCAGGGCTGTCGGCCGCATAGCCTGCGAAGCCTCCGATGATCACGCCTAAATAGATACCCATCTGGTGCAGCCCGATGGCGCGCGACCGGGTGGCGCCGATGTGGTAATCGGCGATGAGCGCGAGCGCGGCAGGGATGTAAAAGGCTTCGCTGATACCCATCACGGCTCGTGTCGCCAAAAGCTGCTCGTAGCTGTGGACGTGTCCAGTGGCCCAGGTGATGACAGACCAGGTAAAAAGACTGAAGCAAATCACGTGTCGTCGGCTTATTCGGTCGGCCAGGAAACCGCCGATCGGGCTAAAGATTGCGTAGACCCATTTGAATGAACCGAGAATGAAGCCCCAGTTCGCCGCCGTGGCGATATCGGGCAAGTCCTTCATCATTGAAGGTTTCATCGTCGCGAGCATCTGCCGATCTAGGTAGTTAAGAAGCGCTACCGGGATGAGCAGGGCGACAACGAGCCAAGCGGTGCGACTGACGGAGGATGTTGGGTTCATCGGTATTCGAGAGGGATCGTCCAGCTGCTGACCTTGGCGGTCCGGAAGCCAGGTTTGTTTTCACCACCGACGGTGACGAGGTCATTGCCGAGTCGCAGCAACGGCGCGGTGACCACGGGGTGGGGCCATTGCCCGACAACTTTAATTTGTATTCCGGTCACGGCGATGATGTCGCTGGAAAGCCCTGGGTGATCTTGGGCCGGTTTTGGGTAGTGATGGCCGTCATCACCGCCGACGAAAAAAAGCGTAGGGCCGACGGCGACGCCGGGCCCAGCGGCGGCGGCGATGGGATGAGTGAGTTGAGCGTCTTTCGGTGTGGTCCGGAAGTCATTCGAGAAGATCTTGCTTTGGTAGAGGCGCGTGGATTTACCATCAATTCCGGTGAGTAAACAGCCGCTACCGTAAAAGAGAAAATCTCCCGTCGACCCGCAGAGAGGGAGGATGCCATGCGGGGCGGTGGCTTCGAAGGCGCGCCAAGGGGCGTCCGGCTTGCTGAGATCAAAATCATTCCACCCCAGTTCGGTTTTAAGCGTATCAGGCTCGGAAGAGCCGCCTAATAAAGTTAGTCGACCCCGATGAACCGCATGGCCGGCGTAAGCGCGTGGCGTGGGCAACGGCGCAAGCGGTTTGATTTGTCCGTCAGAGTTGATCTGCCAGGTATTTCTGAGGTGGGTGGTGGCATTGCAGCCGCCGGCGAGGATCATGGACTTGCGATCGGTTGAAGAGCAGAACGCAGCGTAAGCGATTGGCTCGGGCATCTCGCCGATTTTGCGCCAATACCAAGAACCTGTTTCACGGCTTAGTAGTAAGATGTCGCCGTAGAATTTCTTGATGCCGCCATCCCAAGGTTGTTTGTCTGGAAAGTTCGAGCCACCGATGGCGAGAATCGCCTCGTGTCCGGACTCATCCACGATGGTCACGGCTGCCATGCCGCCTCTTCCGAGACTGTCGGGTAAATCCGGCAAGGCTTCGGCGGCGAAGGAAGAGTAGCCGCTGCAGATTATCAGGATGAGTAAGATGAACGGCATGGGCGACCGCAGGGAATATGATTAATGTTCGAAATAGACTTACCGCACCAGCCTCAATATTTAATCGTTACGTAACAACCAGCCTTCGGCCGAGCGAACGAATGGTCGGACTTCGCCGTTCACGATTGCAAACCCATTGCTCCATTTGGTGCAGCCCGTCGAGAGGACCGAGGTCGAACTCTCTTCTTCGGAAGGCTTCCAGGTATCCGTCGTCCGGTTGTAAGAAAGAATCTGCTTGGAGAAGCCCGGATGTTTGAGGGCTTCTACTTTGCCTGCTAATTTACCGTCATCGCCGCCTAGGATTAGAATTTTATCATCCATGACCGGGCAGGGCGAAGGGGCGGCGGCCAGCGCGTGAGGGAGAGCGGCCAGTCGGCGCCATTCTTTACCGAGCGTGAAGGCGTGGCAGTCGGTCAGGTATTCGCGCTCGATGTTTTTTACGCCGGGAGTGAGTGCCACGCCGCCGAACATATAAAAAGTATCTTTAGTGCCAGCGGATTGCGCGAGCATCCGGCCAGAACCCGCCCAGAGCGGGAGTTCTTTCCAGCCGCCGTTTAAATTCGCTAAATCAATCGCATAGGCGGCGGAAGAAGCGGAGGTGGCCTCGGGGCGTTCGGTGCCTCCAGCGACAATGACTTTGCTGCCCACGAGGGCTCCGGTGGCGTAAGCTAATGGGCGCGGCAGGAAAGGGAAGGGGCGCACCTTGAGTTCGCCTTCTTCGATGGCGAGCGTGTAGCAATCCGCATAGTGCCGGTGAGCGTCGGCGCCACCAATCGTCAGGAGCCCTTGGCGAATGGAAATACCGACCCCGTAGGCGATGGGCCGAGGAAGTTTACCGGCGATGGCCCATTTCTTGGAGCGCGTGCTGGCCAAGGTGTAAACCTGATCGTGCCAGGTTTTGACGCCGCCTTCCCAGGCTGGCTTATCTGGGTAATTCGAGCCTCCTGCACAGAGCAGTAGATCGGATGAGGTGCCAACGAAGGCACCGCCGACGCCGGGGGCGTTAGGGGTTTCAGGAAGACGGGACCAGCGCATAGACATGAGAGTGACCTCCACAGGAAGACACCAGAGGGTTGGGTGTCCAGAGATTAGGCAAAGCCACGCAAAATGATGTTGGGGATAGCTCATAAAGGGGCGCTTTCTTACGAGATGGGGCTTTAAGGCGGTGCACCTCTGATTTTATAGGCGAGGAGGATTTGTTTGACAGAGACGCCCCGACCTTGCCTTGATTGACCTCCTTTCGCACTGCCTGGTAGCTCAGCGGTAGAGCAGGTGACTGTTAATCACTTGGTCGTAGGTTCGATCCCTACCCAGGCAGCCAGAAAGGGCAATTTCAAGGCCGAGAGGCCTTCGGGTTGGCTTGGTCTTTAATCGCACGGCCAAACCTTCTCCTTGACCACGGGGGGCGTTGTTGGAGGATGCAATAACTATGGGTCAACAGCTTAACAAAGTCATCAAGCGTCGTCGTCGTCGGGCTTATCTCGAGCGCCAGAAAGATCGCGTCAAAGCCGCCCGCGCCGCGGCGAGCAAGAAAAAGGGTAAGAAGTGAACCGGTTGGTGAGCCAGACCTCTCTGTGGGTCGCGCTCATCGCGCTGGTCCTTGTCGGTTGCGATAGCCCTCCGCCCTCGATGGTGGCGCTTAAGGGCATTGCTTATGTGCATGAACGTCGCCGCAGTGAGGCGGACATCGCCCGAGCTTCTGAAGCTTTCTACGCCAAAGAGCATCATGGAAATGATGTCGTTTACCGTACCGAAGAACAAGAGCGTGCTGGATATTATTTTTTCGTGAAGTTAGATGTCGATCCGCCGGCGGACGGTCGGCTGGTCCTCGAGGTCGTGCGCACGGAAAATACTAAACCCGAACGTTATGATTTTGCGGTGAATCTGAAACCAGCTTTTCCGTTCGGAGAATTCGTCATCGGTCTGACGGGCAAGCAGGCCGGGACCGCTGGTTGGCGTCCAGTGGCCTGGCGGGTTTCGGTGGTCGATGCGAAAGGTAATTTCCTGGCATCGTCGCATAGTTTTCTTTGGGGCACGCCGCTCGACGTCAGTCAGCGCTAAGCAGCATGGAGGCGCTTGCTTGGACTCCTTGGCGTCCCTTGCGTCTTCATACGGATATCTCGGCGGAAATTTTAGCGGAGCAATTGGATGGTGGTCAGTCTTTTCGCTGGACGGCCCAACCTGACGGCAGCTGGACGGGTGTTTTTGGGCAAACGTTGGCACGACTGCGCACCGGTAAGCAGGGCTTAGAATGGAGTGCGCCGGTCGCTGATACGACCGCGGAAGAGCGCCTGTGCGAGTATCTTGATGCTGACGGTAAGCAGGCCCGATTGGGCGAGGCTTTGCCTTGGCGATCGGATTCGGTCTTGCGCGCGGCGATGTCGGCTCACCCGGGGTTGCGTATCCTGCGCCAAGATCCGCACGAGGCGCTCATCGGGTTTTTATGCAGCTCCAATAAGCGCATTTTGCAGATTCGGGTCATGGTCGCTGCTTTAGCTTCGAAGCTCGGGCGGCCGCTCGGCGGCGGGTTTTATGCGATGCCGACTTGGGAAGCCTTGGCCGAAGCGGATGATGAAACTTTACGAAGCTGTTCGCTCGGTTATCGCGCGGCTTATATCCGCGAGACCGCCAAGATATTAAAGCAAAGTCCGCGATGGGAGACAGACTTTGCAAGGTTAAGCACCCCGGACCTGATGGCGGCGTTGCAGGAGTTACCCGGGGTCGGTCCGAAAGTCGCCGCTTGCGTCACGTTGTTCGGCTTTGCTCGCCTCGAAAGTTTCCCCGTCGATACTTGGGTCGTGCAGGCGCTGAGTTCGGCTTACAGGCTCAAGGACTGGAAACCTGAACGTTTAGAAGAGTTCGGGCGTTTGCATTTCGGTGCGGCGGCTGGACTGGCGCAGCAGTTTATTTTTTCAGCGGCCCGCCAAGGGGTCTTGCCTGCGGCGCCTGCGCCGGAAACTAAGACACGCCCCAAGTCTCGTAAATAATCGCCGGGGTAAGCGTCGTCGCCGGCGTGCCGTAGGCAATCAGTCTGCCTTCGGATAATACGGCCACCTGATGGCAGCGGCGGATAAAATTCATATCATGGGTGGCGACCACGCAGGCCGCGCCGGCGAACGCGAGATTCAGGCAGGCCTGTTGGACGAGTTCTTGTCGGGCGATATCGAGTCCAACGGTAGGCTCGTCGAGCAGGATGATTTTGCCGAAGGGTTCGCCCAGGGATGCGATGGTCAAGGCCAAGTGAGCAGATTTTTTCTGACCGACCGAGAGTTGCGAAAGTCGCCGGTGGCGTAATTCGGCTAATTCCAGCCGTTCGAGCCAGGCGTCGCAGAGGGCAGGGTTGGAGCTGAGGAATGGGAAATCAGAGAGCGAGAAATCCCACGCCGAATAAGAGGCTTGGGCTCCATAGGCGCGCACGCCTGACAAGAGGGCGGGCGGCGTGGTGCGCGGGTCGTATCCCGCCGTCGCGATTTCTCCGGTGGCTTGGGGAATCAGCCCAGCAAGAGCGCGGAGGAGCGTGGTTTTGCCCGCACCATTGGCTCCGGCGAGCGCGGTGACGGTTCCGAATGGCAGAGAAAGCGAAGCCCCGTCTAAGGCAAGGTTGCCGTCGAAATTAACGCTGACGCCCAAGGCCTGTACGGCGATTTCATTCATGGCTTCGCCTTGCTATCCAGATGAACAAGGGTGCGCCCAGAAGAGCCATCACCGCCGCGGCGGAAAGCGGGTTCTGGGGCCAGGCTGCGCGCCCGATGGTATCGGCGCAGAGCAGGAGTCCGCCACCAAGAAGCCCAGAGAGTGGCATCATGAGACGATGCCGCGGGCCGATGATGCCGCGGGCTAGGTGAGGCGCGAGTAATCCGATAAAGGCAACCTGCCCGACCAAGCAAGTGGCGGCAGCGGCGGCCAGGGCGGTCAGCAGGACGGCCCAACGGCGCGAGCGAGTGACGTCGCAGCCACTTGCTTGGGCCGAATCTTCGCCAAAAGAAAGTAGGTCGAATGAGCGACCGAGCGTCAAGAGGAGGCCCGAAGCGAAGGCGCAGAGGAGGCAAGGAAGCCAGATGAGTTCAAGGGTCGCCATGCCGAGCCAATCTCCGTAGGCACCATTGGTTAGTAATTCGCGCGATTCATTACTGCGGCTGGCGATGACTAAGGTGCCAGCGGCCGTAAATGCATTTAAGCCCAGGCCGGTGATAAGAAGGCGCGCCGTGTTGCCGCGTCCGCTAATGAGCACGAGAAGAACTGAAGTCAGCAAGGCTCCCAGGAAGGCAGCAAGCGGGATGATCCATGGACGCTGCCAGGCGAGAGCGGGAGAGGCAGCGAGCAGAATCGCAATGCCGAAGAGGGCACCGCCAAAAACACCGGTGAGTCCCGGGTCGGCGAGCGGATTACGGAAGACGCCTTGTTGGGCGGCGCCGCCGAACCCCAAGGCTAGGCCGGCCGCCAGAGCGGCCAGGATTCGTGGGGCTCGTAATAGCATCAACCCGCCGCCGTCCCCCCAGCCCGTTCCGGCCGAGCCGACAGATAAGGCGATAAAGATAAGAATAATTAAACCAAGAAGCCCCGATCCGAAGGCCAGCAGCGCGCGATTCATTTCCCGAGCTCTTTCAATAAGTCGCTCAAGGCATCCCGTTTCTTGGGCGTGGAATTCGCGGCAGGGGTTTTGTTGCTGCCCGCGCCCGAAGGGGGCAACGCAGCGGGGTTACCCTCTTGGTAAGCGGAACCAGATTTGATCTTATCTAAGGCGGTCTGGAGGCGTTCGGATAGGTCGTTCTTCATGTCATTGAGCGAACCCGTGAGTTTGATGCCCGGCCCTTCGGTGAGGCCGTCGGGCTGAGGGATGCCGGAGCCAAAGCCTAAGGCGTTGAAATATTCCGCGAGCTCGCCGCTACCGCGTAACTGGGCATCGACGACCAAAGGCCAGTCAGAGAAAGATAGTTCGGGGCGCATGCTGATGCCGCCTTTGGCTCCGAGGTGGAGGGTTTTATTTTTAACCTCTGCCAAATCCAGTTTGATGGTCCCGGAGGCCAGGCGGCTCACGCGGAAGTCCGCCGTGTCATAATTAAAATCAGAAAGTATCTTCTGCAGCTTGGCCGCCGCCGAGACGGCAGCGCCCATCTTGGCGATCTTCTCCCCCTGGCCTTTGTTTTTCGTGAGCGCGCCGGCCAGCATCGCGAGTCCACCGAGGGTTTCGCCGATCTGCCCAGCTTTGTCCGCCATTAAAGCGGTACCGCCGGTGCGGCCGCCAAAGGCCTGGAGCCGTCCGCCCCGGGAGCTGACGATGGCATCCAGTTGGAGTTTGGACGGGAGTTCTCCCGCCGTGCCGGCGATGCTCACAGCGTGAAGGTCGGCGTCGGCTTTGCCTTGGACGTATTCTTTGATGACGGGGAACGCTTTGGCGAGGCTACCGAGCTCAAGCTGCTTAATACCTAACTTACAATCGAGCACGTAAGGTCCGTTGCTCGTGGTGGGCTGGAAGGTGAGCGTGCCGAGACCCTCCAAATTCCCTTCGGCCAGTTTGCCTTTGAGGCTCAGGAGGCGGAGGGATTTTTCGTCTCCCTCGGCTTGCAGGATGATTTTCTCCGCGACGATCCCGAAGGCGCTGGCTTGGCCGATCGTAAGATGGAGTTGACCGGTTTGGTTATGCCAGAAAGGGCTGAGGTCGGGTTTAGGTTTCAGGGTCACCTTCGGAACGGGTTCGTCGGTTGATTTTGGCATCAGGGAGACGAAGTCATCGACGGCGACGCTCTCGATGGTCACGTTCGCATCCCAATCGGTTTTCGCTCCGGTCATGGTCTGGACCAAGGTAAATTTCCCGAGGGTCTGGTTTTTCGAAAGCATACTAAATTGACCCGAAGCGGTCAGCCCGCGCGCCGTGGGAGCGTATTTTCCGCGCACCCGAGCCAGTTTGATTTGGCTTTCGTTCTGCTTGATCGACACGTCGTTGACATCGAGGGCGAGAGCGATTTCTCCGCCCGCACTCCGTTCGGCCGATGCCGTATATTCCCCCGTAGCGATGATGCTGAGCGGGCCGGCGAAGGGCTGTTCGGCCAGCGCGCCAAGGTTGCCACGCAATTTCAAAGTCGTGGGCGCGCCGCCGAAGCCTAGCGTAATGTTGCCGCTCGCGATGACGCGCTCTCGGTTCTTAAGTTCGGCCTGATTGAAGCTCAGCACGGTCGTCTTATCGCCGATGAGCAAATCGAGGCTGGCGTTAAGGTCGCATTGCTTGACCCATGTCTTATCGGCCCAAGTCACAGAAGTTTGCACAAAGGCCATGGGGGCCCCTTCCGTCCGGACAAAAAAACCTTCCGACTTGAAGCCGGCGACCAGATCTGCGCGATTGAGATTGCCCGTTAATTTCAGTCCGGGAACGAGGGCGGCGACCGATTCGAGGGGCAGATTGGCGGCGTTGGCCTCGACGAGTACTCCCGTTGGCCTTGGGCCAGCCACCGGATACGGCTGACGTAGTTTGAGCGAGAGCAGCCGGGTGCCTTGGCGAGAAATGATGGAGTCAGCGGAACTGACGACCGGACTTTTCCCTGCGTCACAATTTACGGCGGCGTGGGCGTCGATGCGAATGCCGCGAAGCTTTTCAAGCGGCAGATCTTCCCAGCCAGGTTGGGCGGCAAGTTCAGCGATACCGACGTTGAGATGACTCTTGACCGACCAGGCGCCATCTTTCCCAGGAATAAAAGTCACGTCGCCGGTGGCGATATTACCTGCGGCTGATCCAATGTTGATTGGGGCGAGCAGCAGGGCGCCGTTTTCAGATTTGAGCGGGAATTGTGCATCAATTTGACGAACCAATAATTTCCCTGCTTTCTCGATCGTCAGGCCTTTGATAGAGTGGGGTCGGATGCTGGCGACTTCAGGTTGTCCTTTGTTGAAAGAAATCTCGGCTTCGCCGGTCCACTTTCCTTCCGTGGCGGCAAGACCACCGAGGGCGAGGAAGGGTGTGAGGGCGATGAGATCGGCGTCTTGCGCCGCCAGGCGAAGCGAGGCGCCGGCGGATTCCTCTGGAAGCAAGCCGCCTTTCCAGCGGAGCGTCTGAGGAATGGAAACTAAGATGCCGTGACCGCTGAGGGAAAGTTGGTCGACGATGAAGCCTTCGGGCGAACTTTGCGCGGCGACTTTTAATTCCCATTCAGAGCGCGTATTTTTGGGAATGGATTTAGACCATCGGCTGACATCCGGAAAGAGCGCCTTAAGGTCGGCTTTCCCTCCCCATAGTGCGTTGCCGGCGGTGGCGTCGATTTTGCCAGTCAGACGGCAGTCGGGCAGGCTAGCGCTCAGAATGCCGAAGCGCTTTGGATCAATATCGAGTTGGGCGGCCAAGCCGATTTTACCGGCGTTATCGAAACCTTTAAAAGTTACGGCATTACGTCCGCCGGAATCCCGAATATCTCCCGTAAACTCGAGCTGGTGAGTTTGTTCGCGATAGGCTCCGGCTAATTGAAATTCGATGCTACCGGCGGAAATCGCGCTGGCATCTTTTACGGCCAAGCGGAGCTCGCACCGGTTGATGTCAGCAGCAAGATTCTCAACCGTCAGTCCGGCGCCGCCGAGCGGTCGACGAAAGTCGGCTTTCAGGGTAATCTCGCCGCGGGGGTCCGTGAGGGTTGAGCCAATCAGAAACCCGGGCCAGGCGACCCCGACGCGGAGATCAGCGCTCTTGGAGGAATTAAATTCGTCACCTTGCAGGCTGAAGCGGACCAAGGTGCCATCCGCGAGCGTCACCTTGCCGGAAGCGGAGTAGGGACCGAGAGCGAATTTTGGAAGGGTGGGCTGGGCGGTCGTCGTTTTCGGCGCGAGATTCTTGGCGGCAGATTTGGAAGGAAGGCTTAAGGAAATATCCAAACCCTTGGCCTCGAAGTTATTCAGCGCATAAGTGCCGGTGAGGATGGAAAAGAGGGCGGCTTCTCCCTTGATGTTCGCGGCTTTGATTTTGGTACCATCTTCAAGCGTGAGATTAATACCGTCGGCGGAGAAAGTACCATCCAACGAGGCTTCGACTTTGGTGATTCCGCCCTCGATTTTCGCTTTGGCCAAAAGTTCTTTGACGCGAAGGCCGAGGGGTTCGGGGCGGAGCTGAGAATCAATCCAAAGAACCGCGGCGCCGAGGAGGACGACAAGGACGCCAAGGGTCCAGAGGGTGAGGCGAAGGGCGCGGGGCATAGGGCAGGCGGGCAGAATGACTCCCTCGTTTTAACCGGGCAACAAAAAGCCCGGTGGAATTGCTTCCACCGGGCGAATTCAGCCGTTTGGACTCGTTAGGCCTGCGGGGTCTGGCCGCCCGTCGTGCCGCCCTGCGGGGGCTTCGGCTTGGAGGCCTGGCCGTCGGCACGTTTGCGGCGAAGGTAAGACGCCTTCATCAACTCCACGCTGTCGTCGACCTCCATGCTGTAGCAGGCCATGGTCGATTCTTTCGTCTGGCTCATCATGCGGGTACGGCCGTAGCGCATCTCTTTGGCCGCCATGACGGCATCCTCGTCGAGGAGACGCTTGAGGTATTCGATCTTCTGCTTGGCCCAGTCCGAGAGGCCGGGGCGCTTCAGGAGCTCTTCGAAGGCCAGTTTCGCTTCGGCGAACTTATGGCTGCGCGTGAGCGCTTCGATCACCTCGATCTTCTCTGCAACGAGCGCTTCGTCAATCAGCGCGGCGACGTCGGCATCGACCGGCAGGACGGAGAAGGCGACGAGGTCTACTTCTGGGAGGGTGATCAGCGCAGGCCCGAACTTCACCGCTTCGCCTTCTTTCGTGATCGCCGCGAAGTTGACCGCCGCGAGCGCGTCGGCCTTGGCAAGTGCGCCAATCTTCAGTTCGATCACTGCGACGAGCGATGCATCCCAGGGCAGGGTGCCGAGTTTGCGGCTGCGGGTGGCGCCGTTTTCGAGGATTTCACCGACCAGGCGGACCTGCACGTCGCTGCCGCCCTGCACGCTGACTTTCACTTGGCGGAGGAAGGAGTTGGAGATGATCGCAAACTGCTCTTCGAAGGCTTCGTCGAGGTCATCGGCCGTCTGGCCGAAGTTGGCGACGCCTTCGCCGGCGGCGGCCATACCCGTCATCAGCGATTCGTTGAAGCCGTGGCCGAGGCCGACGGTGGAGGTCGTGATACCGGCGCCGGCGGCCTTGGCGACCTGGGCGAAGATTTCCTGCTCGTTGAGGAGGCCTTGGTTAGCCTGTCCGTCGCTGAGGAGGATGACGCGGGCGATACGATCCTTGCGGGTGAACGGAGCGAGTTGCTTCACGCCTTCTTCCCAGCCGCCGAAGAGGTTGGTCGAGCCACGGGCGTCGATAGCGTTGATGCGCAGGGCGAGGGCTTCGCGGTCGGTGACCGCGATCAGCGACTGCACGACTTCGATGTGATCATCGAACGCGACGATGCTGACGCGATCGTCGTCGCGGAGGCCGCGGACGATGCGAACGGCGCTTTCGAGAGCCGCGGCGATCGGACGACCGGACATCGAGCTCGAGCGGTCGATGACCAGGGCGAGGTCGAGGGGGGAGCGAGGAGTCTCGGTGACGTCCGCGGGTTTGGCCGGGGCGACGAGGCGGACGAGGACATGCGTCGCATCAGCGGCGGCGCGGAGGAAGCCCATTTTAAGGGGCAGGATTTCGATGGTGGGTTGGCTCATGGTGAGGAAGAACCTCTCATCCTGCCTAAACCCTATTAACTGTCAACACCGACAAAGTATCTTACCTAATATTAACACCAATTTGCAACTGTCATAATATCATATATAGTTTTCTATCAGTGACTTGCGGAAATTTGCCACAATTTCATCAATATCGTTAATCGTGGGTCGGGCGCCACCATCGATATGAAGATGTGCTTCGCACCAGTGTGCCAAGCGAAGCCGTGTCCAGCGCTCGCGCTTAGGTTCGTCGCCTTTAGAGGTCGGATTGAAACTCATTAACTGCCGATAAAAGTCTTTGGCTTCCTGGCTGATGTCATCGCGGATAAGCTGTTTTTTTACGAGGATCTTGAAGGTCGAGGCCGGACTGGAGGATTCGGACAGACGGTTTATCTGGCTGACTAATTCGGACTGATTGCGGGTGCTTGTTAAATAACGGGGAGAAGGGGCGCTCGGGCTGCGTACCGGGCTACTATTTCTTGACTGTCCAAGGATGCGGAAGTCGCTCGGCTCGGAAAGATTCGTGGCATCATGATGAGCATCGGCTGCGTTGCTGCGCGTCCGGAAGAAAAGCTTTTCCGCTTCGGTGGGGATGGCTAATTCGTCGATAAGGTCATTAAGCGCTTCGACTTTAGCGTTATCCTTGAGAAGGTTGCGGATACGATCCAGATCCCAGCCTCGTTCGGATAAAAGGCGGGCCAAAAGGAGTTGCCGGACCTGAAGTTGGCCGAAATTTGCCTTTCGTCTGTCATCCGAGGCCCGTTCGGGTCGGGAGAGCAGGTTCTCGTAGGTGTAGAAGCGGACCAGACGTTCGGTCGTCTTATGCCGATCCCCGAAGCCGAGTTCGGATAACTTATCGGACACGAAATGAGCAAGATCTTCGGCCGTCCCGAGGAAGTCGTCGTCATTCAGGCGGGCAGAGATTTTCATCATGGCGGGCACTATTACAGACATTAGGGTGTCAGTATTTGATAATTGGCAACAATTATTGATGTTTTTGAGCAAGTGTCAGCTTTTTGCTAACCCTGTGGTATCCTCTAAATGAAACAGGCCGCCCGGATTCGGGCGGCCTGTGAGCCTTTTATTTCGGGCTAAGGCTTACGAGTTGTGGCTGTAGCCTTCTTCGCCGTGGTCAGAGATATCTAGGCCGCGCGACTCGTCTTCTTCCGTTGGTCGCAGGCCGATCAGGGCCTTCACGAGGTACGCCAGGATAAACGTTGCCGCGAGCGAGAGGACTAAGGTTATGCCGATCGCCTTGAACTGTTCGGTCAAGAGCGTCTTACCGACGATGTCCTTGAGGTTCGTGTTCAGATTAGCGTTAGCATCTGCGGTGGCGAGAACCCCGGTCATGACAGCACCTAAGGTGCCACCGACGGCGTGGACGCCGAAGGTATCGAGCGCGTCATCGTAACCCAGCTTGGATTTGAGATAAACCACGGCGAGGAAGGGAACCACCCCGGCGAGTACGCCGATCAGGACTGCTCCGTTCGCTGAGACAAAGCCCGCGGCAGGAGTGATCACGACCAGACCAGCGACGGCACCCGAGCAGAGGCCTAAGATACTGGCGTGCTTCCGTAAGATCCATTCGAGACCAGCCCAAGTGGCGGCAGCGACGGCAGCGGCAAGGGTGGTGGTCATAAAGGCCTGAGCGGCGACACCGTCGGCAGCGAGCGCCGAGCCGGCGTTAAAGCCGTACCAACCGACCCAGAGCATACCAGTACCAACGGCGCAGAGCACCATGCTGTGAGGCGCCATGCTCTTCTTGCCGAAGCCGATGCGGGGTCCAAGAATAATGCAGAGCAGGAGGGCGGACCAACCTGAGGTCATGTGGACGACGGTACCGCCGGCGAAGTCGATGGCCTTAATGGGCGCACCTGCATTCCAGACGCCATTCATGTCTCCGGTGATACCCCAAATCGCGTGGGCCATCGGGAAGTAGACGATAAACATCCAGCCCAGCATGAAGAGCATTACGGCGGAGAACTTCATACGTTCAGCGATGGCACCGACAATCAGCGCCGGGGTGATGATCGCGAACATCAGCTGATACATCGCGAAGACGTTCTGCGAGAGCCAATAGGCGTAATCGGTGTTGGGCGCGGAGGTCACGTCCTTAAGGAAGAAGAATTCGCTGCCGCCGAAGATATGTCCGAGCGGCGTGCCCGCGAAGCTCTTACCAAAGACCAAGGAGTAGCCCACGGCCCACCAGAGAATGGTCACCAGGCCAGCTAAGCCGAAGCACTGGGCGACGACGGAGAGAACGTTCTTCGAGCGGACCAAGCCGCCGTAGAAGAGGAATAATCCCGGGAGCGTCATGAAGAGCACCAAAGCAGCGCTCACCATCATGAAGGCGTTGTGACCAGGACCTGCCGTGCCGACCGCTGGCGTCGTCAGTCCAGCCGGAATGGTGGGCTTGCCGTCTTTATCCTTGGGGCCAACCAACAGCGAGGCGGTCGGATCGCCGTTGCCCAGATAGGCTTCAAGGCCAGCGATACGCTGTTCAAGCGATGGAGCTGGGGGTGGAGACTTGGCAGCTTCGGCAACGGCCGCCGGAGCGGGCGCAGGAGTGGGGGTGGTCTGCGCAGACGACAGTATGGGTACTGCCGCCAGAGCGAGGAGGGTGAGCGTTCGTAACAGGGAGTTCATGGCGATTTGTTATCGCAAGCCCCGTGCCAAGCCCCGGCCTCATGCCCGAACCCAAGATTGTGCCGAAATTAAGACGCTGACCCTCAATACGCGTGCTTCATTTCACGCAAATTGGTCGGTCCCGAACGAACCCTCGCCCCAATTTCTAGAAAATGAACCCTCAGTTCTGCGTATACCCCTCTTCCCCGTGATCCGCAATATCGAGCCCCTGGGCTTCTTCTTCTTCCGTGGGGCGCAGGCCGATCGTTTTTTCGACTAATTTCGCAATGGCCCAAGTGGCCCCGAGCGAGAAGACGATGCAAAGAATGATGGCGATCAATTGGCCTTTGATCAGGCCCTGCGAAATGAGCGCGCCGCCGGCTGGATTAGAGGCCGCACTCATCAGGAACGCCGTAGCAAGTGCACCGGTCGTACCGCCGATACCATGAACGCCAAAAGTATCTAAGGCGTCATCATACCCAAATTTACGCTTTAGAACCGAGCAGGCCCAGTAAGAAATAGCTCCGGCGATGAGGCCGATGAATACGGCGGAACCACTCGAAACAAAGCCCGCCGCGTTGGTGATTGTCGCCAGACCCGCAATCGCCCCCGAACACAATCCGAGCACCGAGGGTTTGCCCCGATGGAGTTTTTCAATGACAGCCCACGAGAACGTGGCCGCCGCGGCCGCCAGCGTGGTGGTCATGAAGGCTTGGACGGCGATGCCGTCAGCCGCGAGCGCCGAGCCGGCATTAAATCCATACCAGCCAGCCCAAAGTAATCCGGTGCCCAGCACGCAAAGCACCATACTGTGCGGGGGCATCGCACGCTTACCGAAGCCGATTCTTGGTCCGACCAGGATACAGAGCATGAGGGCTGACCAACCGGACGTCATGTGGACCACGATTCCGCCGGCAAAGTCAGCGGCCTTTAACGAGGCGGTTGGATTGGCTAAGCCTGCAAAATCTCCGGTCGCACCCCAGACGGCATGTGCCACCGGGTAATAAACAAACAAGGTCCAGAGGGCGGAGAAAAAGAGCACGGCGGTAAACTTCATCCGTTCGGCCACTGCGCCGATAATGAGCGCCGGCGTGATCGCCGCGAACATGGCTTGGAAAAGCGCGAAAGTCCCCGCAGAGATTCGGCCTTCATAGGCGCTGGCGTCCGCCCCGATACCGCTGAGGCCCAGGTGTTCGAGGCCGCCGAACATGTGACCCAGCCAAGATCCTTGGAGGGATTTTCCGAAAACCAGGCTGTAGCCAAAGGCCCACCACATGAGGATACCCATCGCGGTTAGGGCGATACATTGGGCGGCAATCGATAAGACGTTTCGGCTGCGAACTAAGCCTCCGTAAAAAAGAAATAACCCGGGGATGCACATCATCAGGACCAAGGCGGCACTCATCAGAACCCAGGCATTATCGCCGGCGGTGGGTAGGGAATTCACAAAAATAAGCATGATGCTTTTTATTAAGCACTTAGTGTGCCATTTTAAAGACAGACCTCGCTCCTCGCTTGCCTCCTAAGGTTTAAGAGAGTAAATAAAAGTAACCTATGAACAGCCTGCTTAAAGTTAAGCATATTGCCTTACTTTCTACAATTGTTTGGGCTCAACTTGGAGCAGAAGTTGCCGCCCCCCCTAAGCAGTGGTTAGCGATTGTGGATTGGCAAAGTCGTAAAGCTGAAGGTGTCACCCACTCTGGCGCCGTCACCGGAGACTATGGCCGATCCCGCACGGGTGCGGAAATCATTTGGCAGACGCCCATGCAGGCCATCGATCTCGAATTCTATAACTATAAGAACAAGTTTAGCGGGTCCATTGCCGGGACCGACCAATCCTACGGTAATACGACGGATGTCATGGTGACCGGCTTCAAGCAGTGGGATTGGAGTTCAAAATATGGCGTCCAATTAATCTACGCCTTGGAATGCGCCGCCGAAGATAAAATCAGTCTTTCCGAAGGTAAGCGTTGGGGCTTGGGCGGGGCCGCTCGGTGGCGCCCCGATGCTGAGACCGATTTGGCCTTGGGGGTCATGTTGGAAGATCGCTTCGAAGCCTCGGTGCTACCGATTCCTTACATCAAAGCCGTTTGGCGCCCATGTAATTTTGCCGAAGTCGAAATCCGTACCACCGGATTGCAGAACGGCATTATCGTCCGAGCTTTCCTCAACGAGAGCCACGCTTCCACGGTAGATTTTACCGTGGCGTACGAAACGCTCACTTTTAAATTACAGGACAGTCCCACCTATGGTGCTCGGGCCGTAGCTATCGGGGAAGTGCCCCTGCGGGTCGGCTTCACGCAGTTTTTGGAATCCTCCGGCACGTGGTTTTTCCGCGCGAGCGCCGAGTGGGTTCCTTTTGCGCGCCACTCTTTTAAACATGACGGCGAATCGGTGGGTGCGTTCCAGCCGGGGGCCAGTCTGGGCACTGGAGTCCGCGTTGGTGCCCGCTTTTAAAGCTTATAAGTCCCGCGCCGCTCAGAGGTCTAGGGCGACGACGAGTAAGACCGCAGCATCATATTTCATGGTGCAAGGGAGAGCTGCCCCAGTAATTGGTCGCGCCGACGCACCGCTTCTAATTCGTCGCTGGTCCGAAGTGAGCGGCGGACTCGACGCTTGGTGAAATCCGCGAGGTGCTCGGTGAAGTGGATCCACCAGGTCCCGTTATTATTCCAGAGATGGTGACGTGGGTTCACCTCGCTGACGCGGATGGAAAGCCGGGCGGCAGGAAGGGAAGGATTGTTTTCGGTGGTGTTGATCATGTGCGTCGTTGGTTAAGAGAGACGCATCACGAACAGCCTGCCAGTTGAGGATTTTAGCCTTTCGGCTCTCATCTCGAAACCTTGCGGTTTCAATTACCACCGCGGCCCTGGGGGCTCGGTTGGTGCAAGTGCGGCTTTCGCCTGGCTTGCTCGTGATGCGACTAATAATGAACTCCTGCAATTTGGCCGTTCGGGTCGTTTTGGCAAGTCGAACCCGGGGCAGGGCATGCCCGCTGTGTGTCATAGGCCACGCCGGCCTGAGGGGGGAAATCGCTCGCTTCCCCTAAAATCTAGAGTTTTTATAGTAAAACCGACTATGGGATTCTTTCGTTTTCACCGTTCGGTTTCCCTTGGGAAGTTTTTACGTCTTAATATCTCGAAGACGGGCCCCTCGGTTTCGGTGGGTCGACCCGGCGCGACGATTAATGTGCGTAAAGATAAAATTGAGGCCACCGTGGGCCTTCCTGGTACGGGGCTCTCTTACCGCGAAAGGTTATCCAAAGGCGGTTGCGCTTCCGTGCTGGTCCTCAGTTTTTTTCTGACCGCCTGCGCCTTTTTTAGGTCCGACGATGAGCTGACTTTCCAAGACGATGTGAGTCTACTGCAACGGAAGGCGGACGCCCAAGTCTTGCGCAACCCTGTGACGGGAGCCTGCTTGGTCGCCACCGCCGCTTATCAAGGTCGGGTGATGTCCAGTGCTTTTGCGGCCGACTTGCCGGGGAACGGTTGGATTAATCGTCAACTGATTAACTCGCAAAAACTTCAGCCGCATATCAATGCTTGGGGCGGCGAGGAGCGACTCTGGTTAGGCCCGGAGGGCGGTCCGTTCGCCTGGTTTTTTAAACCTGGAGCAGCGTTTGATCTCGCCCATTGGCAGACCCCGCCGCTCCTCGACACCGAGTCTTTTGCGGTCGTGGAGAAGTCGGCGACGCATGTGGTCTTTCGCCAAGACGGAATTTTGCAGAACTACGCCGGTTCCGAATTTCACTTACGGTTGGAGCGTAAAGTGACCTTAATCACGGACGACGCGGAATTAAACGCCGCCTTGCATAGTGTGGTGCCGGTCTATCTGAAAACCGTAGCTTACCGGACCGACAACACTTTGACGAATCGAGGCGATACCGCTTGGGCTACCCACACGGGGTTGCCCTCCCTTTGGCTGCTCGGGGTGATGAAGCCCTCGCCCGCGACACGGGTTGTCATCCCTTTTAAGCGCGGGACAATCGAAGAGCTTGGGCGGATCGTGAATGACGATTACTTTGGCCCCGTAAATTCGCAGCGTTTAAAGGTCGGCGATGGGGTGATCTTCTTTAAGGGCGATGGGCAACTGCGAGGTAAGATCGGACTGAGTGCTCGCCGGGCGACCCAGGTACTGGGGAGTTGGGATCCCGCCCGCGAGTTGCTCACGATTATCCGTTTTAATAAATATGAAGCTCCGGCCGGTTACGTTAATTCGCAATGGCAGCAGCAAGCCGTTCCGTTCGCTGGTGATGTGATCAATGCTTATAACGATGGGCCGACGATAAAAGGGGCGAAGCCGCTGGGGCCGTTTTATGAACTCGAATCGAGTTCGCCGGCGCTTCCCCTCGCCCCGGGGCAGAGTTTTACGTATCGGCAGACGACCGTGCATCTCACGGGCGCACGTAAATCCTTGGATGTCGTCGCACGCAATACCCTCGGTGCGGGCCTCGATGAGATCGAGGCCGCGCTACCTTAGTTTTCGCAAGTGCCCGGGAAAGGACTCGAACCTTCATGCCTTTAAAGGGCGGCAGATTTTGAGTCTGCTGCGGCTGCCATTTCGCCACCCGGGCGGATTGCGGACACCCATTCACTCCTCGTGCGGGCTTCCCTGCAAGAAAATCCGACCCAGTCTTGGTGGCCGCATACATTTTATATCAGTGGGGGCGGCTGGAAATTAATTAAAAACAAAAAAGGCGCTCCCATGGGAGCGCCTTTCGTTAAGGAACCGAAGTAAATTACTTGGTGCCGAGGATCGCGTCCTTGGCAGCCTTAGCTACGCGGAACTTCACGACCTTCTTTGCCTTGATCTGAATCGTTTCGCCAGTGGCAGGGTTACGACCGAGGCGAGCCTTGCGCTGAACGAGGACGAGCTTACCGAGACCAGGAAGCGTGAAGGAGTTCTTCGCGTTCTTGTAAGCAAGAGCGGCGATGATCTCGAGAATTGCTACGGCCTGCTTCTTGCTGAGTTCAGCTTTTTCGGCGAGGGCGGCGGCGATTTGGGACTTGGTGAGGGCTTTGGACATGTTGGTTATGGGTTGGTAGTGCAGTGATGCAGATATATTAAGTATCGAACCCCACGACGAAAACCAGCGAAAAATAAGGGTAGGGTGCAGGTTTATTTTTACCCCTACCGCTGCCCGGCGCCAAAAAAAATTGCATGCACTCAGCCGGCCGCCTATCTCCCTGCTCTGACTCATCCCCATGAAACTCACTGCGCCTCTCCGAATTTTATCTTTATTATCGCTCGGCGTCATCGCGGCAAATGCCGACGACACGGTCGCCCTTGAACCCGCCTTCCCCGGTCTGACTTTTAGCCTGCCGGTCGCCATCGCGCCGATGCCGGGAAATGACGATGTCGTGTTCATCGTCGAGAAGGGTGATCCGGTGCCGGGTCCCGAAGGCGAGAAGACCGAAGATAAGACCAAAAAGAAGAAAGCTAGTGCCTATTTCGGTGGTAAGGTGCAGATGATTAATGGCTTAAAGTCTGGTAAGCCTGTCAAAACTCAGGTTTTCCAGCTTGAGCCTAAAGATGGGAAGTTTGAGGCCGGTGGCGAATGCGGGTTCTTGGGTTTTGCGGTTCACCCTAAGTTCGCTGAAAACAAGCAAGTGTTTGTCTATTATAGCCTTAAGATTGATAGTAAATTACATCAACGGGTCTCGCGATTCTTACTTTCCAGTCTAAATCCCTTCACGGTAGACCCCGCTTCGGAGCAGCCTTTCATTACGCAGCTGGATCCTGCCGGGAATCACAATGGCGGCGATCTTCACTTCGGTCCCGATGGTTATCTCTATGTTAGCTGCGGTGATGGTGGCGCTGGGGGGGATGCCTTCGACAACGCCGGCTATATCAACAAGGGCTTCCATGCCGCGGTCTACCGTATTGATGTCGATAAGATGAAGGGTAACCCCGCCCCTAACCCCCACCCCTCGGTAACCGCCGATGCCGCGGGTCAGGCCTACTATGCCGTCCCGGCCGACAACCCATTCATAGGGGTGAAGTCTCACCGGGGGCAGGCGGTCGACCCCAAAGCGGTGAGGACCGAGGCTTGGGCCACGGGCTTGCGCAACCCATGGCGCTTCTCTTTCGACCCTAAGTCCGGTGCCTGTTTTGCCGGTGACGTCGGCCAGAATCTCTACGAGGAAATCGACATCCTTGTTTCCGGCGGCGACTACGGCTGGCACGACGTCGAAGGCTTGCATGACTTCAACCAGAAGGACGCCGCAGGTAAAAAAAGCATGCCCGGTTTGGCTCCGTCTTCGGTCTTTAAGACTCCGATTCATGAGTACGACCGGAAGCTTGGTAACTCGGTGACGGGCGGCGTAGTTTATCGCGGCGACCGGGTCCCTGCCATTCGTGACGCCTACGTGTTCGCTGATTTTGCATCGGGTCGGATTTTCGCCCTGCGCGAGAAAGACGGCAAATGGACGTCGGAACAAGTCGCCAAGGACTTTACCATTTCCGCTTTCGGCTATGACGCCTCCAACGGTGACGTGCTGATCGCCTCGCTAGTCGGCCAGGTCAAACGCATCGTCAAAAAATAATATTCTTATGCTTACGCGTCGATCTTTACTGGGTACCGCCGGGGCGGTTTTGGTGGGCGGCGCTTTGCGGCCTTTCCCGGCTTTCGCAGTCGCCTCGGCAACGCCCGCGTTTCCGGCGTGCAGTCTTTTCACGAAGCACCTCGTGGGGCTTCCCTATGATGAATTGGCTTCCGTCGTGGCGGAGTTGGGTTTCACCAGCGTAGAAGCTCCAGTCCGCAAGGGCGGGCATGTGGAGCCCGCGCGTGTCGAGGAGGACCTTCCGAAACTGGTCGAGGCTTTCAAGAAGCGGGGAATCGTCATCAGCTTGCTCACTTCTGATATCAATGCCGTCAATGAGGCTGATCGATCCGAGAAAGTCCTGCGGACGGCAAAAGCCTTAGGCATTCCGAGCTATCGGATGAAGTGGTACCCCTATGCGGGAACGAAACCTCTCTGGGCGCAACTCGATGACATCCGTCCGCAGCTCAAGGACCTCGTCGGGTTGAGCAAGGAGATCGGCATCTTGCCTTGTTATCAGAATCATTCCGGTCCGAAGAACGTCGGCGCCGGCATCTGGGATATGGCGATGCTGATGCGGGACTATCGCGCCGACGAACTTTCTTGGAACTTCGATTTTTTCCATGCCATGGTGGAGGGCGGGCTATCATGGCCTAACCACCTGGCGTTGGTGCGTGATCATCTCTCGATGGTTTACTTTAAGAATTTCAATTGGAAGGGGAGGTTGGCCGAAGGTTGTCCGCTTGCCGAAGGGACGGTCGGTAAGGACTCCGTGGTGCTCCTCCGTAAGTCCGGTTACACGGGGCCCATCTGCCTTCATGTCGAATACCTGAAGGGCGGGGTCTCTTCCCCGGATGCGCTTCGAAATGCTTTAGATTGTACGCGCAAGGATTTTGCCACGCTCAAGCAATGGTGGGCTTAAGGGTTCGCGAGGGTAGATAATGGGGGAATCTCGGGGTGCCTTAAAGATAGGCTGGAACTTGACCGCACTTGAGGTGTAAATAAGTTATCCCCGACATGAAGCCCCTCGCTCTCTTCCTTTTGGCCGCCGCCACTTTGGCCGCCGCACCTAAGTCTAATAAGTCTGTTAAGCCTGATTTGGCGCCGCCTGAGCAATTCAAGCCTGTGGAGGGCGGTGTTTTGCCCCTTGGTCTCTTTCAGGTGCCAGAAGGGTTAGAGGTTACGGTTTGGGCTCGCTCGCCCATGTTGGCGAATCCCACGAATATTGATTTCGATCCTCAAGGTCGCCTCTGGGTCAATGAGGGCGTCAACTACCGTATTTATAATGTCGGCGGCAAGCGCCGGGCTGCTGGCGACCAAGTGATTGTTCTTAGCGATACTAAAGGTCAGGGCTTTGCGGATACCGTCAGCACGTTTGTCCAAGACGAAAACTGGACGGCCCCGCTTGGTATCGCGGTACTCGACAATGTGGTTTATGTTTCCCACGCCCCGACCATTTATAAATTTACGGACGTTAATCGCGACGGGAAGTTCGATCCCGCCGTGGACAAAAAGGAAATCTTCCTGACAGGCTTCGGCGGACAGGATCACGATCACTCGCTCCATGCGCTCGTGACCGGACCTGATGGTAAGTTCTACCTGAATTCTGGAAATTGCGGCGGCGTCGTCACGGATAAGTCCGGGAAGACTTTCCGGGTTTCCAGCGGATACGTCGATCAGCGTGGCGGAACCTGGCCCTTCGACCCCAAGACGGCGGCTGGCTCCAAGAGCGACGACGGTTTCGTTTGGTCTTCCGGTTTCTCTGCCCGCATTAACGTCGACGGTACGAACGCCGAAATCATTGGTAATGGTTATCGCAATAGCTTCGAGCATTTCCCTTCTTCTTTCGGCGACCTGTTCCAAGGGGATAATGACGACTCGAGCAGCTGCCGTACTTCCTACGTGCTTGAATACGGCACCGCTGGCTACACGACGTCTTCAACTGCCAATTATAACTCCGTCAAGCGCCTCGGGCAGTCGATACCCCGCGCCCATTGGCGCCAAGACGATCCTGACACCATGGATGTCGGTGACGTCTACGGTTCCGGTTCGCCCACAGGTATCGCCGTCTACGAAAACGGCGCGCTGGGTGACGCCTGGATCGGCACCCTCCTGAATTGTGAGCCTTCGCGTAACACCATCTTCGCGTATAAGTTGGCCGTGCAAAAGGGCGGGTTCGCCTTGAATGCCGATACTCGAAAAGATTTGATTACTTCGAACCCCGGCCGCGAATTCGGGGGCACGGACTTCCATAAAATCCAAGCTGATGCTTCGACCAAGCCGAATGAACGGATCCTCTTTCGTCCGTCCGACGTCACCGTCGGTCCTGATGGGGCGATTTATATTTCTGACTGGTATGACTCGCGCGTGGGCGGCCACCAGACTTTGGATACGACCTGCTCGGGCGCGATTTATCGGATTGCCCCGAAGGGCTTCAAGTCCGTCATTCCTAAAATCGACCTTTCTACTCCGGCTGGTGCGGCGGACGTATTGCGTAACCCCGCGGTCAATGTCCGTCACCTTGGTTTCGATGCCTTGAAAGCTTTCGGTGCGAAGGCGCTGCCGGCGGTTTCGGAAATCCTCCGGGATAAAAATCCTTATATCGCCGCCCGTGGCGTCTGGCTATTGCCTTACCTCGGCGACGAGGGTGTCGCTCGCGCGAAGGCGTTACTCAAGGATGCGAACCCTTCTCAGCGTCGCTTGGCTTTCCAAGCGCTCCGCCGGTCGGGTCAAGATGTGACATCGATGGCTGCCGAACTGGCCACCGACGCCGATGTCTCCGTCCGTCGCGATGTGGCGACTTCGTTGCATGCGGTGCCAGCCGATAAGGCCGTGCCGATTTTAGTTACGCTCGCGCAGCGGCTTGATACCTCGGACAAAAACTCGCTCGCGGCTTTCGGTATCGGTTCGGCCGGTAAGGAAACCGCCGTCTGGCCCGCGATTAAATCTGCCATGGTCAAGTCGGGTCCGGAATCTTGGTCCCCTGAAGTGGAACGGATCGCTTGGGTCCTGCACCCGGCGGATGCTGTGGCGGAACTTGCTGCCCGGTCGACTTCGGCTAAATTATCCCAAGAGCAGCGCGCCTTGGCCGTCGAGACTCTGTCCTTTGTCGAAACCAAAGAAGCGGCGTTGGCCATGATCAACTTGGCTGTGGACGGTTCGCCGGTGAAATCTGAAGCCACCCGCTGGGCGCTCATGCGTATGATCGGCTTTTGGTCTGCCTTTGATATTCGGACCGAGCTTAAGAACGCCGGCGTCTACGATGCGGCGAAGATCGTAGTCAGCCCCATCGTGGTCCCCGAGGCTCCTAAGCCGACTTATACGGTGCAGGATGTTCTGGCTAAGACGGGCGACGCCACTCGTGGCGCCCAGCTGGTTCAGCGCTGTACCATGTGCCACCAGGTTTCTGGCAATGGGCCAGCCTACGGCCCGGAGCTCCGCACCTTTGCGGCGCGACAGGGCAGGGATGCGGTCATCGTGGCGATGGTTGAGCCTTCGGCGAGCATCGCCCTGGGTTACGAGGGTTCGACAATCACCCTGAAAAAGGACGCCGGCATGATCGATGGCCGCCTTCTTTCCGCCAACGACCCGATGGTCATCATCTCGACGGGTGGGGTCACTCAGCTCGTGCCCAAGGACCGGGTTGCCGGGAAAGCCGAAAAGATGACTCGTTCCTTGATGATGTCGGCCGAGCAATTAGCCCTTTCGGCCCAAGATGTGGCTGATATCGCGGAGTGGCTGGTTAATTACAAGTAAGCCCCGGGTAGTATTATCTTCACTAAAGGGGGCCTTTTCGTCGAAAAGGCCCCCTTTTAATTTACCGCTTGCGTCTCGGCTGGGGGTTATCAAGTTCGACCCTCCTTCCTCTGGGCAAGGCACGGCCGCACAACGCGGGTCCGCGACTTACCAGAACCTAAAGTCACCTTATCTCTATTATGAAGCAGCTCAATCTCACCGTCACCAGCCGCGAGCTCAACGGCCGTGGTCCCTCCCGTCGCCTTCGCATCGCCGGCTCCATTCCTGCCATTATTTATGGCAAATCTGGCAACCAGAGCGTTTCTGTCGCTCAGGAAGCCTTCCGCGACCTCATGCGCGCCAAGGGTAACGCCACTTCGTTAATCGACCTGAACGTCGACGGTAAAAAAATGCTTTCTTTAATTAAGGAGTTCCAGCGCCACCCCATCACCCAGAAGTTCTTGCACATCGATATCATGGAGATCGACCCAAGTTCTCCGATGTCCGCTGCCGTCCCCGTCCGCGTTAAGGGCGAAGCTCATGGCGTTAAGACCGAAGGCGGTACGCTCGCGATCGTCTCGCAGACAATCAATGTTCGCTGCTTACCTAAGGACCTGCCCGAGTTCATCGAAATCGATGTCACCGAGCTTAAGGTCAACGAGTCGATTCACGTCGGCGAAGTTAAGGCCCCTGCTGGTATCACTTTCTCGGGCGATTTAAAGCGCGTCGTCATCGTCTGTTCCGAAATGGCCGAAGAAGAAGCCGCCGCCGAACCAGCAGTTGTTGCTGGTGCCGCCCCGGCCGCCGACGGTACCGCTGCCCCAGCCGCTGCTGGTGCCGCTCCGGCCGCTGGTGCCGCCCCGGCCGCCGCCGCCCCGGCTGCCAAGAAGTAATTTTCCGCGCCGGGCGTTGCTCCCGGTACCCGTTCTTTGAAGTCAAATGCCATTCTCGGTCATCGCCGCCCTCGGTAATCCGGGCCGAGAATATTCCGCCACGCGTCACAACGCCGGCTGGATCATCGTGGACGCCCTGGCTACCCAAGCTGGTGCGGCCTGGAAGGTCGAAAGCCGTTTCCCGGCTTCAGTCGCTAAAATCACTTTCGGAGGTAACTCCGTTTTTCTGATCAAGCCACTCACCTTCATGAACGAAAGCGGACAGCCCATCGCGGCTTTCCTTCGTTTCCACCAGATCGAGCTAACCGAACTCGTCGTCTTGCACGATGATATCGCTTTTGAACCAGGACAGCTTCGGCTTTCCCAAGGAGGTTCGGCGGCGGGACATAACGGCATTATCAGTTGCATTCACCACCTAGGTGAAGGGTTTGTCCGAGCTCGCCTCGGCATCGGCCCCAAGAAGCACCCCGAGCAAGACCTCGCCGACCACGTGCTCGGTCGTCTGCCCGCTTTCGAACTGGAACTTTTAACGCAACGCAGCCCCGACTTCATCTTAGGACTCGAAACACTTTTTTCCCGCGGCCTACCAGCTGCTCAAAACCTCACCAACAGAAAAACACCATCACCATGACCACCGCCACGCTCCGCCGCTCCTACCGCTCCAGCCTGATCCTCGACCTCCGCGGATCCACGGACGCTCCTGAGACGGTCATCGACAAGCTCAAGGACATTCTGAAGTCGATTGATTGCAAAGTAAACGAAGTCGAAAACCTCGGCCAGAAAGAGTTCTCCCGCGCCGTCGACCGTAAGTTCGTCTCCGGTCTCTACGTCCAATTTCACTACGAAGGACCCATCACCGCTCCTACCGCTTTTCGCGAAAAACTGCGCCTCGACCGCACCATCGATCGAATCATGACGCAGGTCATCCGGTAATCCTCAAACTTCTTTCGCCGTGGCTGCATCCTATAATCGCGTTATTCTCGCTGGTAATATGACCCGCGATCCGGAGGCCCGCGCCCTCCCTTCGGGACAGCCGCTCACCAAGTTCTCCCTCGCCGTCAACCGCTCCTATACCACCAAGGAAGGCGAAAAGCGCGAAGAAGTCACTTACGTCGACATCGAGAGCTACGGCAAGCAGGCCGAAATTATTGCCAAGTATTGCGGCAAGGGTTCGGGTATCTTGGTCGAAGGACGCCTCAAGCTAGACCAATGGGAAGACAAGAAGACGAACGAAAAGCGTTCTCGTCTCGGAGTCGTCCTCGAAAACTTTACCTTCATCGGTGGCAAAGCCCAGGGTGGCGAAGAGGGCGGTTCCGCCCCACGTACCCGCGGCGGCAACGACACCCCTTCGCCCGCGCCTGATAACGGCGGCGACGATGTTCCTTTCTGATTTCCCTCCATCCCCTTAAACCCAAGCAAGCAATTACCATGGCATTCATCGAAGTTCTCCTCATCAAACCCGTCGACGGCCTTGGCGCCGAAGGCGAGCAAGTCCGCGTCCGCGCTGGCTTTGCCCGTAACTATTTACTGCTCCAGGGCATCGCTCTGCCAGTTAATCGTGCTAACACTAAGTACATCGAGTCCTTGAAGAAGGCTCGCGATGTGCGCGAATCCCGCGACCTTGAAGCCGCTAACGAAACCGTCACCAAGTTGGCGGCCCTGAAGCTCGTCTTCGCCGTCAAGACCGGTGAAGGAGGCAAGATGTTTGGCGCAATCAGTACTGCTGAAATCTCGGCTAAGCTCGCTGAAGCCGGCATCGAAATCGAACGTAAGCG
>JBAXRS010000010.1:0-35583 GCA_037131085.1 Verrucomicrobiota bacterium | reverse complement strand
GCTCGGGTGCTCGGGCGATCAGCGCTCCTTAATCCAGTCCGGGCTCACAATGGCGAATTCGAGGTGGCCTTTATAGAAGTTGAGCTGCCCAACCCATTTGACGGCCACGCCCTTCTTAATCGCCTTCACGGCCTGCAGAAGCTTGGGGTCTGGCACGTAGACTGGATAGCGCGTCTCCCCGATCGTGATCGAAGGCTTCGTGCCGCCGTTGCAGATACCTTCGAGCAGATACAGCTCGCCGATACTCTTAGTGATCTGCTCCGGACTCAAAGTCGGCAGGGTCTTGGCGTCGTGCAGCTTGCTCCGGTCCAATTCCGCGGGGAACGCCGGTAGGCCGAGCGCCGGAGCGAGTTCGGGGCGGGTCAGCGGCGAGGCGCCGGCTTCGGTGCGCAGGACGAATTCGGCTTTGACGGGGAAGTGATCGCTCACGCCGGCTCCGGGGCCATAGTTGCTCAAGCGCCAGGGGACGACTGGGTAGGTGTGGGCGTTCAATCCGGGGAGGATTATGGCACCGAAGCTGCCACCGACGTAGTCGACACCCTTGCCGTCCGCCAGCCCGCGCGAGATGACGAGATGCATGAGCGTTCCCCACTCGCCTTGGTATTCGTCGGACTTACGCTCGGCGGGCTCGACGTCGAACCAGAGGTTGTAAAGGTCGGCGCCGCCGCTCGCCAACTTGCCAGCATCGCCCTGCGCACCGAGCACGTCTTGGATACCGGTCTTGGGCATGTACGGGTAGCGCTGCTTGTGATTGTAATGGGAGTTAAGGTCGCCTCCGAAGATGATGTTGGCCTTGGGGTCGGCCTTGAGGATTTCGTCGATGCGCGTCCGGGCTACGCCGGCGTTCTGGATGCGGGTGGGTTCGGTCTGGGCGCTGCCGGCACCGCTCTTCCAGTGGTTCGCGAAGACGAACAGCGACTCGCCGCCGAATTCCAATTCGGCTTCGACGATCGTGCGGGCTGCCTCCAGGTGATGCTGCCGCGTGCTCTTGACAGGCAGGCGGGTGAGGATCGCGCAGTGGATAGCCTCTTTGGTGAGGTCAAGCACGTCGCCGAGGATGATTTTATAGCCCGTCAGGCCTTCGTCTTCCAATGCCTTGATGAGCCAGGCTTCGATCGGGGTGCCGACGAGTTCGGCGGAGAGCTCACCTTTGAGAATGTCGTGGTAGTTTTGGCCTTTGTGAGCGGCGAGAAAGTCTTCCGCCGAAATCGTGGAGTCTGGGGTGTGGTCTGCCTCGAGTTCATCCAAAATGAGAATGTCGGGCCCGCGTCCGCTTTCGGCGGTCTTGAGCACCTTGGCGATCCGTTCGAGCTTTCCGGCTAATTTCTCCGGGGTCCAGCGCTCGGGGCCGGAGCCCGTGACCGGAAAATCATCATACAACGAAACGGCATCAAGGTCGAAGAGGTTCTCCACGTTATAAGCCATCACGGTGAAGGGCCGGGTGCCTGACCCCGTTTTTTCTTCGGCATGCCCCGCGGGCAGGGAGAACAGTGCCGCAACGAAGAGGAGGCCAGGCAGAATCTTTTTATGAATCATAAAAAATACGATGGATGGACGAGGGGTAATACCCACCGCTAAATCGGTTAAATCCGTGTGACAGAAAGGTGGCATTTAGACTTCAGCTAAGGCTAAAGATTTTAAAAAACCCTGACACCGAACCGACATTTCCCCGTCGATTAAAAGTAACTTTTACGACGCCGTTCTTCGTAGATATACTTTAGAATAAGGTGACTATGACGACGTACCCATGTCCTCAGTGATTCCTCGCAGATATTTTCCGACCTTTGCCGCCTTGTTTGCCATGGGGGTGGCGGCTTCAGCTGCGCCAATCAATTTCGACGGCACATCGCCATACACGCAGGACTTTCAGTCGATGACTACGACGGCCACCGCGAGTGCCGTGTTGGGCTTAACGATGACAGAGGTGTCTACCTTGTCTGGCGGCAGCTCAGGCGTTCAAGGTTGGTACATTTACGGAGGAAGTGGATCGGCGCTCAGTACAATCATTTCAGGAGCCGGGAGCGATGCAACGTGGACGGGTGGTGTTTCTAAATCTAAGTGGCTCGGAGCCGATAAAGGGAGCAGTTCTACGGGCGGCTTCCGGGAGTTGATTGACACCGCCTCCCCAGTCGTCGGGCGAGCTTTGGGATCCGAAGGTTCGGGCTCCGCCATGGGGTTCTTCGGCTTGGTGCTCAAGAACACCTCGGGTGCGACCATCAATACGGTTAGTATTTCTTATGATGCAGTGATGAATCGCAATCCGACAACTACGGCGAATCAGTATCTCTTTGGTTACCTCGTCAGCTCGACCGCGGTAAGTACTTCGACCACGGTGGGTGCCGCAGGTACTTTTAGCGCCACCCTGAATGCATCGACCTTGGGGTTCACGACGCCTTCGACGGGAACGGGCGCTCCCGGGACGCAGGCTGCAATTACCCCGCTTTTCAAAATCGGTACGACGATCAGCGGCAATTTATCTACCCTCAGCTGGGGCGCCGACCAGTATCTTTACCTCGCCTGGAAGGAAGTCGACGAAAAGGGCAGCGATGCCAATGCCGGGGTAGATAATTTCTCGCTCAGCGTACCTGCCGCGGTGCGCAATCTGACATGGCGTCTCCTCGTCAATGGCACCTGGGATACATCCCTCACTAACTTTACTTCCAGCGGATCGAACGTCGCCTATACGGCAGGTGATAACGTCACTTTCAATGATGTCGCTGGAGGGATTATTACGCTCTCTGGTGCTTTGGCGCCGAGCTCCGTGACGGTTTCCGCTGCATCGGGCTCTTACACTTTCAACGGGCCGACTTCCGGAAATAAGATCACGGGTAGTACCAGTATCGCGAAGTCCGGCGCAGGCACCCTGATCCTAAACTCTGATAATGATTTTAGCGGTGGCGTTACCGTCACCGGAGGCACGGTGCAGATTGATGGGGCGGGTAGGCTTGGTACGGGCGGCATTAGTTTGAACGGAGCGGGTGCCACGCTGGCAAGCACTTCTTCCACGGACTTGTCGATGTCGACCAATGCTCTTTCGATCGGCGCCAGCGGCGGCACTATCAATCCCGGTACGAACGGCCTGATGCTAGGCGCCCTGACCACTTCTGGACTAATGACGAAGACTGGCGCCGGCAGCCTCTCGGTCAGCACGGTGACCTCTTCGGCCGGGGCCGGTTTCACGGTCAGTGCGGGCGACCTCGTGTTCGGCCAAGCCTCCGGCATAGTCAAAATTTTCGCCAACACTTCTCTGACGGGTAACCTCGTGCTCAGTAGTGGAATTCGCTTCGATGTGGATGATGGCAGTACGATTTCCGGAGCTGGTAAAATCAAGGTCGCGGCCAAAGGCGCGCTCATCTCCAACACCTCGGGGAATATCGGCGGCACGATTTCGTCGGAGATTGCTTTGAACAGCGGTAACCTCACCTTCGCTAAGGGCTCCTGGGTCGGGTCGGTATACACGCCTTCGACTGATTTCCTCACCACCGTCGGGGGCACGACCGGGGGTGCCTTAATCATTTCCCTGATGTCTGGGGATTCTGATGTCGATCTCTCGAATAACTCCACGACTGGCGGCGGTACTGGGGCGCTGACTCTGACAGGTGCGAGCACTTATACTGGCAATACCACCATCAATGCGAATACGCCGACCTCGCCAGCGGTGAGCATCATCCTGGGGGTTGATAATGCGCTGCCTGTGGGTACGGGCCTCATCGTCGGCACGAAGACAGGCGTGGGCGTGCCGGTACTGGATCTCAACGGTAAGAACCAGCAGTTAGCTTATCTCTCGGATGGAGCCAATGTCACGGCCGCCAAGTACCTCAAAATCGTCAACAATAACTCCGCCTGGTCTGTCCTGACGCTGGGCGGCTCCATCAGTCCCGGGAACCCTTTCTCTGGCTATATTTCCGATGGCGTCGGGATTATCTCACTGGTGAAGACCGGTGCCAACACGCAGACGCTGTCGGGTTTCGGTGCCTATTCGGGCGGCGTAACGGTGAACGCCGGGACGCTTAAGGTAATTCCTCCTGCGGGTGCGTCTATCAGTGGTGCGCTCGGAACGGGTGCGGTCATCGTCGGCGGTACCGGGCAGATTTTCGTTGCCGCTACTATCGCCAACGCGATTACGGTTAATTCGGGAGGTCGTCTTTCTGGCAACGGTCAAGTTGATGCCGTTAGGGTCAACGCAGTCGGAGTCATCGCTACCAATACCACCATTGGGCAGATGAATGCCGCCACGTTGACGATGGGCGGCACCGCGACGATGGAGGGGAGCGCAATCATCGAGTGGAAAGTAAACGACGCTAACGCTGCGGCCGGTATCGGCTACGATACCTTTAATTTTTCGACGGGGCTCGACCTGAGCAACGCTTCAATCGCAAACAAGATTGTCGTACGGATTATTTCCTTTAACAGCCCTGGCGACGTCGTCGCCGGCCAGCCTTTGTCGCTGTCACGCTTGGGGTCGCACCCTTTTGATTTCGCAACCGCATCTTCCGTGACAAAGCCGAGCCTCGGGACGAATATCGCCGACCTTTTCACGTACGATGTTTCGCAATTTCAGTATTCCGACGGTTCGTTGTCGAACGCCGCTTTCTGGGCGATGTCTTACGATGAGACTTCGGGGGCGATGACGCTCACGGCCGCCGTACCCGAGCCTTCGACCTATGGTTTGGGTCTCGGAGCGCTCCTTTTGGCGGTCGCGGCGATCCGCCGTCGTCGTCGTCGCGCCATTGCGTAAAGCTTACTCGCCGGTCAATCCGCCGCGTTTGCCATTGAGCAGAGAAGCGCCGATGAGAGCGGCCGAAAGGAAGGCCATGGACCATACGCCCAAGGCCGCTGCTAACTGAGGGCCATCACCCAGCGCGCTCATCAGGGCGAACGTTGCCTTGGTAATCGGGAAGTGCTCCGCGCGCTGGGCGAGGATCAGGCTGTCGCTGACCTCGAGCATCGAGAAGGCGAAGGCCAGCACGCCGCCCGCGGCGAGGTGCGCGGCGAGTAGGGGTACCGAGATACGACGTAACGTGGACCAGGCAGAGGCCCCCATTGATCGGGCGGCGTGTTCGAGCATGGGGTCGCATTGCTGAAGGCCGGCTATCGCCGCTCGTGTTACGTAAGGCAACCGACGGACGGCGTAGGCCAAACCGAGTAGCAGGAAGGGGCTACCCCCCGCGCTGACCAAGAAGGCGAAAGGTTTACCTTCCTGGGAAAGCGATAGGTAGCCGAAGGCCAGCACGAGCCCTGGCACGGCGAGCGGCAACATCGTCAGGGTGTCCAAGAGGTGGCGGATGCGCAGGTCCGAACGGGCAATCACCCACGCGGCGGCGATACCCATCACCAGCGCGATGACGGTGGCCAGTCCGGCGTAGGCCAAGCTGTTTTGAATGGATGGCACCACCAAAGCGCTCCCCAGTGCTTCCTGCCAGTGTGCGAGCGTGAATTCGACCGGCAGTACCGAGTTATGCCATCGGCCAGAAATCGACATCAAAATCACTCCGAGGTGTGGAAGGCAGGCCAAGGCCGCGATGCCGACGAAAAGAAAACTGCAAGCCCAACCGCGCCATCCAAGGAGAGCCTGAGGAGTCGAACGAAGGCTCGGGCGCGGCGCCGCGCCGATCCGCCGCCGTTCGAACAGGAGTTTTGATGCAAGGAAAACGCCGCCAGCGATGAGCAAGACGAGGGTGGTGAGGGCATACGGCAGGGGGTTACGATCAAGGTTCTTGATGCCATCCAGAATTTGCACCGGTGCGACGCGTGGAAAATCAAAAACCAGCGGAACGCCGAGTTCGGTGAAGGCCCAGATAAAGACCAACGCTCCTCCCGCGAATAGTCCGGGAGTGATGATGGGCAGGGTCACGCGCGTGAGCCGGCGCCAAGGCGAGCAGCCGAGGTTAGCCGCCGCCTGTTCCATCGCCGGATCCATCTGGGCTAAGGCGGCGGCGAGATTGAGATAAAGGATTGGGTACAGGTGCAGAGCATTCATCACGACGATGCCGACGAGTCGATTCTCGGCCATCCAGTCGCGGGGGTGGAGCGGATCCATCCAACCCAAGCCAGCCAGCAAGGCATTGAATGATCCTTCGGTGCCGAGGATGCATTTGATGCCGATGGCCCCCACGAAGGGCGGCAGGATCATCGGGACGAGCAACGCCAAGGCCAGTAGGCCGCGCCCAGGAAAACTATAGCGATGATTGAGCAACGCCAAAGGTAGGGCCAGGAGTCCGGCGACGGCCGTACTGGCTAGGCCAAGCAACAGGGCGTTGCTGAGGCCGTCTTGGTAGAGCGGATCACGCAATACGGCGAGGACGTAGCTAAAGGTGAAGCCTCCGTCCCGCGGGTCGACGAAAGCCTCGCGCAATACGCTGAAGGCCGGATAGATGAAGCCGACCGCAAGCAAAAGTCCGACGGCGGCGCAGAGGAGCCAGGCAGTACGACGATTCATATCAGTGTTTTCCTTGGTTACGACGGGCGAGCTCGGCCGCACGGCGATAGTTTTCGCGGAAGATAGCACCCAGTTCAGTCATGCGGCGGGCGGAAACGAGAGCGTCTCGGCTTTCAAGTCCCGGGTCGCCTTCGCCACCGGCGCGATAGGGGAGTGCGCTAACGTCATTCATCACCGCCAAAGCGTCGGCGGGCATGCCCGCTTTGATGATTTCAGCCCAAGCCTCTTTTAATTCTTCATGTGTATCGATACACATGACGCGCACGGCTCGTCGAATCGTCCCGAAGGAGGCGGCCGTGAGTTCCGGACGGTATTGGAGATAATCGGTGCCGACGTAGGGCGAACGAGCGGCGCGTTCTGGCGGCAGTGCTGCGTAGGCATCGCGACGGACCGGCGGGCGGAAGAGTTCGCGTTCGCGCGGGCCTGGTACCGTGCCGACAGGCGAACTCCAGAGGGCCTGTCCAGCAGGGCTCAGTACGAAATTAACGAAGGCTTGGGCGAGTTCCTGTTCAGGGGCCCCCCGCAGGACAGCGATGGGGTCGCCGCTCACGGTCGTACCGCCGGCCGGCGCCGTCCAGATGAGACGAACGTCATCACCACGGTTGACCTGCTGGGCGAAGGCGGCTCCGTAATAATCCACGCACATGCCGGCGACGGCGTTACCGTCAGCGACATCTAAAGGAATTTTCGTGGAGCTATCGGAGAAGTAGCGGGCGTTGGCGGCCAACCGTTGCACCAAGCGGAAGCCGTCCGTCCAGCCCAGTGCGAGCCGGTCCTTTTCCGGTAGCGCGGCTCTTTCGGGAGCTTGCAGGCTCCGCTGAATTTCGGCTTGGATGATAAGTTCGAAAGCACGTGCGACCGAACCGCTTTTAGTAGGGTCCGCCAAGGCCAGCTGTCCACGAAGTCGCGGATCGGCGAGATCTGCCCAGCGCACCGGGTCAGGCACGCCGATGGCGCGCCAACGCGTCGGAGCCCAGCAGATCCCAAAGCGGGAAAGACAAGACGAACACCAGGTCTTGTCTTTGGCCCAAAGACGTTCCCCGGTGAAGAATTCAGGAATCGGCCCGCCGGCTGCGAACCATTCCGGGTGTTGATCAAAGGCGCGGAGGGGGACGAGACGACCTTTCTTGGACTGGCTGGCAAAATCCGGTTCTCCTCCGCCGAAAAAGACGTCGGCACCGATTCCGGCTCGCTTCTCTTCTTCCGCGGCCTTGTAGCCAGCGTCCAACATCAAGCGGATCTCAGAGGTGCCGCCCGGGCTGCGCCAATCCACGTACACATCTTCGCCGTGTCCTTCGCGCCAGTGACGGGAAAAGGCTTCGGAGAACTCTCGCCGGATGGACTCGCTGTGCGGCGTGAAGATAACCAATCGACGTGTGCCTGGGGCCGGCCGCTGATTCGTGTCCTTGCGAAGCAGTAATGGCAATACGATCAGCAGTGCCAAGGTGCCTAAGGTGATCCACCAAGCTCGGGTCGACTTCATAGGCGGGGGAGTACCACGACATCTGAAGTCGCCACGGCGACGGTAAGTTCGTGGCCAGTCGTGAGATTTGCTGGCGGGTTGCTGACCATGATCCGCAACGGACCAAGTCCAGTCCGAAGGGTAAGTTGAGCCCGTTGGCCGAGATATACTTTTTCGGTGACGATACCGGTCAGCGAATTCGCCTCGCCAGCGGCGGCTGGGTGCCAAGCTTCGGGTCGAATCGAAAGTTCTACGGGGTGGCCGTTTTCTACCGTACTCGAAGGGTCTCCCAGAATGCCCGTGAAAGGGCCGGCGGGAGTGAGCACGGAGACCGTCGTCGCATCCCGCCCGCTGATTTCGGCACCAATCAGATTGGTCTCGCCGATGAAGCGAGCTACTTCCGCCGAGATGGGTCGCCGATACACCTCTTCGGGCGTGCCGACTTGCGCGACGCGGCCGCGGCTGAGCAGCGCCATCCGATCCGCCATGGCGAGGGCTTCTTCTTGATCGTGGGTCACGTAGACGGCGGTGAGGCCATTCTCTTTCACGATGCGACGGATTTCTTGGCGCATCTCGATACGCAGCTGGGCGTCGAGATTGGAAAGAGGTTCGTCCAGCAGGAGACAACGAGGGCGAACGACCAAGGCCCGGGCGAGGGCGACCCGTTGTTGCTGACCGCCGGAGAGTTGATCGATGGAGCGTTCACCCAGGCCGTCGAGACGGACGGAGGCTAAGGCTTCCTGGACGCGGCGGGCGCGTTCGGCCGACGGAACTTTTCTTTCGACCAGACCGAATGCGATATTCTCGGCGACGCTCAAGTGCGGCCACAGGGCGTAGCTTTGGAAGACCATCGCCGTTTCGCGAAGGTGCGGGGCCAGGTCCGTAACGTTGCGATTGCCAAAGAAGATGTCACCGGAGGTAGGAAAATCGAGACCAGCCAGGCAGCGTAACAGGGTGGTCTTGCCGCAGCCCGAAGGCCCAAGCAGGAAGAAGAGCTCTCCCGGATTGATTGATAGGTTGACGTCATTAAGAACGGTGACTGTTCCGGCGTCGGAGGGATAGGTTTTGTGGACGGAGCGGAGGTGGAGCGTTTCCATGGGGTGGGTCAAATTTCGTTCGTGGCGAGCCAGCGGAAGGAGAGAATGATAAAACGCCGACCGAGCAGAACGTTGATCGGGGATTTTTTGGAATCGCGGAGCCGGTCGTGCGGGAGATTGGCTGGGTCGAGGTAGTCCGGCGTGCGTTGGACGACTAGCTCCAGAACCGCGCCCTGTCCAGTACCGGTCTCATCGTTAGCTTCGCCGTAAGCCCTGATGCGGAAAGTGTCGGAGCGTGTGGCCAGCACCGGTCCGAGCGCCTGAAGGAGGTCTCCTTGGAAGAGGCAGCCGTTGGCACCGAAGCCATTATGCGTGCGGTTGACGTTGTCGGTGTCGAGGATTTCTACGTTACGGAAGAATAGCCCTGGAGGCATGCCGGTTCGTGCGCCAGCGATGCCTCCATTCATCCAGTTATGGGAGACGGAGGGGTCGATCATTTTCGCGCTGGATCCGCTGGGCATCTTCGCGAGGGTTTCGGAGCCGAGGGCCTTATCGGCTCGGGCGATGGCTGACTCCAAGGTGCCGGATCGGAACATCCAGCGGACTTTCTCTGCCGTCACCGGCAGACTGGTGGTGGTCGCTTGGTTTTCGATTGGATATAGCGAAGTGGAGGTACCCACCGACGGCAAGCTGACGAAGGCCCCGGGTTTCTTGGTCGGTCCGAGATATCGATTCACAAACTCGCAGAGACCTAAAAAAGGTGTCCCCGGACTCTGGGCGGCGGGGAAGCCGCGGAAACGGCGGGATGCGGGCGCATACTCTTGATCTCTTTCCGTGCGTTGTAGGAATTGAGCTCGCGCCTTAATCTCGGTGACGGTCGCCGTGGCCAGTGCGCGGATCTGCGTATCTGAGAGATTGGCGAAACCATTCCAATAGGCGGCGTCGGCGATGTTGCGCGTGGCGGGCGTCTGCGTGCCGCTGCCGATGATTCGCGGAAAGCGAGCGTTGTTGGTGGAGGAGGGTGCCGTGGCGGCCTGTGATCCGAGGGCTAGTCCCTTCAGCGATCCGTAAAGCCCCGTCCAAGCTTCCACTGAGGTGGAGTTAACGTTAAAGGCCCCAAGGTTGAGCAGGTAACTGGAGAATCGTCGGTAACCGTCGGGCGCCACCCCCGTGCTGTCGTTGATGAAGCCATCAGCGGTGATCGCCTGAGCGGCAAGGCCGATGCTGCCCTGATAGAGGGACATGCGTGGGTTGGAGAGTTTGCCCGTGCCAGCCGCGAAGGCGGCCATGACCTGCGTCAGGCTCTTCGACCGGACGGCGTTGTAGCTGCCGCTGCGCGAGGTCTCGCTGAGGGTCGGCGCGGCGCCTGAAAAAAAGAAACTATCCCAGAGCGCGTTATTCATCAGGTAACTCATATCGCCGAAGGTGTGTCCGCCGATATAACTCGCATTGGTGTGAGGGGTGCCGTGCGTCCAGCTTTTGTCGAGCGGTACGACCATCGAGGGGAAGGAGTTGCCCACCGTGCGATAGGGCATCCAATCCCAAGCGCTCAGGTTGGCATGCATTAATTGGCCGAGCGAGACAGGTGCAGACAGGGGGACTTCCACCTCGGTCGTCGAGGCGATGCCGGTGGCACCGTGCGAAGATCCGCCGAAGGCATTTGCTCCGTTGGCTTTGGTGGCATCGATTTGGAGGAAATTACTCCACGACGTCGTTGCGGCATTGAGGGCTAGTTCGTCGCCCCCAAACAATTGCGTACGTTGACTCGCCATACCGATACCGGGGAGTCCGTTGAGTGCGGGGTTAGAGGAAGTCTGCGGAAGCGGATTGGTGAAGAGCCAGGCGGGGTGAGCGGCGGGGACCGGATTCGATTGGGCAGCGAAATAGCTTAGCGCGCTGCGATCGTAGGTGGTAGTACGGGCGGTATCCGCCACGCGGGCCCGGGTGTCAAAGGCGGCGATGACGGGTCCCGGGGCGACTTCGGCGACGGTACGAATTGCGGAGACTGGCCCAATTATTACCGGATTGGTCGGGCTGCCCGCGTCGCCGAGGTGGGTGGCGTTGAAGCCGCTGCCACCGACATTTACGTAGTGGGCGTAACTCGCCAGTGAGTTATTGCGGCTCGTCCCCAGAACTTCATCGGACCCCAGATCTTGTCCTACGATGTCGTTTTTGAGGCTCTTTTTCCAGCCTGAGGTGAGGTATAACCAGTGGTGCCAGTAAATTGAACTGGTCAGGTCGATGCAGCATTTAACCGTATCATCCGCTTTGAATTTGTAGGGTGCGGCGGCGGTTGAGGCGCGGATGTCGGTGTAAAAGCCACCGGTGTAGTAAAATCCCCGCTCCATATTGAGAATCGGGATTTTGGCCGCGTCCGTGGATACTCCGAGCGTGGTTGCATCCACGAGCTGTTTTGAGGTGAAGACGGCGAACTCGCCTGGTTCAAGGGTGGTCGCCGGGATGACCGCAACGAGATTCTCCGCATTAGAGCCCGTCGAAGCATCGGAGGCCGCCGTAAAATTAAAGAGCGAATCGAAAAGCCGCGATGTCGCCGATGCATCAATGGGTTGAGCGGGGTCGTTGCTCGTGTGCGTAAAGATTTGCAATCTCATTTGATCGAACTGCGAGAACGAAATCTTCAGCCCGCCTTTGATGCGGGGATCCGGCTCCGCACTGGTCGGCTCCTTTAGTTTAAGCTGCACATTGTAGGGATTGTGAATCACGAGCACCGGCGTGCAGACGAGTTTGAGCGTATAATCAGTACCGGTCGAGACGGTGCGCAGCGAGAAGACCATCGAGAGCCGGTGAACGGTGGGCATGTAAGCCCCGCGGACGGGACGGGGGATAAAGCGTCCCTTACCGCCGCCCGTGAGATCGCCCCCTTTGAGTCCGTTGACCCAACCTAAAGGGTCTGGGGTGGAATCGTAGCCATCGGTGTACGGCGAGGTGACCTTGCCTCCGCCGGACCACAGGGCGTCGTCCAAGTCGTAGCGGGCATAATTGTTCAATCGGTATCCGCCCTTCACGAATTGGTTGGTGTTGGGGAAGAAGGATCGCGCACCGAGAGAGGGCGTGTTCGTTGTCCAATCGACATCCTTGTAGAGGCGGTAATAATCTCGGACGAGATGCCAGAGCGGACCCACTAAGCGTCGAGGCTGCTTATCCCAAGCGGTATTCGTCGTCACGGTTGGGGGGCCCGACTTCTCTGTGTCGACGAGTGGTTGTCCCATCTCGTCCCCGCGGATGAAGACGGGACACCAGGGAAGGTATTGGGTACCGCCCATTAGTTTTCGGCCAAGGTTATCGGTATTGTCTTCATACATCGGCACCCAGACGCGGGGGAACGGATCCGAAGAAGTGATCGTGCCAGGATTTGTTTTGGCGGTGCCATAACTCGGAAACCAAGATCGTCGCTGGCCGAGAATCGGGTCGGCGGTGTAGGCTTCGATCACGGTCTCATGTCCATTACCGGAACCGAAGTCGGAGATGTCGAATTGCGCGTCATCCATCTCGAAGGCCAGTGAGAGATCTTTACGTAACCCGCCGCGATAACTGTCGGCGAGCACGCCCGCCGTCCAAAGAGATTGATGGTGGAAGCTGAGCTTGAGCGGAGATAGGCCGGCAGCGTCCGGGTCGTCGGGGTCGTAGCCTGGTAGCATCGACAGCGATGCCGTCGAGCCCATCGCTGTGAACATGGGCTCCTTGATGTTGACGTTCTTGAGGCCGAGGAGCAATTCGGTGCCGGTGCGGCCGGGAGCACGCAGAGCATCAACGGTACTCAGCGCCGACGGTGCCGACTTCGTGATGTCTCTGGGGTCTGTGAGGCAGATCGCGGCTTTGACCCCTTCATCGCCAATCCAATAGGCAAAGTTTCCCGTAGTGCTATTGTTCGACGGTCCCGGGAGCGGAATTTTGGGAAGAGCAATACGCCCGTCGATATCATCAGCGGTTCCGATATTACCGTCTGGGCCAGGGTCAAGTACGGCACTGCCATTACCAACCAGCGTAGCGTAACTCTCTTTGTTCCCCGCCGCATAAGTGATCGGATAATCCCGCTGCCACGGAGCCCAGTAATTATGAGTTGCATCTACTTTGTAGTCCGTCTCACCCGAAAGGCTAATCGATTGAGCGAGGTATACAGTGGTCGCCTTGGTCACGTCTTTGCCGCCCTTGCCGCTGATGAGCCATTGGGGAGGTTCATCGGGCTTATCCGTTCGCCAGGCACCGGTCCAATAACGTTGACCTTGGCCGCATTTAATCGCCCAAGACAGTGCCGGATCGTAGGGGCTAATGGGGTCGGGCTTGCAGGCTAATTCCCCCGTCGCGGTGCTGCGTATATCCGGCCCGGCCGCCTGCTGAAGGTGTCCAAGGGCCAATCGCGCTGACATCGTGGCGTTGAGGCGGGCTCGGGTGGCGAGCATGGCCCATCTCGTCGCCTTCGACTCGATGCTGAGGAACGACGCCAGCACTAAGACAATCATGACGATCATCGCCATAATCGTCAGCGAGAGAATTAATGAGAATCCGGGTCTCCGCGGATTATGACCTGACCGCCGTGGGTTCACCTTGGGGAGAGAGTCTTACTTATTGCGGTTTTTTTATTTCCGCTCGCGGGCGGGTTGACTGGCGCCGTCTGCTTGGTCTCCGCTGCAATCCTCTCCTCGACCCCGCGAACTTTGATCTGACCCTCTTCGCCTGGAGCGGGTAGCAGGAATAAGAGGGAGCGGATGTCTTCCAGCTGCAACCAACGGAGTCCACCGGCAATCCGCCAGTTGCCGTCCTCGCCCGGTAAGAAGAACTGCGCTTGGCCATACTGGGCGGGCTTCACTTGGGGATGCAGGGTGATTTCTTGGCCAGAAGGCAGGATGCGACGCTCGCCTGGCATGCTTAAACCCACCGAATTCGGACAAAGATTAAAAAACCGAATGGTCCCAGCGGCGGCGGTTCCGCCATTGTCTAATACCAGATTCAGACGAGCTTGGTCATCGGATCCCGATACGATGGCGATGAGCTTGGTGGCGCCCGCCGGCACGGGGGAGGTGGCGATCGGTACCAGTACCTCCTTCGGGTCGGTGGTTTTCGGGCGGCGGAAGAGCGTGAATTTGCCTTCTTTACAGTGCGTGGTGATGGCCTCGCTCAGCGCGTGCGCATAAAGGGTGACGGGCTCGGGTCGGCCCTCGGCGTTGAGTATAGCCAACTCCATCTGCGGGTCGTCGAAACTCATCATTTTGACGCTCACTTGTGCGGCGTCCGGGTCGGCCGACAGGGCCCCGAGTATCAGCAGATGTGCAATCATGGCCTTGATTGAGGCGGGCTCCACAGTTGCGTCTATGCAATTAGCGGCCCGTTTTTTTATTTAACTTAATAGGATTCAGAACGTCATCTGAATGTCACCCATGGGCTCCGGCCCGAGGATAAGTGTCGAATGTTACAATTGCTTGCGTCTTTATTCACAAACGGTTGGGTGTAACTTGCGTTTAATCGAGACTATGCAGACGACGTCACCTCCCGCACTCTAAGCCCCCCATGACCGATTCCTCCCCGGGACGGCGTTCCCGTCAGCGCCCTGTCGTCTCTCCTAATTACGGCGATCGGGTGCCCCCGCACAATCTCGATGCCGAACGCGGATTGATCGCCAGTATCGTCATCGACGGTGGCGATACTTTGCAACGTTGCCTCGAGCAACGCGTCACGGCGGATTATTTTTTCGACCCTAAGCACCAAGATATTTACGCCACGGCCTTGGCCCTTTCCCAGGATAGCATGGGCATCGACGAAATCACGCTCACCGAGCGGCTGCGGCGGGAAGGGCGCATCGAATCCGCCGGTGGCGCCGCCTACGTCAATGAGTTGACCGGCTTGGTGACCTCCACCGCCCACGCTCCTCACTGGTTGGCCATCATCCGAGAGAAACACTTTCTCCGGCAATTGATTTCCACCGCCGTGACCACGGTGGAGAAAGCCCACTCTCACGCTGAAGGGATCGAGCGCTTGCTCGAGGACGTCGAACAATCCTTCTTCCGGATCAGCGAAGACCGTATTTCCGAGTCCGCCGTTTCGATCGATAAGCCGATCGAAGAAGCGATGGAATTGGTCGAACGCATCATGCGCGACCGTAATTCGGTGCAAGGAGTCCCCACTGGTTTCACTGATTTAGATGCCCTCACCTTCGGCTTCCAAGGGGGTCAAATGGTGGTCGTGGCTGCCCGGCCGGGCATGGGAAAGACCTCCATCGCCTTAAATTTTATCGAGGCCGCGCTTTTCCCTAAACCTAACTCTAATAAGGGACCAGCCCACGTCTTACTCTTCTCCTTGGAAATGCCCGCCCGGGAATTGGCCCTCCGCATGCTTTGCTCGCGTGCCCGCGTTAGCATGACGAAATTACGCTCAGCTCACCCGGATGAACGTATGCAGCTGGACCTGGTCGCCGCGGCCAATGAATTCAAGGGGCGGCCATTGGTGGTGGATGATAATGGGGGCCAGAATATCCTGGAAATCCGGGCGAAATGCCGTCGGGTGCATGCTCGTAAGCCCTTGGATATGGTCGTGATCGACTACATCCAGCTAATCAATGGCCTCGATTCCGGTCTCCCGCGCGAGCAGCAGATCGCCGAAGTCTCGCGTAGCATCAAGGCCATGGCCAAAGAGTTTAATATCCCGATTATCGCCCTCGCTCAGCTCAATCGTAAATCGGAAGACGAGGCCCGCCAGCCCCGGATGTCCGATTTGCGCGAATCTGGGTCGATTGAGCAGGATGCGGACATCGTCATGCTAATCTCGAAGCCCACGGCCAGCCAGAAGCAGCAGCCCGACCAGGAGGAAGAACATGCCGCCCAGCCCGGATGCTATACCCGCCAACTCATTATAGCTAAAAATCGTAATGGACCGACCGCCGACATCAACTTGCTCTTTAACCCGGGGCTTACACGCTTCGAATCCTTGGCTAAAGAATACCGTAATGAATAAACCCACCGTCAATCGCAGCCTCCTCCAGGCCGCCTATTTTACTTTAGCCGTCGCGCCGTTCGTCGCTGTGGCCCAAGTGGCGCCCGCTACCGAGAAAGATCCTATCGTTCGCTCGATTCGCGTGAAGGCTGAAGGCGGTGCAGTTTCTGAGCAATTTGTGCTGGGGTATGTTGCGCTGCGTGCCGGCGAAGTTTTTTCCAAGGATGCCGTCGCAAGCACGGTTCGCGCCCTTTATGCAACGGGCCGCTTCAGCCAAGCCATCGTCGTCCCCGAGCTCGATCCTAAGACTGGACAAGTCGATGTCGTCGTCACCGTCGAGCCCCGGCCTCTCCTGGTCTCCATCGATTATGTCGGCGGAGACGGGTTAGTTAACAAGGATGCCTCGGAATGGTTTAGCACCGGAACGACGATTGAGGACGTCAAGGTAGGCGAGCCGCTTGACCCCGCTTTACTCCGCCGCTCCGAGGTCAAGTTACAAACCGAACTCCGCAAAAAACGCCCCTTTACCATCGTGACATCGCAGACGTTCCCGACCAAGGGTGGCGTGAAGGTTTCAGTTATCATCCACGAAGGCGTTGAATTGAAAGTAGATCACGTCCGCATCGAAGGCGCGACGGCTCTGAAAGAAAGCGAAGTCATCGATGGGGCTGACCTAAAGTCCTCCACGTGGCGCTGGTGGAAATTTTCTTGGCTCACGAGCGGCGGACGTCTGGACCCTGATGAATATCGCAAAGACTGCCAACGCGTCCGGGATTTCTATCGGGCCAAGGGTTTTCTTGATGTCCAAATCGAAGAAATGGATGCCGAAAAGGCCTGCACCATCAAAGACGTCTCGGGTACGAACGGCTGGCTTGATGTCGTCATTCGAGTCAAAGAAGGCCGTCGTTACGCCGTCGGTAGCGTGACTCTTTCGGGTAACGGCATGGGCGCGGCCCAAGAAGCGTTCAAGACCGAGGCCCTGCAGAAAGTCGTCAGTGAGCCTTCGCTTCGCCGGGGGGCTCACCCCGTGGAAGTGGATCAATTGAATAAAGGCGACTGGTATGCGACCGGCGCCGTCGAAGCAGCGGCCGATAAGCTGCGCGAGTATTATGGCCAGATGGGTTATTTGAATACGCAGGTAAACGTCGGCCGTAAGCCGAATCTGGAAACCGGAGCCATCGATATAAAATTCACGCTGGAAGAAGGGCAGCGCTTCTCCGTCCGTTCTTTGGAAATCCAAGGGAATTCCAAGACGCGTTCGAACGTCATTGCCCGTGAGTTAGCCCTAGGGCCGGGCGAAGTTTTCGACCTTGCCCGCATGCGCGTTTCCGAGGGTCGTCTGCGCAACACCCAATTTTTTGAAGAAGTCCGCGTAACCCCGATTCCGACCCCAGTCCCGGGCCAAAGCGACCTGCGCGTCGTGGTCAAGGAAGGTCCGACCGGCCAGGTGAGTTTTGGCGCGGGCTACAGCACGGTCGAGCAATTAGTCGGCTTCGTCGAATATTCCGAAGGAAACTTCGATTATTCTAATCCTGAAGGATGGTATCGTGGCGGTGGTCAAAAATTCCGGGTACGGATTTCCGCGGGTAGCGTCTCCAGTTCCTTCGAGCATTCGTTCGAAGAGCCAGCCCTTTGGGAGCGTGATTTGGCCGTAGGCTATAAGATTGAGCGCCGTTTTACGGGTTACCAGTCTGCCAATTACTCCGTCGTGACCGAAGGCTTTGGCGTCTATGCGCGCCGCCGGATCTTCGGCGCTGTCGAAGGTCGCATCGCTTATGACCTTCGACGCGTATCGGTTGGTGACGTAACCCTTTCCGCTCCGGCGGATGTTTCCAGTGAAAGCGGCCACCCTAAGACGATTTCCTCGATAACGCTTTCGGCATCCCAAGACACCCGCGACGAATATAATTTCCCGACGCGCGGTTCACGGATTTCCTTGTCCGAAGAAATTGCCGGCAACGGACTGGGCGGAAGTCTCTCCTACCTGAAGTCCGAGCTGCGGGCCGGTAAATGGTTACTCCTTTCACCCACCGCCGAACAGACCTTAAGCGTAATCGGCCGCGTCGGCATGCTTTCAGGAAAACGCTCTGAGCTTCCTTTCTACGAGCGCTTTTATCTCGGCGGCGCTTACGATATGCGTGGTTTTTCTTACAATGATGTGGGTTCGTTTGAGACCTATGACACTAGTTTTGGCAATCAGCCCATGGGCGGTATGACCTATGGTTATTTCAGTACCGAATACCTCATCAAGGTCGCCGATAATCTGCGCTTGGCCGCTTTTTATGATTTTGGCTTGGTCAATGCCGAAAGCGCCGACTTCAGTCTGTCACAGGCGAACTCCGATTGGGGTCTCGGCATGCGCATTCTATTGGGCGGGTCCGTGATGCGTCTGGACTTCGGTTTCCCCCTAAAAACCACCAAAAACCCTACATCCGGGGCTCCGCTCAACACGGGCGGCATGAAGTTTAACTTCAGTTTTGGCACGGTCTTTTGATTGCCAACCATCCGCCGTTCCTACTTTCTCAACTCCCTACCATGAAGTCCCTATCCGCTCTTCTCATCTTCGCCGCCACTTCAGTTTTCGCCGCCGCCCCTAACGTTGGGGTGGTCGATATTGCTGAAGTCATGGCCAAATACAATAAGGCCATCGAAACCAAGGCCAGCATCGACAAGTCCGTCGAAGCCAGCAAAGCCGCCATCGCTGAGCGCGGCAAGGAAGTCGAAGGCCTCAAGGCTGACCTCGATGCCACCGTTAAGCGTGCCAACGATCCGATTCTCAACGAAGCCGGCAAGAAGTCCCTTCAGTCCGAAGCCCAAGTTAAGAACAACGCTCTCCAGCAGCGCTTCCAGGAGTATCAGCAGTTCGCCCAGAACGCTCAGGCCACCATCCAGCAGCGCTTCAATGAACTGCAGAATGCCGTGAACGCGGATATCAAGTCTCAGTCTGAAAAGGTCGCCAAGGAAAAGGGCCTCCAACTCATCCTACCTAAGGCGATTGCCTTCCATGCGGACGCTTCTCTCGATATCACCGAAGAGATCACCAAGGAACTCAACGCTGGCTATAAGAGCACGGCACCCGTGACACCTGCCGCCCCAGCTGGCGATAAGCCCGCTACCAAGTAAGCCCGAAACGCGCCCCTGCTAAGCAGGGGCGCTTCATTTAGGTTCATGTCTATCACTTTCACCCCACAACAAGTCGCCTCGATCATCGAGGCTGTGGCTGTTGTGGGTGCGCGGACTGATCCGATTCAAGGTATCGCCGCCTTAGCAGAAGCCTCGGCGGATGATCTGTCTTTTTTAGGTAATCTGAAATACTCGGCGGAAGTGGCAACTTCCCGGGCAGGGGTAATCCTTGTACCGCTTGAATTCGTCGGAGTTCCTCAGACGAATCAGGTATTCTTACGCGTCGCCAAACCTTCCTTCGCTTTGGCTTTAATTTGTTCGGTCTTGGAGGCCAAGCTCTGGCCCAAGCCACCTGCTGGCGTCCATGCGTCCGCCGTGGTGGCTCCTTCTGCCTTCGTTGATCCCTCCGCCCACATCGGTCCGCTTTGTGTCGTCGGTGAAAATGCGATCATCGCCGCCGGCGTGACGCTGGAGGCTCGCTGCCAAATCGGCACGCATGCCAAGGTCGGGCCAGACTCTTGGCTTAAACCGGGCGTACTTATTGGCGATTATTGCGTCTTGGGCGCTCGTTGCCGCATTCAACCTGGAGCCATCATCGGTTCGGATGGCTTCGGCTATGAGCCGATTGACGGAACGATTCATCGCATCCCGCAAATCGGAACCGTTGTCTTGGAGGATGACGTCGAAGTCGGGGCGAATACGACGATTGACCGGGCCCGCTTCAGCCGGACGGTGATTGGCCGCGGTACTAAAATCGATAACTTAGTCCAAATCGCCCATAATGTCAGAATCGGCCGCCAATGTCTCATCACCGCACAGGTGGGCATCGCGGGAAGTACGACGCTCGGCGATCATTGCGTGCTCGGCGGGCAGGCCGGCGTGGCCGGGCACCTGACTCTCGGCGACCGCGTCAAGCTGGGCGCCCAGACGGGCCTTTTCGAGGATGTGCCCGCTGACGGCTTCGTCAATGGAACGCCAGCGATGCCCTTTGGTCTGGAACGCCGACTGGTCGTTTTGTCCCGTCGTTTACCGGATTTGTTCAAAAAGGTTGATTCGCTCGCCGCCTCCTTGGACTCTCCTAGGAGTTAACTGACATGAGCGCCCCAGAGATGAAGATTTTTACCGGTAACGCCAATCCGGCCCTCGCCAAAGAAATCTGCGAACACCTCGGCGTGCCGCTGGGTTCGGCTACGGTCAATCGCTTCCCGGACGGTGAAACGTTCGTACAGATCAACGAGAATATCCGGGGTTGTGACGTTTACGTCATTCAGCCCACCTGCGCTCCGGCTAATGACCGCATCATGGAATTGCTTATCATGATTGACGCGATGCGCCGTGCGTCCGCCGCGCGCATCACCGCGGTGATCCCGTTTTTCGGTTATGCCCGGCAAGACCGTAAAGATAAACCCCGCGTACCAATCACGGCCAAGCTCGTGGCCAATTTGCTCACCGCCGCCGGCGCGAATCGCGTGCTGACCGTCGACTTGCACGCGCAGCAGATTCAAGGCTTCTTCGATATCCCGGTCGACCATCTTTACGCCTCGCCGGTGTTCTACGCTCATATCAAAAATAAACCTTGGTTGAAAGATGCCACGGTGATTTCGCCCGATGTCGGGGGCCTGAAATATGCGGCCGCGGTGGCTGATATGCTTAATCTGCCCTATGGTTTCGTGGCCAAGCGCCGGACCAGCGCGACGACCGTCCAGGCCACCAGCCTCGTCGGGGAAGTCGACGGTCGCGACGTCATCTTGGTCGACGATATGACCGAAACCGCCGGCACATTGACGGCGGCCGCTGAACTCTTGAAGAAGAACGGTGCTCGCTCGGTGCGCGCCGTGGTCTCTCACTGCATGATTCAGGAAATCGCTTACGAGCGCTTACGTAACGGTGCGATCGATGAAGTGATTACGACCAACTCCGTGCCCATCGATACCCGCGGCCTGCCAATCACGGTGCTTTCCATCGCGCCTTTGCTTTCAGATGCCATCCGTCGCATCCACGGTAATAGCAGCGTGACCGACCTTTTCCCCATCAAGGGACACTGAGGTCCGCCTCCGGACACGAAAAAAGCCGCATCAAACGATGCGGCCTTTTTGTTGGGAGATTTCCCTGGACTTACTTCTTAGCGGACGCGAGGAAGTCGAGGATGACCTTGGCTTGGTCGCTGGTGTGGCCCTTGTGGTCGGCGTAAACGCACTTGCCGTCCTTGAAGAGGAAGGCGCTGCGACTAGCGAAGCCGACCATGCTCTTCACGCCGAAGGCTTCGGTGACGGCCTTCTTCTCCTTGTCGGCGAGGAGACGGAAGGGAAACTTCTGCTCGTCTTTGAATTCCTTCTGGAGTTGCTCGTCGTCGGTGCTCACGCCTAAGACTTGGACGCCAGCTTTTTGGAGATCAGCCCAGCCATCGCGGAGCGAACAGCCCTGCTTAGTGCAACCACCCGTCTTCGCTTTGGGGTAGAAGTAGACGAGCAGGATGCCCTTGGCGCCTTCTTTGGCGAGATCGACGGGCTTGCCGTCTTGGTCATTGCAGACGACGGCTGGGATGGCATCGCCGACGGCAAGCTTTTCAGCGGCACTGCCAAGGAAGGGGAAGAGGGAGAGGAGCATGGAGGCGAAGAGGGTCTTCATCCTGCCAAGATTGGGCGGCGATTAGGAAAAGGCAAATGCGTCCAGCGATGTTTTCCTATCGCTTGTCGATGCTTCTGAGGCCAAAAATGACGTTATGTTGCAGGCCGTCCTCGACACCATCCCTCATCGCCCTCCTTTCCTGTTCTTGGATCGGATTGATGAGATTCGGGCCGACGGGGTGACTTGCTCCCGGACGTTCCGCGCGGATGAGCCTTTCTACGCTGGGCACTACCCGGGCAACCCCATCACCCCTGGGGTGCTGCTGTGCGAGTCGGTTTTTCAAGCAGCGGCTATTTTTCTGACCAAAAAGCTACAAGGGGAGGGCGGGGTGGCCGCCGACAAGACTCCGGTACTTTGCCGCATCGAAGAGGCAAAGTTCAAAGGGATGGTGCGGCCGGGCGACACGGTCTCCATCGAGGTCAAGCACGTCGAAACCCTCCAACAATTTCACTTCATGACGGGGACCGTTCGCCGTGAGGGCAAGGCGGTTCTGACGATACGTTTTGCCCTCGCCCTTATCGATAAGGCCGACTGATTAACTGCGATGTCGTTTCTTGGTCTCACCGGAAAAACCTTTCTCGTCTTGGGCGTCGCCAACAAGAAGTCGGTCGCTTGGCACGTGGCGAAGACCCTGGAGGAAGAAGGCGCGAAGGTGATCTATTCCGTCCGTTCGCAAGCGCGGCTCGATTCGCTAAAGGGTCTTCTGGAGGGAAAGCCGGTTTACCTCTGTGACCTTGAGCGGGAGGAAGAAACCATCCGCTTGGCCTCGGCGGTGGGCAAGGAGCATGGCCCGATTGACGGGGTTTTACACAGCGTGGCGTTCGCTAATTTCTCCCAAGGAATGCAGCCTTTTCACGAGACCCTCCGAGCCGATTTTCTCCAAGCGACGGCCATTTCCTGTTTTTCTCTGGTCGAATTAGCCCGGGCGTTGAAGCCCCATCTTAAGTCGGATGCCTCGGTGGTCTCGATCGGAATTTCTTCGCAAGTCACCGCTTCCAACTACGGATATATGTCCCCGATCAAGGCGGCCTTGGAGTCGGCAACGCGTTTCCTGGCGAAATCTTTTTCAGCGGATACGCGGGTGCGATTTAACAGCGTGAACGCCGGTCCGCTGAAGACGAGTGCGAGCGCGGGCATCCCCGGCTATCTCCATAATTACCTGCACGCCGAAAAGATGACCTTTCGCAAGGAGGCCCTGAAGACCCAGGAAGTCGCCGATACGGCGGTCTGGCTGCTTTCGCCGCGCTCCAGCGGCATCAATGGCCAAGGCATCGTTGTCGATGCGGGCATGGGGCTGAATTTCTTTGACGAAGAATTGGTCAAGGCGTCATCCCGTATTCTTTGACGTGCAATTTAGGCGCACAGTTTTATCCGGGCTGGTGGCTGAACTTCCTCCCGAAGTTTGGACTTCGGAGACTTTGGAATTAAAATTAGCCCCGCTCTACCAGCGTTTAAAGCTACCGGAAGGGCGCTTGGAGCTGATGACTGGGATCCACGAGCGGCGCTTCTGGCCTCAGGCTATCCGCCCTTCGGAAGCTTCCGCTTCAGCGGGTCGCCGGGCGATGGTCGCCGCCGGCGTGGGGCCGCATGATATCGACCTGTTAATCCATTCATCAGTGTGTCGCGATCGGCTCGAGCCGTCGACGGCCGCTTATGTGCATGGTTTGTTGGGGCTGGGACCGCAGGCCCAAATCCTCGATGTTTCGAACGCCTGTCTGGGTTGGCTGAACGCGATCGTCTTGGCCGCTGGGCTCATTGAGTCGGGCCAAATCCGGAGAGCCCTCGTTTGTGCCGGTGAAGATGGCCGGCCGCTAGTCGAGCGTACGGTTCGTTTGTTGAACGAAGACCTCACCCTGACGCGTGATGGAATTAAACCTTACTTCGCCAATCTAACGATCGGTGCGGGTGCCGCTGCGGTTGTCGTCAGTCGTGATGACCTGGCCGCACGCGGTGCGATTCGTCTTTTGGGCGGTGCGGCCGAAACGGATTCATCGGCTAATGCTTTATGCGAGGGCGATACTTCGTCGGACGAACTGGATATGCGCACCGACTCGGAGGGTTTATTGATCGCCGGGGTTGCGTTGGCGCAGCGTTGTTGGGGCCGGTTCAAAGGCGTCACGGGTTGGGATGAATCAACGCCCCAACGAGTGGTCACCCACCAAGTCGGCCGTCGGCATTCCGCTTTGCTTTTTGAAAAACTCGGGCTCGATGTCACCAAAGATTGCCAAAGCTTTCATCATCTGGGCAACGTGGGTTCGGTGTCTGTCCCCGCGACGCTGGCCTTGGCTTTGGCGGATGGGCGCATCAAATCAGGTGATCGCGTCGCGCTGCTGGGCATCGGCAGTGGGCTCGCGAGTCTGATGCTTGCCGTCGAATGCCAATGATGTCGCCCATGGATCTCCCTGCCGAGCTCAAGGCTTTATACCCTTTCGCTCCTCATGATTTTTCGGCTCCCTCGGGGCGGATGAATTACGTCGACCACGGTCCTCGCGAGGGTCGCCCAATCTTGCTCCTTCACGGCAATCCATCGTGGTCGTTTCTGTGGCGTGATTTGATCGTGGCACTCGCGGCTCGTGGGCGTCGTGTGATCGCGCCCGACCACGTGGGCATGGGGCTTTCCGGTCGACCTAATCGTTTCCTTCGGCTGGCCGACCGCATCGCTGATGTCGAAGCCTTGCTCGCGCATCTGCAGGTCGAAAAATATGACTTAGGCGTTCATGATTGGGGTGGTGCCATCGGTTTCGGGCTGGCTGGCCGGAATCCTGATCGCGTGGGTAAAATCCTTGTCACCAATACCGGGGCGTTTCTGTCCACGCAGATACCTTTCCGCATCGCCCTTTGCCGAGCCCCCCTTATCGGCCGCTTCATCGTTCAGGGCCTGAACGGCTTCGCCTGGCCGGCGACCTGGATGGCGGTGGAGCGTCCACTGGCGGCGGCGGTTAAGGCCGGGTTCCTTTTCCCCTACTTATCGGCTTCAAGACGTCGGGCTGTGGCCGACTTTGTGGCCGACATACCCATGGAGCCCCATCACCCCTCTCGCCCCGTTCTGGCGGCCGTTGAGGCGGCTTTGCCTGGCTTGCGGGGGAAATCCATGCTGCTCTGCTGGGGCCTGAAGGACTTTTGCTTCAATCAGGCCTTTTTAGAGGGCTTTAAGGGGCGCTTCCCGGAGGCCCAGACGCTAATCTTCCCTTCGGCAGGTCACTACGTTCTCGAGGATGCCGGAGCGGAAGCGATCGGGCCGCTTACAGCCTTTTTCGACTGAGCTTCCTCGGCCCTGTTGGAAAGCTGTTGGCTGGGATGTAAATGGGCTGTGGATAGGCTGTGAGTAAAGCCGACTCAAGTATCTTAAAAGTTTTTGTAAGGGGTTGATTAACAGATATTTCGAAGCCTTAAAAAACATGTGAATCGAGGGCTTTTCCTGTTGCACCGTGAAGTGTTAAAAACAGCATTTTGATACACCCCTTTTTCCGGGGAAACTCTCCCCAATTTCTATCTAAAATATGAGCGAAAATTCTGACAAATCCAACGCCCGCGGAAAGCACGCCGGCAACGAATCTTACGGAGCCGCCGACATTAAGCGGCTGAAGGGCTTGAAGGCCGTGCGGGAACGTCCCGGCATGTATATCGGAGACACGAACGAGACGGGTTTGCACCATTGCGTTTACGAAATCGTCGACAACTCGATCGACGAAGCGCTCGCTGGTTATTGCCGAAGCATTAAGTTGGAAATCCATGCGGACGGATCTTTGTCCGTCGAGGACGATGGCCGCGGGATTCCAGTGGCGATGCACCCGGAAGAAAAAATTCCGACCCTTGAGCTCGTGCTCACCAACCTGCATGCTGGTGGCAAGTTCGACAAGGGGGCTTATCAGGTCTCGGGCGGATTAAATGGCGTCGGCGCAAAGTGCGTCAACGCACTCTCCGACAGTTTTATCGCCGAGGTCAGTCGCGAGGGCGAAGTGCACCAGATGAAATTCAGCCGCGGCGAAGTCGTCCAGGCCATCAAGGTCATCGGCAAGACGAAGCGCACCGGCACGAAAATTACTTTTCACCCCGACCCGGAAATCTTCGTCGCCACGCAAGAGTTCAAGTACGACATCATTCTTCGCCGTCTGCGCGAGTTGGCTTTCCTTGTTCCGGGGATCGTCGTCGAGCTCAAGGATCAGCGCTCCAACCGGGCCGATCGTTTTGAATTCAAGGACGGCATTGCGGAATATGTTTCTTTCCTAAACGCCAACGAGGAGACGCTTTTCGATAAGCCGATCCTGATTTCAGCCGAAGTTGATTTTACCGATTTATCCAACCCTCGGGTCATGGCAGAAGGCGAAAAACCTAAGCCTGATCAGCGCCGCATGACGCTCGACGTGGCCTTGCAGTATAACGATCGCTACGACGAAATGGTTTTCAGTTACGCTAATTTGATTAATCAGCCCGAGGGCGGCACCCACCTTTCTGGCTTCCGTTCGGCCCTGACCCGCGTGGTTAATCATTACGCCAAGTCTAATAATCTCATCAAGGACAAGGACGCCAAACTCAATGGCGACGACATGCGCGAAGGCCTGGTAGCCGTCATTTCCGTCAAGCACCCCGACCCCAAGTTCCAATCGCAGAACAAGACCCGCCTCACTAATCCGGAAGTCGAAGGGATCGTGACCTCGGTGGTCGGCGAGCAGCTGAAATATTACCTCGAGCGCGACCCGAAGACCGGCCGCCGTATCGTTGACAAATGTTTGAATGCCGCCCGGGCGCGTGAGGCTGCTCGTAAGGCCCGCGAAACCGTTCGTAAGTCCGCGATGTCCTCCGGAGGCCTGCCAGGCAAGTTAGCGGACTGCTCCGAGAGCGACCCGGCGGTCTGCGAGCTTTACATCGTCGAAGGTGACTCCGCGGGTGGTTCCGCCAAACAAGGTCGCGACCGCCGCTACCAAGCAATCCTCCCGATCAAGGGTAAGATTCTCAACGTCGAGAAAGCCCGCATCGACAAGATCCTCTCGAACGAAGAAATCCGCACCATCATCACCGCTTGCGGAACCGGCATCGGTAAGCACGAAGGAGACGGAGCTTTTGACGTTACGAAATGCCGCTACCACAAGCTGGTGATCATGACAGACGCTGACGTCGACGGTTCGCACATCCGCACTTTGCTGCTGACGTTCCTCTATCGCCAGATGCCTGGACTCATCGAAGCGGGCTATGTCTATATCGCCCAACCGCCGCTTTATAGAATTAAGCGCAAGAAGCGTGAGCAGTACGTCGACAATGACCCAGAACTTAACCGCATCCTGCTCGAGCTCGGTTCGGAAGACGTGAATTTACTGCGCTTGCGCGATAAGCATATCTTCCCTGGCCAGAAGCTGGATAAGATTGTGGAATCCCTCGCTCGACTGGAGTCGCTTGGATCAAGTATCGGCCGGACAGGTTGCCAGCTGGGTGCCTACCTTGACGAGCAGGATCACAAGAGCCATGTGCTCCCGCGTTTCATCGTGCGCACCCGCACGGGCAATGAGGAAACTTACGAGTTCCTTAAGGACTCCGACGCCAAACAGGCGTACCTTCGCAGTGCCGGGGTCGAAGACTTCCTTTCCGATAAGATCGACCGCGAAAAGAAATTGAAAGACGGCACTGTTGTCCAAGAGCGCGTGAACGTCATCGAAATCTTCGAGAACGATTCGATCTCCAAAGTCCTCAAGGATCTCGAGACCCAAGGGATGGACGTCAAGCAGTTCAGAGCCGACGAAGAAGCCCGCTACCATCTGATTGATGGTTCGACGCCTGAAGAAGCTCCGGTCGCCGCCGAAGCGGCGGAAGACGAACCTAAGGCCAAGGGCGAAGAGAAGCCGGCCAAGAAGCTGGTCAAGAAAGCCGACCCTATCCCCTTGGGCACCATCCTAGAGTTGATTGGCCAGATTCGCCAGTTTGGCCGCAAGGGACTGCAGATTCAGCGCTACAAAGGTTTGGGCGAAATGAACCCTAAGCAGTTGTTCGAAACCACGATGGATCCCGCCAAACGCCGCTTCCTTAAGGTCGACATCCAGGATGCTGCTGAAGCCAACCGGGTCTTCGCCATGCTGATGGGAGAAGACGTGCCGTCTCGCCGCGCCTTCATCGAAGATAATGCGCTCAATACCTCCAACCTCGACGTCTGAGCCCGTTCTCCTCCCCTAATTATTTCATCCCATGTATTCTGACAAAGAGAAACTCACGTCCGCTAATATCACGGATATCATGCAGACAGCGTACATCGATTATTCGATGTCCGTCATCGTCTCGCGTGCGCTCCCGGATGCCCGCGACGGCCTGAAGCCCGTCCAGCGCCGCATCCTGTATGCGATGATGCGCGAAGGCCTCGTCCATAACCGTCCCTTCGACAAGTGCGCCGGTGTCGTCGGTGAAGTGTTGAAGAACTACCACCCGCACGGGGATAGCTCCGTGTACGATACCTTGGTGCGCTTGGCCCAGAATTGGGTGATGCGCTACCAGCTGATTGAGCCTCAAGGCAATTTCGGATCGGTCGACGGCGATCCACCCGCTGCGTACCGTTACACCGAGTGTCGCCTTTCCGAGGTCTCCGCCGAACTCCTGGCGGATATCGACGAAGACACGGTCGATTTCATTCCAAACTACAAAGAGTCGACCACGGAGCCAACCGTGCTGCCTTGTGCTTTGCCCCACCTCCTGATGAACGGTTCGACCGGTATTGCGGTCGGCATGACGACCAATATTCCCCCGCACAATCTGCAGGAACTCGTCGATGCCACCTGCCTGATTATCGATAAGCCTAATACGACGGTCGAAGACTTGGAGAAGATCATCATCGGTCCGGACTTCCCAACGGGCGGGGTGATCAACGGCAAGGACGGCATCAAACAGTACCTGCGCACCGGGCGCGGTATCATTCGCGTACGCGGCGTAGCCCACACCGAAGAGATGAAGAACGGCAAGGAGCAGATTGTCCTGACCGAACTTCCGTACAACGTAAACCGGTCTTCTTTGGTTAAACACATCGCTGATCTTTGCACCGAGAAGGTGCTCGACGAAGTCTCTGACCTCCGCGACGAGTCCGATGAAAATACCCGCGTGGTGATTGAGCTGAAGCGGAATGAGAACCCGAAGGTGGTCATCAACAAGCTCTATAAGCACACGAATTTCGAAAACTCCTTCGGCGTCATCCTGCTCGCGCTCGATAAGCGTCGGCCGAAGCAGATGAATATCCGGGAGCTGCTCGAATGTTTCGTCGAGCACCGCCGCGATGTGGTCACCCGCCGTACCCGTTTCCGTCTCCGGAAGGCCGAAGACCGCGCCCATATCCTCGAAGGCTTTAAGATTGCCCTCCGTAATCTCGACGACTTCGTCAAAATCATCCGTGCCTCCGTCAATCGCGACGAGGCTCGGGTGAAGTTGATCGCCAAGTATGGCCTCAGCGAACGCCAGGCCGTGGCGATTCTCGACTTACGCCTCTATCAGCTCACCGGGCTGGAGCGTGACAAAATTGAAGCCGAATACCGCGAACTGATGGCGCTCGTCGAAGAGCTTCGCAGTATCCTTTCCAGCGAGGCCAAGTTGCTGGCGCTGATCAAAAAGGAACTGCGCGAAGCTGCCAAGAATCACGTCGGGCCGCGCAAGACCAGGGTCAACGCCCAAGAAGGCGATCTCTCGATGGAAGATATCGTCGCGAACGAAGGGTGTGTCGTCACGGTCTCGCACGCGGGCTTTATCAAGCGCACGCCGGTGGCCCAGTATCGCCTGCAGAGACGCGGTGGCAAGGGAACCAAGGGCGCGGAGCTTTCCAAGGCAGCCTCCGATGACGACAGTGACTTCATCGAGCACCTCTTTACGGCGAATACCCACGACCATATCTTGTTCTTCATGAACAACGGACGGGTCTACGTAGAGAAAGTTTACGAAATTGAAGAAGCCGGGCGGGCCACTCGCGGTAAGTCAATCGCTCGACTGCTTGACCTCAAGGACGACGAAAAACTGGCCGCCATGGTCTGTGTTTCCAACTTCGACGAAGGCAAGTTCCTGATCATGAGTACCGCCTTGGGTACGATCAAGAAGACGGAGATTTCCAAGTATGCCAACTACCGCAAAGGAGGCATCATCGGCATCAATATCGAACACGGCGATCGTCTCATCTCGACCAAGCTGACCAACGGCGACAACGAAGTCGTCATGATCTCGCAGTCGGGCATGTCCATTCGCTTCCACGAATCCGATGTCCGCTCCATGGGACGCGACACCACGGGCGTCGTGGGCATGCGTCTCGATTTGGGTGACTTGGTCAAGGCGATGGAAATCGTCGATCCGGCCTGCACGCTCCTGGTCGTCGGCATCGACGGCATCGGCAAGCGGACGCCCTTTGACGATCCAGAGACCAAAGAGCCCGTCTATCGGAAGCAATCCCGCGGAGGTAAGGGCGTCATTGCGATCTCCACCGAGGTCGGTGTGGCCGGCGCACTCAGCGTCCAGGAAGCAGACGAAGTCATGCTGCTCACCAAGGGCGGTCAATCGATTCGTACCAAGGTCTCGGATATCCGTTGTACGGCCGGGCGGAATACCAAGGGAGTCCGCGTCATGCGCCTTAAGGACGGCGAAGCGCTTTTGGGTATTTCGAAAGTGGAGCGGTCGGAGGAAGAAGAAGAAAACGCTGCGAAGCCACAGACTTAAGCCAACGATTCCAGGCAAGCAAAAGGGGCGCCAAGTGGCGCCCCTTTTTATTTACTTAAGCGCGTTCGAGCGCCGCGATGCATTCGACGTGCCGCGTTTGCGGGAAGAGGTCAAAGGGGCGGACGGCGATCACCTTCCACCCCAGGGTGCAAAGGTATTTCAAATCACGTGCTTGAGTGTCCGGAGCGCAACTGACGTAGACGATGCGACGCGGATTGAAGCGGTGCAGCTGCTCTAAGAAGGTTTCATCGCAGCCCTTGCGGGGCGGGTCGACGATCACCGCGGAATCAGCGCCGTTGACCGGGATGTTCTTGAAGATGGATTCGGCGCTGCCGGCGATGAACCGGCAGTTCACAAGGCGATTAAGGGTCGCATTCTCCGCCGCCTTGCGGGCCGCTTCCGCGCTGACCTCGACTCCGTTGACGGATTCGAACTGACGGGCGCCTGAAAGGGCGAAAAGGCCTGATCCACAATAGGTATCAACGAGGTGTTTCGCACCTGATTCTTGGGCAAGTTTGATGGCATAACCAACGAACTGCTCGAGGACCGAGGGGTTATTTTGGAAAAATTCGCCGGCCAGGAACTTGAGCTGAATGGCCCCGACTTTTTCGGTGACGACTTGACGGGGATCGGTGATGACGCCTTCTTCGCAATCGCGGAAGAGCAGGGTGGCTCCGCGTTCGAACCGGCCGGGGTTACCTCGAATCTCTTTCCGGGATTTCGCAAAAGATGAATTAATCGCATCGGTCGCAATCGGGCATTTAGGTACATCGATGACGCGGCGGGATGTGCCGGAGGCCAGGAAGCCGATCGGGAAGTCTGCTCGCCGGGGGGTCATGAAGTGCGGCGTGATTTTTGAACGGTAGCCATATTGCTTCGGTGACGGGTGGCAGGGTTCGACTTCTACTTTGAGTCCGCCCAGGCGTTCGAAGGCTTCCGCGACTTGCTTGCGCTTCCACTCGAGCTGCTGAGGGTAGGCCAGATTCTGGTATTGGCATCCGCCGCACTCTCCGAAGAGGTCGCAACGGGGTTGGACTCGATGCGGCGAAGGGATGACGACGCGGACAAGGTCGGCTCGGGAGAAGTTGGCTGAATTATGCCAGACGCGGGCGACGATTTTTTCCCCGGGTAGCGCTCCAGGAATAAAGACCACCCAGCCGTCGACGCGGGCGAGGCCTTCGCCGAGGTTGGTGATTGTGGCTATTTCTACCTCGATCTCTTGATGGTAAGTAAATTTGCCAGGACGGAACTTGGATGCGTCAGGCTTGCGTGATTGAGGTGGCTCGAATTCGGACATGTGATGAAAGTCAGCCACAACGCGAGGAGGTCGAGCCTTATCCCTTGTGTCCCCTTGACGGCTAGCCTTGCCCTCCGGCAGGACATGCTACTCACTGCCACCGTGTCCGAAGAGGTCATTCAAAGTCGTCAGAACCCCCGCGTCCAGGCTTTGGCCCGCTTACGCGATCGTGCGGAGCGGGAAGCCCGCGGCTTGTTCATCGCGGAAGGTCTGCGGGAGCTGTCCCGGGCCATCGAGCGCAAGGTCGAGGTTCTGGAAATCTATTTCTGCCCGTCGATGTTCCGTGGAGCGGAGGCCGCCGAACTCGTCACCCATGGTCGAGCGTCCGGGGTGCTTTGCTGTGAATTGGGGGTTTCGGCGTTTGAGAAGGTCAGTGGGCGCGAAGGGCCCGATGGGCTGATTGGCGTCGCCCGCACATGGGATTGCTCCCTTGGGCAGCTCAAGACTTCGGCTAATCCGCTGATACTACTCGCCGAATCGGTCGAGAAGCCAGGCAACCTCGGCGCCTTGCTCCGTACCGCGGACTCCGCCGGTTGTGATGCGCTCATCGTCTGCGACCCGATCACCGATGTCTTTAATCCCAACGTTGTTCGCTCGTCGCAGGGAGCGCTTTTCTCGATACCCGTGGCGGTTTGCACGTCACCGGAGGCAGCCGCTTGGATGAAATCGAAGGGCATCCGCTCCTTGGCGACGTCACCGGCGGCCACCAAGGCTTATTGGGATGTCGATTGTCGCGGACCCGTGGCCTTGTTGCTCGGCTCGGAGAAGGACGGCTTGACGGATTTTTGGCTTAAGAGCGCGGATGAGAAGATCTCAATCCCGCAGGCTGGATCATCGGATTCACTCAATGTTTCCAGTGCTGCAGCTATTTGCCTCTTCGAAGCGGTCCGCCAGCGCCGCAAATAAAAAGACCAGGCATTTAGCCTGGTCTAGGTTGAGGGTCCGTCGAATTGCTTAGCCAATGGCCTTGGCGACGAGATCGTCGAGCTTCTTGCCGTCGACAGCGAAGGCGCGGATGCCTTCGGCGGTCTTCTCGGTGGCCATGGCGTCTTCGTTGTGGTGCCAGCGAAAATCCTTTTCGCCCCAGACCTTGGCGGCTTCGCCTTCGGCCTTAGCGGCGGCTTCATCGAGTGACTTGGGCACGGCGGCTGAGTCCTTGGAGAGCTCTTCGAGGAGGTTTGGGGCAATGGTCAGGAGGTCGCAACCGCAGAGCGCCTTGATTTGGCCGCAATTACGGAAGGATGCGCCCATGACCTCGGTCTTGATGTCGTTGCGCTTGTAATAGGCGAAGATGCGGCGGACGGATTGGACGCCAGGGTCGTTGGCGCCGGAGGAGGCGACTTCGTTCCAATTGGCCCCTTGGGATTTTTTATGCCAATCGTAGATGCGGCCCACGAAAGGCGAGATCAGCTGGACCTTGGCGTCGGCGCAGGCGACGGCCTGGGCGAAGGAGAAGAGAAGGGTGAGGTTGCAACGGATGCCTTCTTTTTCGAGCTCGGCGGCTGCTTGGATACCTTCCCAGGTCGAAGCCATTTTGACGAGGATGCGCTCCTTGGGGATGCCGGCGGCCTTATAAAGAGCGATAAGTTCCTTGGCCTTGGCAATAGTCGCTACTTTGTCAAAGGACAGGCGGGCGTCGACTTCGGTAGATACGCGCCCGGGGACAATCTTGAGGATCTCGGTGCCGAAGGAGATGAGGAGAGCGTCGACGGCGGCCTGGACCCCGCGACTCTTGTTGTCCAGGGCGGCCTTTTGGAGGAGGGCCTGGTACTCGGGCATCTGGACGGCCTTGAGGATCAGACTCGGGTTGGTCGTGGCATCCAGCGGCTTGAAGGCCTTCATGGCGGCAAAATCGCCGGTATCCGCGACGACTTTGGTGTGTTGGCGAAGTTGCTCGAGTGCGTTCATAGAGTGGAAGGGCTTGGAGCGTGGTAAAGGGGATGAAATTGTCCAGCCAGAGTCGAGGCGAGGCCGCCGGGGATGCTTTTGCCATCTCTCGCTTGTTTTGGGGGGCTGGCTCGTTCAAATTACCCCATGCGAATTAAGGTTAAGCAGGCTTTGGCTTCGGCGGAGCCGCTCATGGATATCACGATCGCGGGATGGGTCCGTACGCGCCGAGACTCGAAAGAATTTTCCTTCGTGGAAGTCAATGACGGCTCCTGCCTGAAGAATCTCCAAATTATCGTCGACCTTGCCGTCCCCGGTTCAGAACAACTTAAGGATGCACTTACCGGATCCTCGGTCCGGGTGGAAGGGTCTTTGGTGGCCTCGCCGGCCAAGGGGCAGAAATGGGAACTTAAGGCTACGGCTTTTCAATTAATCGGGCGAGCGGACGAATCTTTCCCACTGCAAAAGAAAGGACACACGGTGGAATTTTTGCGCTCAATCCCGCACTTGCGGGCACGGACGAATCGCACGGGCTCTCTGTTGCGCATTCGTAGTCGTCTGGCCTGGGCGGTCCACGAATTCTTTCAAGAAAAGGGCTTTGTTAATGTGCATACGCCCATCATCACGGCGAGCGACTGTGAAGGGGCGGGGGAGTTATTTCGCGTCACCACTTTAGACCCCAAAGATCCGCCCAAAGATAATCAGGGTAAGGTGGATTGGGCGGGAGACTTTTTCGCCCGGCAATCCTACCTCACTGTTTCGGGGCAGTTGGAAGGGGAGACTTTAGCCTGTGGACTTGGGGATATCTATACTTTCGGACCGACGTTCCGGGCGGAAAATTCGCATACCAGCCGGCACGCCAGCGAGTTCTGGATGATCGAGCCAGAGATGGCGTTTTGCGACCTTACGGGGGACATGCAATGCGCGGAAGAACTCGTGAAATACCTTGTTAAATCAGCCCTAAACAACTGTGCGGAGGAGCTGGAATTCTTCAATGCTTTCGTCGATCCGGGCCTTTTGGAGCGACTGAAATTCGTCGCCGAAAGACCCTTTGCGCGCATCACTTACACGGAGGCTATCGCTATCTTGTCCAAGACCTCGCAGGTTTTTGAATTCCCAGTCATCTGGGGCGAGAATCTGCAATCGGAGCACGAGCGTTTTTTGACCGAAGTCCATTTCCAATGCCCGGTGACCGTCCATGATTATCCGAAGGGTGCGAAGCCCTTTTATATGCGACAGAACGATGATGGCAAAACGGTGGCCGCGATGGATGTGTTAGTTCCTGGCGTCGGCGAGATCATCGGAGGCAGTCAGCGAGAGGAACGACTCGATCGCTTGGTCGCTGCGATGCAATCGCACGGACTCGACCTTCAGAGTTACGCATGGTATGTGGACACTCGTCGCTTTGGCACGGTGCCGCATGCGGGCTTCGGTCTCGGCTTCGAGCGGTTGCTCATGTTTATTTCAGGAGAAGGTAACATCCGGGATGTGATTCCTTACCCGCGCACCCCTGGGCACGCCTAAGCTGGGCGGCGCCAGCCGTGATGCGAGACGCTACGAGTGGGTTAGGGAAGCTGCGAAGCTCGAAGGGGTCGCCGGCATGCACCCTTCAGGATTTATTGGAATCTGCTAAATCTTTCGGCCCACGCTTTAACCGGTGTATCAAAAAAATGATGACACCCTTAAGCCGGGCTGGAATTAGCCGGCGGTTATAATGCCGGTTGGGCCAGTTTGCTTGAGTATGGAGAGATCCGCCGGTCGTTAAGTGCATAGACCCGGTTGGAAGAGTTCGGGTTTTGGGAGCCGAAGCAGCTCATGGAGGATGCTTGGTAGTAAAAAATATGTTAAAATTACATATCTTCACCCTAACTCATTGTTAGTAAGCATCATGACGTATGTATGCCGCCTGTGAAAAAATGAAAAATCCGCTTGAAATCGAGGCAACGTTTCTTCACTCTTGGACTTCCCTCCCCCTAAAGGAGGCTGTTCCTTAGATCCTTCGGTGTTCGGACTCAGTGGCGCAAATAAAAACGCCGGTGACCGAAAAAAGACGTTGACGAAACAATCAACGACAACACCGTCCGCCGTTCCTCCCTTTAAC
>JBAXRS010000009.1:0-35963 GCA_037131085.1 Verrucomicrobiota bacterium | reverse complement strand
TCCTTAACATAAATAATCCGTTCGTTCCCTTCGACGAAGATTCCCGATACCGGCACGGAGACGCATTTCTTCTCCCGCGCGACCAAGACCGAGACGTTGGCGCTGATGCCGGGGCGAACGCCATCTCCGGCAGAAAAGGCGACTTGAGAAGGAAAAATTCGTAAGTCCGGGACCTTGGCGTCAGCCGTGCCGAATGGTGCCATGAAGGTGATTTTGCCCTTTCTGGTCAGGCTCGGAATCGAGTCGAAAGTGATGGTCGCCTCGCGGCCCAATTCAACGCGGGTCGCAGCGAATTCATTCAGGTTCACGTCCACGCGCAAGATACTCGTATCCGAAACCCGCATGAGCAACGTGCCGCTGTTGATGGATTGCGCCCCGATCACCACCGCGCCGACCACTAGATTATTCGATTCCGAAACCATACCATCGTGGGGCGCGGTCAGAATCGTTTTGCGAAGATTTTCGGAAGCCTTGTCCAAGCGTGATTGGGCGATCTCTAACTGAAGCTTGATGACCTCGAAAGCCGTCTTTGCGTCCAACGCTTCACGATCGGAAACGAAACCCTTCGTCCGAAGCACGTCCACGCGTTTCAGATCGCGCGTCGCTTTTTCGAGATTAAAGCCCTGTAGTTGCACATTACGGCGTGCCTCATCTTCATCGGCCTTGACCAGCGTCGGATCGAGTTCGACCAAGACATCGCCTTTTTTGACCAGTTGACCGTCTTTGACCAAGATGCGCTCAACCTTGCCGCTTACTTCCGCCTTGATGTCGCTATAAATAACAGAGCGCACAAAGCCCGCCGCATCGACCGTCTCTTCGATATCACGCACGGTGACCACCGCTTCGAGCGGGTTTGTCGCCACGACCGTTGTCGCCGGCGTATTCACGCCTTTGCGATGGGTCTTATGCGCCTTGGCCGGCCATAAGGACCAAACACCCGCAGCAAGCGCTACGATGGCGAGGGTGATGATGATTTTTTTAGACTTCATGGAATATCAGGCAAGGATGGCAGCATATCATTGAGGCCGGCCGCGGAGCCCACCTTCGCTTCGACGACATCCATCGTGAAGCCGTGGCGGGGGAGAATCGATCCATCGAGGCGGGCCACGCGGGCGGAAGCCGAACGCGCATCAAGTTGGGATTGGACCCAATTGACCTGAGCCGCATCCAAGGCCGCCTGCGCCTGCAAAACGAGGAGCACGTTTGATTGCCCCGCTTCGTAACGGGCCCGTTCACCCTCATAAGATTGGCGCTGTAAATCCAGAGCCGAGGTCGCCGCCGTGACGCGCGCCCGGGCTGCTTCCAGATCCCGCCAAGTGGCCCGGGCGTTAAAGACCAGATTCTGCCGGACATCGGCCAGGCGCAATTCCGCCTGACGCCGAGAACGGGACGCGGAGCGCAAAGTGGCTTCGGACTCCCGGAAGCCTAGCGGAAAGCTTAACGTCAAGGCGGCGGAATTACTCCAACCCGGCCGACGTTGGAAACCATCAAAGGAAGCGGCGGAGCCGGGCGAACCCGCTAGGCCATAATAAGAATTTGTCCCACCGATGACCAGATCCAGGGACGGCTTATCGTTCTGTTGCGCCTGCGCGAGGACGGCATCCGCCTGGTTGACGTTTGAGAGTTGGATCGCAGTATCGAAATCGAATTCGGAAACCGTCTTGATCCAGAGACGAAACTCCGGCGGGCCGGAAATCTGTTCGACCGTCAGAGGTTGGACGACCAGTCCCTGCTCGATGTTATCGGCCGCATCGCGACCTAAGACCCGGCGTAAACCCATCTCCGAACTGTCGACTAATTGACGGGCGTTAAGCACGGCGACCTTCTGCGTCGAGACATCGGCTTCCGCCTGTAATTCTTCCAAGACCGTGGCGTCGCCCAATTGCCGCCGAGCTTTGATTTGCGCTAAAAGCGTTTCGGCTGAACGGAAACTTGTCTCGCGCAAGGCGACGAGCGAGCGGGCACCGGCTAAATTCCAGTAAGCGACCTCGGTGTCACGGATCAGATCTAAGGCGGCGGCCCGGAGCGCCAGCCGACTTCGGACGGCAAATTGACGTGCGGAAATCAACGAAGTCAGATTCACCGCTTGCCAACCGTTACGAAGTAGAGGCTGGGTGTAAGTGACGCTCGAGTTGAAATCGAAATTCGAAGTTGAGCGGGTAGTCGCGCCATCGGTCCAGCCTCTGGCCATCCCAGCACCCAGGCTCAAGGTGCCGCCCCAGGTAAACTTACGAGTAAGGGTTAAGTCTGAATCATAAGCATGCGTGACGGGATTCCCGGCGGCTCGTTCAGCAGAACTTAGAGCGCCACCGGTGGCATTTCTCCAGGCGAAGACGGTGTCAAAACCGGCCTCGGCAAGATCGATACCATCGCCGGATTTGAGCGCATCCAGACGAGTAACCGAAAGCCCAAGGTTATTGACCAAAGCGCGGTCGATGGCTTCGTTAAGCAAAAGGGCACGGTCCGAGGGGACCGCCAGCCCCTGCCCTGGATTCACGGACGGCCCTAAGTCGGCCCCTAAAAGAGAGGCCGCGGCAAGGAAAGCCACTGGCAACAGAGGACGCATGTATAGGGTAAGTACCTTAGATAACAGGATTTGTTCCCTCCGCAAAGCAAAGCGGCGCACCAGAGGTGCGCCGCGTCAGCAACCTACGGACTAGGCTTATTTGAAATCAACCAGCTCGACCTCGAATTCGAGGACCGACTTACCGGGGATAGGCCCTTGGCCTTGGTCGCCGTAGGCGATGGCTGCAGGAGCAAAAAGGAGGATCTTGCCACCTTTACCGATTTTCTGGACGGCTTCGGTCCAAGCAGGGATCACGCCATTCAGAGGGAACTCGGTAGGCTCGTTATTGCGAGTCGTGGTGGAGTCGAAAACCTTACCGTCGATCAGCTTACCCGTGTAGCGACATTTGACGGTATTGGTGGGGGCAGGCTTAGGGTCAGTCCCAGGAACGAGAATCTTATAACGCAGGCCCGAGGCCGTCTTGATAATATCCTTATCGGTGTCGACCTTGGCGAGGAAGTCTTCGTTCTGCTTGACCCACTTGCCGGACTTGGCGCTCACGCGCTCGGCGAACATTTTTTCGGCACCGGCGATAATCTCGTCGGGCTTAAACTTGAGCTGCTCGCCCTTTACGGAGGCACGGATGCCGGCCAAAATCTGGTCGAGCTCTTCGTCGTTCAATTCGAGTTGCGTGGCGATTTGGGGGAGAGGCGTCTGGCCGGCGAGGAAGAATCCTTGCAGGTAGAAAGCCTGTTTCTGTTGTTCAGGGGTGAGATCTTTCACGATGGGTTTGGGAGAAGGGGCTGGCTCGGCGGCCGGAGCGGCAGCCGCGACGGGCTTGGCTTCATCAGCGGCGTTAAGAGAAGCGACGGCGACAGCCAACGCGGCGAGGACGGGGTATTTCATGGGAAGGGGTGATGTAGACGACTCAGGCCTGCGGGGGAAGCACCTTTGCGTGTTCTTGCAGAGAATTTACGGTCAAGGGCTTGGCCCGGAGGGAGCGGATGCCTAAAATCGCGGCCCGGGCGGCATTCATCGTCGAAGCCATATAGATACCCCGCAGGACGGTTTCGGCGCGCATCGCATTTTCGTCTTTCCGCGGCAGCATCCCCGCGGCGGTGTTCACGATCATCTGCAATTGCCCGTTCTTCAAGAGGTCGAGCACGTTAGGGCGGGCGCCTTCGGAAATCTTGCCAAGTTTTGTGACCTTCACGCCGGCCGCCTCAAGCGCCAGGGCTGTTCCGCTGGTCGAGTAAATCGTGAAGCCTAAGCTGGCGAGATCGCGAGCGACAGCCACAGCGCCGTCCTTATCGCGATCTTTGACGGACAAGAAGGCGTTGCCCGCCGTCGGCAAGGCAGGCTGCGCCGCCATCTGCGCTTTGGCATAAGCCATGCCCAGGTCGTCGTCCACGCCCATGACTTCACCGGTCGAACGCATTTCCGGAGAGAGTGCCACGGGGGCGCCGGGGAAACGGCTGAAGGGGAAGACGGATTCTTTCACAGACCAATAAGGCGGACGGATTTCGCGCGTAAAGCCGAGGTCCTTGAGCTTACGTCCGAGCATGCAAAGCGAGGCAAGTTTGGCGAGCGGTACGCCGATGGCCTTGGAAACAAAAGGGATGGTGCGCGAAGCGCGCGGATTCACTTCCAACATAAACACCGTGTTATCCTTGATCGCGAACTGGATATTCATCAGACCGACGACGCCGAGGCGTTTGGCCAAAGCGTGCGTAATGCGGCGGACCTCATCGACAATCGCTGGCGTGAGCGTATGCGGCGGCAACACCATGCCCGCATCACCGGAGTGGACGCCCGCATGTTCGATGTGCTCGAGCATGCCGCCGATGACGGTCATCTCGCCGTCGCAAATGGCATCCACGTCGAGTTCGATCGCGTCTTCGAGGAACTTGTCCAAGAGCACCGGCTTGCCGGGGGCGACATCAAAAGCCTCGCGGACGACGGCCTTTAATTCGTCCATGCCGTAGACGATGAACATCCCGCGACCACCGAGGACGAAGGACGGGCGGAGCAAGACGGGGAAACCGATTTCCTCGGCATATTTATAAGCCTCTTCGAGCGAAAGCGCGATCCGGTTGACCGGCTGGCGGATGCCCAGCTCGATGAGGATATCCTTAAATAACTGGCGGTCTTCGGCGAGCGCGATGCTGGAGGGTGAGGTCCCGACAACCTTCACGCCGTTGGCTTCGAGGTCTGCGGCGAGATTCAAAGGCGTCTGACCGCCGAACTGCACGATTGCGCCGATGCACTTTTCCGTGCGATAGATTTCTAAGATATCTTCCAACGTCAGCGGTTCGAAATAAAGCCGATCGGAAGTATCATAATCCGTCGAGACCGTCTCGGGGTTAGAATTGACCATGACCGTCTCGTAGCCGGCGGCGCGCAACGCGTAGGAGGCGTGGACGCAGCAGTAGTCGAACTCGATGCCTTGACCGATACGATTGGGACCGCCGCCGAGAATCATCACCTTCTCCTTGGCTGAGGGCCGGACTTCGGACTCATCGCCATAGGAAGAATAAAAATAAGGTGTGAACGATTCGAATTCAGCGGCGCAGGTATCGACTAAGCGGAAGGTGGTGCGGACGCCCGCTTCATTTCGCTGCTGGTAGACGGCGGCGGCCTTCAAGCCCGTCGCATGCGCGATTTGCCGGTCGGCGAAACCGGCTTCCTTCGCACGGCGGAGCAACGCCGAGTCGACCTTCGAGCCGGCGGCTTTGAGGGCTAATTCAATATCAAAGATATCCCGGAGCTGACGCAGAAACCAGGGATCGATTTTGGAGAGGCTGAAGATTTCCTTATCCGTCAAACCCGCGAGCATTGCGTAGCGGATGAAGAAAGGGCGCTCCGGATTGGGGCGGGCCAGACGCGCGCGGATCTCGACCTGGTCGGTAACAGTATCTTCGCCATGCTTACCGCCGCAACCGAAGCCCCAGGCCCCGATCTCTAAGGAGCGGAGCGCCTTCTGAAAAGATTCTTTGAAAGTCCGCCCGATGGCCATCGCTTCGCCGACGGACTTCATGGCGGAAGTCAGGGTCGTGTCTGCGCCGACAAACTTCTCGAAAGTGAAACGGGGGATCTTGGTGACGACGTAATCGATCGTCGGCTCAAAACAGGCCGTCGTGGACTTAGTGATGTCGTTCTGTAATTCGTCGAGCGAATAGCCGACGGCGAGTTTGGCGGCAATCTTAGCGATGGGGAAACCCGTGGCCTTCGAAGCCAAGGCGGACGAGCGCGACACGCGCGGATTCATCTCGATCACAATCATCCGGCCGTTCTCTGGGTTGACGGAAAATTGGATATTAGACCCGCCGGTTTCGACGCCGACCGCCCGGATGACCGCGAAAGAGGCGTCGCGCATCAGCTGGTATTCCTTGTCGGTGAGCGTCATCGCCGGAGCGACGGTGATGGAGTCGCCCGTGTGGACGCCCATGGGGTCAAAATTCTCGATCGAACAGATAATGACGCACTGATCCTTGTGGTCGCGCATCACTTCCATCTCATATTCTTTCCAGCCCAGGAGACACTCCTCAATGAGGACCTCGTGGACCGGCGAGGCGTCGAGGCCAGCCTGCGCCATGCGCTCGAATTCTTCCTTATTGTAGGCGATGCCGCCGCCCGTACCCCCGAGCGTGTAGGACGGACGGATGATGACCGGGAACTCTCCGCCGATAAGCGGAATCGTCTCACGAGCGGAGTCGAGCGACTTCACCACGCGTGAGCGCGGCACATCGAGCCCGATTTCGATCATCAGCTTCTTGAAAATTTCGCGGTCTTCGCCGCGCTCAATCGCATCTTCCTTCGCTCCAATCAGTTCGACACCATATTTCGCCAAGACTCCGGTGCGGGCGAGTTTGAGGGAAAGATTCAGAGCCGTCTGGCCGCCGAGGGTCGGCAAGAGCGCATCCGGTTTCTCTTTAGCGATGATTCGCTCGACGGATTCGACCGTCAGCGGCTCGACGTACGTGACGTCTGCCGTCTCCGGGTCAGTCATGATCGTCGCCGGATTAGAATTAACAAGAATGACACGGTAGCCTTCTTCGCGGAGCGCTTTGCACGCTTGGGTGCCGGAATAGTCGAACTCACAGGCTTGACCGATGATGATCGGTCCCGAGCCGATGATGAGGATGGTTTGGATATCGGTCCTCTTTGGCATAGTATTCCGCGGACTGTCAGCCACCGTTGGAAGGGTGGTCAAGTGGGGACTTCTAACAAATGCAGAACCCCCACGGGAAGGCGCTTGCAGGGGCGGACCGACCCGTCCTTCATCAGGGCGTGGACATCATCAGGATAGCAGGCATCAAGTCGTTCGGGCACCATGGCGCCCTGCCCGAGGAAAAGCGTCTCGGGCAACGGTTTACGGTCTCCGTCGACCTGGAAATCGATACCCGGCCGGCTGCCGCCGCTGATGACCTCAAGCTGACCGTGAATTATGCCGAAGTCATCCGCACCGTTGAGGGCCAACTAACCGGCAAGCCCGTCTATTTGATCGAGACCTTAGCCCAGCAAATCGCTGCCCGTATTTTGGGTACTTTCCCCGTAACCAAAGCTGTCACGGTCGAGGTATCGAAGCCTTTTGCGCCAGTAGCGGCAGAGTTTGACGCGATTTCGGTTAAAATACGTCGCGAAAGAGTGTGAGCCCAAAAGGCCGCCAGTTAATCCTGAGCTTGGGTAGCAATCTCGGTGACCGGCCGCAAAACATCGCCAACGCTATGGCGGCGCTAAACCTCATCCCGGGAACCGAAGTTGTTGTCTGTTCCCAGATGATCGACTCTGACCCGGTCGGATTTAAGGACCAAGGTAATTTCTTAAACTGCTGTATAGCAATTACTTGCGATTTAAATGCTGGTGATTTACTTAAAGCAACTTTGGCGATTGAAGAGGCGCTGGGGCGGGTTCGGACGGAAAATAAAAATGGCCCCCGGGTCATCGATATCGACCTACTTTTTGATGAGGCGGGCGAACACGAATCCCTCGAACTAACCCTTCCTCATCCTAGGTGGAAAGAGCGGGGCTTCGTGGTGATTCCCCTAAGGCAACTCCTTCAGGAGCCAACACTCGCCAATCATCGGGGTTGGATTTCGCTTAAGGCTGAAGTCGACGCCTTGACCATCGGAGGCGCAGGCCTCCGCTTATGGCAAGGCCCGACACCCTGGATCAAGACTCAACCCTAAGCCGCAGCCGGTTTGGGCACGCCCCTGCCCTTTGGCTAGCGCTCCCTCTTCTATTTGGCTGCGCCATCGATGTCACCTGGGGAGTGAATGCCTTATGGATGTGGATCATCTCCATCGGCACCTTGACGGGCGCCTGGCTCGGGGCACGGCTAACCAAGTTCGGCGGGCTCTGCCTCATCGCCACCGGCATCACCCTGGGTGCTGCCTGGCATCAAGTGAAGTTGCCCCCGCAATCGGCCATCCAACCTCATCGGAACTACGAAGAGCTTTCGGTAAGCATCGAGCGCGCGAGTGCCCGACGCGATGGCCGCGGTTGGACGGGCTTAGGCATGATCACCGATCGAGATGGCCCCTATTTCCGGAGGCGGATCGCGCTATCCGTCAACGGATCCACTCCGGCCGCAGGATGTGAATTAAAAATCTCCGGGCATCTTGCCGGATTAGACGAACACCCCAAGGGCTACGACGCCTGGGTCGCATCTCAAGGCGCCACTTTAAGATTAAGTGGCGGACATAATCTCGGAGTTTTAGAAAAACCGACCTCGTTCAGTCTTTGGTGCCAACAAGAACAAGTTCATCTCGAGGACTGGCTTCGTCAATTACCTTGGGCCGACACCGACGGCGGGGCTTTGCTGGCGGCGACGATGCTAGGGCGGACCGCCTTGTTGCCCGACGACGCCAAGGCTGCTTTCGCCACGACGGGGACGCTGCATCTTTTTGCGATCAGCGGGCTGCACATCGCCGGCATGGCCGCCGCCTTATTATGGTGCGCCCGGCGCTTGCGATTACCGGAAATTCCGACCGGCGTCGCGATCCTGCTCCTACTCTGGCTCTATGTGCAAATCACGGGAGCTTCGCCTTCCTCGGTGCGGGCGTGGATCATGGCGGCTTTCATTTGGGGCGGTCAAACCAGCGAACGCGCCACCCCCGCTTTACAATCTCTCGCACTCGCCTGCGCGGTGACCTTGATCCTGAGCCCCGAAGCTTGTTCGGACCCAGGTTTCCAACTGAGTTACGTTGCCGTGCTTGCGCTCATCACGGCGGGCGGGCCGGCCGCGAAAATCTGCGGCGGGCCGACAAAAATTGCAGCCTTCACGCCGCGCTCGGCGCAAACTTGGCGACAACGAGTCGGCTGGAAAATTCGCGGGTTTATCTTCAGCGGACTCTGTATTTCAAGCGCCGCGACGATCGCAGGCACGCCGCTGACCTTAGCTTACTTTGGTTCCGCGAGCTGGGGCGGCATCCTCGTGAATCTTTTCCTGGTGCCGCTCTCGGAAATCCCCTTGGTCCTCGGGATGGCCTCGGCGGCCTGCAGTCCCTTTGACATCCTGCTTCCCTTGGCCCGCTGGATCAATGGACTCGCCGCGCTTGGCCTCGAAGGCATGACCTTGCTCGCGGCCTATGCGGCCAAGATTCCTGGCGTGAATGCGAATTATCCCATCGTTCATAGCTGGCTCGGACCCGTCGGCGCGCTGATGCTTAGCGGCTGCTTCCTCCTCCAAGCCGAAGCCACCAGTATCCGCCGCTTGCTCGGTATACCCGCACTAATCTTGGGCGGCTGGCTTCTCTTAACTTTGATATAATATGGGAAAATAATTGCCCAAGGGAGGCCGAGCCCAAAAGTGCTTTGATGACCCCGTTCGCTGGCCGACTCCTGCTTGGTTCGCTGGTCGTGTGCTCGTCGGCTTTTTTCCCGGCGAAGGCCGCTCCGCAAGCTTGGTCGGGGATCTATCCAGAACTCGCCTACTTTAATAACGAAGGCGAGTGCGGTACGGGGGCGGTCGTGCCTTGGGCGGATCGGCTCTGGGTTATCACCTACGGTCCGCACCTCCCTTTCGGCTCGAGCGACAAGCTTTACGAAATCACCCCTGACCTGCAGCAAATCATTCATCCCGAAAGCGTGGGAGGCACGCCGGCTAACCGGATGATTCACAAGGAATCCAATCAGCTGATTATCGGGCCATACTTTATTGATACCCAACGCAACGTGCGCGTCATCCCGCCGAAGCTCATGCCTGGCCGATTGACCGGCAATGCGCGCCACCTGACCGACCCAGCGAATAAGGTCTACTTCGCCACGATGGAAGACGGGCTTTACGAAGTCGACGTCCGCACCCTCGCGGTAAAAGGCCTGATCAAAGAAATCATGAACAAGCCCAAGCCGGGCCAGACGGCCGAAGTTAATCCGGCGATAATTACCTCCACGCTTCCGGGCTACCACGGCAAGGGTCTCTACTCCGGGCAAGGACAAGTCATCCTCGCCAACAATGGCGAGCGATCGCCATTAGCCCTCACCGACCCGACCACCGTCAGCGGGGCGCTTGGCTTTTGGAAAGGCGGCGGTAACTGGACGCTGGTCCGTCGTAATCAATTCACCGAAGTCACCGGTCCCGGAGGCCTGACGGGCAACGCGCATCCGGATCAAGATCCCCTCTGGTCTATCGGCTGGGATTTCCGTTCGCTCATCCTGATGGTCATGGAGGACGGTAAGTGGACGAGCTATCGCCTACCAAAATCGAGCCACTCTTATGACGGGGCCCATGGCTGGAATACCGAATGGCCTCGCATCCGAGAAATCGGTGAGCCGGGGCGTATGCTCATGACGATGCACGGACTATTCTGGAATTTTCCGGCGGACTTTTGTACCAAGCGTTCGAGCGGAATCACGCCGCGATCGAGCTACCTTAAGGTCATCGGTGATTTCACCCGCTGGAACGACCGACTGGTCTTCGGCTGCGATGACACGGCGAAATCTGAGTTTCTTAATAAGCGCCCCGCCAAGGGTGCCATCGGCGCGCCTGGCCAATCGCAATCTAACCTCTGGTTCACGGCACTCGACACGCCCGACCGCCTCGGGCCCGCGCTCGGACGCGGCAGCGTTTGGGTGAATGAGCCCGTCAAAGCGAATATCGCCTCGGATGCGTTCCTGCTTTCGGGCTTCAGTAAGCGCGCGCTCTATCTCGAGCATGACATGACCGGTGCCACCACCTTTACCCTCGAAGTAGATCAGCGCGGGGACGGCCAATGGACGACCTGGCGTGAAATCAACGTCGCCGCGAAGGTCGCCGGTCAATGGTGCGAAATCCCGGCCGAACAAAAAGGTGCGTGGCTCAGGGTGAAGTCGAACCGCGACCTCACCCAGGCTTCGGCGACCTTTCAATACGCCTCCCAAGATGACCGGAGCCAGCGGCGAGATGATCTCTTCGCTGGGCTGAGCGTTGCGGAGGATCAAAAATCTTTCGGTGGTTTCCTGATCACGCGCGGCGCGAACCTTCGCACCCTCTCGGTGCTTAACGCTTTCGTAACCCCACAGAAAACCGTCACGTCAGACGCGTATGAACTTAACGCTGACTTGAAACTCCAGAAGCAGACCGATGATAAAGTAGCCGCCTTTATCGAAAAAAATACCGTGATTCCAGCAGGCATCCTGAGCACGGACGACGCCTCGGTCATCTTCAAAGAGAACGGCGTCCGTTGGCGGCTCCCGCGTTCGGCTAACCCCCATCAAGACGGACTGATTGCGCGAAGCGGCCTGCGTAAAGCCCGCGAGGTGTGTACTGAACGCGACCTACTGCAAGCGCACGGCACCTTCTACGAACTTCCCGCCGCCAATGCCGGCGGGGCGATTCGCCTGCGTCCCATCGCGACCAGCGACTTGGCCGTGCATGATTATTGTTCTTATCGCGGACTTCTCGTCCTCTCCGGTATCGACCTCGAAGCCGCGAAGGGTAATCGCCATATCATCCGCTCCGACGACGACAAGGCCGCCGTCTGGGTCGGCGCCGCAGACGACCTCTGGAAACTCGGCAAGCCGCGCGGGCACGGCGGCCCTTGGAAGAACAACGTCGTCAAAGCCAACCAGCCCTCCGACCCCTACCTTATGACGGGATATGACAAGAAGACTCTCGTCCTTGAAAACCAGGGCGACGTCGAAACCGTCATCACCGTCGAGCTCGACGTCGCGGGCGACGGCCGTTTTTCAACCTACCAAAGCTTCAAGCTCACCCCCGGGCAGGCCCTCACCCACGCCTTCCCCAATTGGCTCAACGCTTATTGGATTCGAACGGTCTCGTCCGCTGACACCAAGGCCAGCGCGCAACTTACTTACGAATAAAAGCCTTGGGGCGGCAACTATCTCCCCTTTGCGCTGTTATAGAGATACCTACCCATGAAACTCCCCCTCCTGTCCCTCCTCGCCTTTGGCGCCCTGTTCGCCCCTTCGCACGCTGCGGCACCCGCGACCTTATTCGCCCAACCTGATAAGGAACTTATTTCCGACGCGCTCACCGCAGCCTCGAAGCCAGCCGAATGGAAGGCAGCGAAAGGCAAATGGGATCGCGCCGAAGACGGAACACACGTTGAACAGATCCCCGCCGACAATCACGGTGCCGCCAGCCGGATCACCACCAAGTTTCAAGACTGCGTCGTCGCGGTCGAGTTCCGCCTCGATGGGGCCAACTCCATCTCACTGAGCATTAACTCCCTTAAGGAGCATATGGCCCGCGTCACCCTCTCGCCCACCGCGCTCCGCATCCAGCGCGACGACAGCGATCATGACGGACCAGACAAAGCGGTCCTCTTCCTCGCCCAGGCGGAAAAATTCGAGCCCGGCACCTGGCATAGCATCGTCTTGGAAATGTTGGGAGATACCATGGTCGCGACGATTGACGGAAAAATCTCAGGCTTCGGCAGCAATGACCTCTTCAAGCTTGAGAAGGCGAACCCCGGCCTGACCTGCGGTGGAAAATCCGCGACCTTCCGCAACTTCTCAATCTGGAGCGTGAAAGCCGAACCCAAGGCTGACTGGAAAGCCACCAGCGCTAAAATCGCCGAAGCCATGAAAGTCGCGCCTCAACCTCCGGCTCCCGCTGCTGCTGCCGCCGCCAAGGGAAAGGTCACCGGCAAGGCCAAGGCTAAGGCTGCTAAATAAGCTAAAGCCTGCGCTTTTAAGCCAAGGGAGACATCTCCCCGCTTGCACCGAGGGAGGGAACGACCAAGTTCGAACCTCCCTCCTTTTATGTCCGAGCCCTTCGACACCATCGAGCAAGCCCTTGCGGATATCGCCGCGGGCAAGCTCGTGATCGTGACGGACGACGAGAACCGCGAGAACGAGGGCGACCTCGTGATGGCGGCTTCGAAGGCGACGCCGGAGACCGTCAACATGATGATCCGACATGCGCGCGGGCTCATCTGCGTGCCCACGCTGGAACATCAACTACGTCGACTGGGTATCTCGCAGATGGTGCCGGAAAATCGGGAATCACAACGGACGGCCTTCGCGGTTTCGGTCGACGCAGCCGACGGCATCTCGACCGGGATCAGCGCGTATGACCGGGCGAAGACGATTTCCATCCTCGCCGATCCGCAGTCCAAACCTGAACAGCTCGTCCAGCCTGGACATATTTTCCCGCTGATGGCCCGCCCGGGCGGCGTCCTCCAGCGAGCTGGCCATACCGAAGCGGCCGTCGATCTGGCTTCACTCGCTGGCCTGCATCCCAGTGGGGTCATTTGCGAAATTCTTAACGAGGACGGCTCGATGGCTCGCTTGCCTGAATTGCTCGAGCTCAAGCAGCGTTTCGGGCTGCACATGATCTCCATCGCCCAACTCATCGAGTTCCGGCACCGTCGCGAACGGTTGGTAGAACTCATCGCCGAGAGCCCCTTCCAGTCGCAGTGGGGAGCATTTACCCTCCGGGTGTACCGCTCGATCCCAGATGGTCGCCAACACTTGGCCTTCATTCGCGGACAACCCAACGACCGGCCGACCCTTGTTCGCGTCCAACGTGAAAATCTCCTGGGAGACCTTTTCCGCGGCCAGCAGTTTGGCGCGGGTACCTCATTGGGGGCCAGCTTTGAAGCCGTGTCCAAAGCAGAGTATGGCGTAATCGTTCACGTCACCCAACCCTTTGGCGGGATGCAGGCGGATAACGAAGGCGTCCGCCTTGGTAAAATGGATGCGCGTGACTACGGTATCGGTGCGCAGATTCTTTCGCATATCGGACTGCGACAGATTCGGCTGATCACGAATAACCCACGCAAGGTCGTGGGCCTTGGGGGTTATGGGCTGGAAATCGTCGAACAAGTCCCGTTCTAAGACGCCCCTTGGGTGATTCCGCTTGCAGGCAGGGGAAGAAACCCCTCCATCGGGCTCCTGTTCTTCCACCATGAGCCAAGATAAGCCTATTCCTGATGCCGTCGACGGCGCCGAACTGCACCTGGCCGTAGTCGCCGCCGGCTATAACGGAGAACTGGTGGAAGCCCTGCTTACCAAGGTCCTCAAGACCTTGCACTGCGCCGGCGTCCCGGCCGCTAATATTAAAATTATCCGCGTCCCCGGCTCGGGCGAGATTCCTTACTGCGCCTACATGACGGCGATGTCCGGCGACCATGATTGCATCATCGCACTCGGCGTGGTCGTGGCCGGAGACACCCCTCACCACGAAATCATCGCCCACGCCACCGCGAAAGCCCTCATCGACGCGTCGCTGCGCTCCGAGGTCCCCGTCATCAACGGTATCGTGGTGACCAACACGCGCGAACAAGCGGAAGCCCGTTGTAAAGGCGACCTCGACCGCGGCACGGAGTTCGCCCTGGCGGCTCTCACGATGGCCGCGCACCGGATCGAACTAGGCGAACGCCTCGATCAAGCCGAAGCGGATGGACATAAACGCCACGGCCATGACCCCTTTGCCCAGAACTAAAGTGGATTCCGACTCGACTATTTCGCCTTCGTCCCGCGCCAAGATACGCATCCGTATCAAGGGCATCGACTACCGCATGGCGGATCAATGCGCGTCAGAAATCGTGGCCAGCGTGACGCCCACCGGCGCCCGTATCTCCGGCCCCTTTCCGTTGCCCTCGCAGATTGAGGTCTATCGTGCGGTAGGCCAGGACGAGATCCGCGGCCACCGCCGCAATCTCGAAATCATCAACGCCACGTCGCAGACCGTCGACGTCATGCGGCGCATCAACCTGCCGGCCGGCATCGAGATTAGCATCATCTCTCCAGACGAGCCCGTGGCCCCGGATCCCGCCGCTATCCCGGTGAAGCGCAACCGTCGCCATGACAGCCGGGTCGCCGCCATGCAGTTTCTTTATTCCTGGGAAGTGCAGCGCCACGGCGACCTCGTCACGAGCCTTTACGACTTCTTCTCGGAACGCGAACAGCCTCGGGAATACTACTCCTTCGCCGAAGAACTGATTCACGGAGTCATCCGCGATGCGATCCTCATCGATGAGATCATCGGAAAGTATGCTAAGAACTGGGCTTTTGCCCGGATCGCCCGTGTTGATTTAGCCATTCTGCGCCTGGCGGCGTTCGAACTCATGCGCCGCACGGATATCCCGCCCGTCGTCAGCATCAATGAGGCCGTCGATATTGCTAAAATGTTTTCGTCCGATGAATCCAAACGTTTCGTGAACGGCATCCTGGATAGTTATAAGGAAGAAATCGGGCGCGATCCGCGCAAAGCCGAAGGAGTCTGAACCATGGCGGGCGGATTTTTCGAACGTTTAAAGGCTAGCTTCGGGCGCACCGCGGAAGTGGTGGCGAACCTGTTAGCTCGACCCATCGACGGCCAAACCGCCGAACAATTACGCGAACGTCTGATCGCCGCTGATTTTGGCCTGACGACCACAAATGAAGTCGTGGCCGCCGCGCAAGCCGCCTGGAAAAACGAATCTACTATCCGTCACGCCGGCGCCGCCGAAGCCGCCGCCATAGCGATCGAACAGGCTTTGGGCAGTGCGAAAGCCCTCCATACTTATACGGCCAAGCCGACGGTCATCATGCTACTGGGCGTCAATGGCGCTGGCAAAACCACGACCGCCGCCAAACTGGCCTGGCACTTTCAACAGCAAGGCCGAACCAGTTTGCTCGGGGCGTGCGACACTTTCCGCGCCGCCGCCGGAGAGCAGCTGGCGGCTTGGGCCGCCCGACTTGAAGTCGAAGTCGTCGGTGGCGCCGCCGGAGCTGATCCCGCCGCAGTCGCCTTCGATACCGTCAAAGCCGCCGAGGCCCGGGGCGTTGATTTTGCGATTTTAGATACCGCCGGTCGGCTCCACACCAAAACCCACCTCTTAGAAGAGTTACGCAAAGTCGTCCGCGTGATCACGAAAGCGCTCCCCGGAGCGCCGCACGAAAAATGGCTGGTGATTGATGGCTCGCTGGGCGCGAACTCCATCGAACAAGCCAAGGTCTTCCATGAAGCCGTGGGGCTTACTGGCCTGATCGTCACGAAACTTGATGGCACGGCCAAAGGCGGCGCGCTGGTGGCGGTGGTCCGAGAGCTTGGTCTCCCTGTTTGCTTTATTGGTATGGGCGAAAAACCTGAAGACCTGCAACCGTTCAGCGCCAAGGCTTACGCACGCTCCGTGCTTGGCCTGAGCGCGTGAGGTTGTCTTGCCAGCCGCTCCAAGGAGCGTCACCGTTAGACCCATGCCGGCCGAGACCGTCACCGTTCAATTAGGCAATCGCTCTTACCCGGTGAGAATCGGGGCAGCCATGCGCCACGAGGCCTTGGCTAAGGCACGCCAACGCGTGGACGCCGGGCAGAAGTGCGCCGCGATCACCTCGCCGTCCGTGGCGGCGGCTCAAAGGGATTTCGTGCAAGAGCTCAGCAGATTGATGCCCGTACTGGTCACCGCCCAAGATGGTGAGACCGCTAAATCTGGGGCGGAGTTAGGCCGCATCTGGGATTTTCTGGCCAGCAACGGTATCGCCCGAGATGGCGCCGTCTTTGCTTTCGGCGGCGGGGTGATCGGAGATTTGGCCGGCTTCGCCGCTGCCTCCTATTTGCGTGGGATAGATTTTTATCAAATCCCGACGACCTTGCTGGCAATGGTCGATAGTTCCGTCGGAGGGAAAACGGGCATTAATCTCGTCGCGGGGAAAAACCTGGTCGGAAGTTTTCACCAACCCACTGCCGTCTGGGCGGATACCGACTTGCTCGAAACCTTGCCACCCCGCGAATTCGCCGCCGGTATGGCCGAAGTCATCAAACACGGTTTGATTGCGGATGCCGATCTCTTCGGCCTCCTCGAGCAAAACGCGCCGCTATGCTGGAACCACGCGCTGCTGCCGAGCGTCATCCGCCGCTGCGTCGAAATTAAAGCAGCAGTGGTCGCGGGCGATGAACGCGAGACCAGCGCCCAAGGAGGGCGTGCGCTCTTGAATCTCGGACATACTTTCGGGCACGCCGTCGAAGCCACCGCCGGCTATGGCACCTATTTACACGGGGAAGCCGTCGCCATCGGCCTGGTCATGGCCGCGAATCTCTCCGCCGACCTAAAACACTGTACGTCAGCCCAAGCCGAGAGCGTCGAGGCTGTCATCCGCGCGCATCAATTACCGACCCGCCTGCGGTCGGCCCTCCCGATTGACAAGATGTTAGCCACGATGCGGCGCGACAAGAAAGTCCGGGGCGGCAAACTAAGGTTCGTGCTGCAAGACGGCATCGGCACCGCCAGCACTGCGGATGACGTTCCGGAAGAACTCGCCATCCGCGCCCTGGAACGCGGCGGAGCCAGCCGCTGAGCTGGTTTAATTCATCGGAGATAAGATCTCAGACACCTTATGCCACGCATCCTGATAGCTTTACTCTTATTCATGGTTTCGTCGCAAGCCGACGAAGCTTATGTGCCCGGTAAGACTTATTACGGACGGAACCACTACGTCGAATATATCGCCGGTAGCCTTCCCTTCGTACTGTCCGCCCCGCACGGCGGCCGCGAAAAACCGGGCGAGTTACCTGACCGGGAAAAAGGCACCTTCGCCTTTGATACCAATACTTTGGAATTGGCGCGCGCGATTGATGATGAACTCATCGCCCGCACCGGCCAGCATCCCCACGTGATCATCTGTCAGGTCACGCGCAAGAAAATCGATTGTAATCGAGAGATTGTCGAAGGGGCGGCTGGTAATCGTCTCACCGAACAGAGCTGGAATGACTTCCAAGGTTTCATCCGCAGCGCCCAGAAGGCCGTCGTCGGGCAATACGGTAAAGGGTTCTACATCGACCTCCATGGTCACGGCCATGCCGATGCGCGGCTGGAACTCGGCTACGGACACGACCGGGCGCAGTTTGGCCTAACTGACGCTGAACTCAGCAAGCCAGACTTCATCAAGAAAGGTACGTTGCAATTCTTTGCGCTGAAAAATCCGTCGGCCTATCCGGCACTCCTGCATGGACCGCAGAGTTTTGGGGCGCTGATGGAGAAATCCGGCTTCCCCTCTACGCCGGGCGCCGCCAAACCCATCCCGGGCGAACCCTACTTCAACGGCGGCTATAATATCCGGACGCATACCGCCCCGGAAACCCACTTCGCTGGCTTCCAGATTGAAAGTAATTCCAAGGGAGTCCGCGACACGGACGCCAGCCGCAGGCACTTCGCGACCGTATTCGTCGAGCAACTCGCAACTTATATGGAGGCGCAGATGGGACTCAAGTTGCCCCTCAAACCAAAGAATTCGAAGTAACGACTACGGTTGCGGACCCACGGCAGGTTTCGCTGCCCGCCAATCGCCCTTCAGGAGCCTTTCGTCGTTTTTCTGATTCGCCGCGCGCAAGCGATCTTCAAGCGTGCCTTCGCCCGGCTGGCTACCAGCCAGAGCGGCGGCGGCTGGCGTCTTTTCGGCGATGAACGATTTATCGCCGGGCGGAACGGCGCAACCCACGAGCAATAAAACCGCAGCGTAAACGATCTTCATAAAATCAAGCGGCGCGACGACGAGCGTCGGTTTCCAGCCAAGCGCGGAGAGCTAAGGCGGACTTGCGGGCACGTTCGCGGGCCGCCGGCAAATCGTCCGCATCGGTGACGTCGGCCCGCGCAAAGGAATAGAACTTTACCTTGGGCTCGGTGCCCGAGGCCCGCACGGCGATGCGACGACCGTCGGCCAACTCAGCCAAGATGAACTCTTCGGGAGGCACGCGTTCGCCCTCGGCGTCAATCACCTCGTCGCGGTCGTAATCCGTCACCTTGACGACCTTGGTGCCGTCAATGGTGGCCGGTGGCTTCGCGCGCCAAGAGGCGACGATCCGGCGGATACAAGCGGCGCCCTGGGCGCCCTCAAAGGAAAGGTTTAATAAATCCTCGTGGTGGGCTCCATGACTTAGGTGCAGGACATCGAACGCATCCAGGATTGTCCGTCCGCGAGAACGCAGCACCGCCGCGAATTCGCAAAGCATGACCACGGTGGCATTGGCATCCTTATCGCGGACGGCATCATCCGCGAGGTAGCCGTAGCTTTCTTCAGCGCCTAAGATAAATAAAGTCGAATGGCGTAAGGCCAAGGGAGCACGCCGACGCAGAGGCAACGCCAGAGAAGCGATACCGGCCGATTCCGCCAAGCGCTTCGTCCATTGCTCCAGCTTGCGGGCGATCCATTTAAAGCCGACCAGAGTCTCGACGCAACGCACGCCATGTCGCGCGCAAATGGCGGCAACCAGCGGGGTCGTGACCAGCGACTTGACGACCGCCACATTCTGCGCGCCCGCCGCAGGGATAATGGAGGCATCCTTGAGCGAGGAAATCCGGAATTCGGTAAGCAAGGCCGCCACCTCATTACCGTTGAGTAAGCGGTAGCCGCCTGCAGGCAAGGGACAGGCCACCCCGACGCGGTCGGAGTCCGGGTCGGTCGCAAAGACAATATCCGCCTCGACTTCTTCGGCTAGTTTCAAAGCTAACGCAAAAGCCGAAGCATTTTCGGGGTTCGGCGAGGGTACCGTTGGGAAACGGCCATCATGCTCGCGCTGTTCCTCGACAATGTGAGGATCAATACCGAGGCGACGCAAAGCTGGGACTACCATGACATCTCCCGTGCCGTGCAAATTTGTGTAAACAACCTTTGGCGTATGTCGGGCGATGATCTCTTGATCCAGGACGATGCCCGTCAAGCGGGCTAAGTAGGCCTCCTCGGCTTCAGCGCCGACCGTCTGAACAGTCGCGAGATTTTTTTTTAAATATGGAGCCACATCGGCGAGGGTGATCTGGGCGACCTCGGCCACGATGGCCGCATCGTCTGGAGCGACCACCTGTCCGCCCGTCGCGAGACAACATTTGAACCCGTTGTCGTGTGCCGGATTATGACTGGCCGTGATGACCACGCCAGCATGGGCCTGGAGATGACGGACGGTGAAACTTAATTGCGGAGTGGAGCGGGGGCCCGAGAATAAATACGCTTCGCCGCCCAGACCGACCCAAGCGCCGGCGATCAGCTCGGCGAAATGACGGGAGAAATGACGGACGTCGTGAGCGACGACGAGACGGGCACCGGGCTGCTTCGCGGACACATGCCGCCACAATCCCATGACTGCCCTCAAAACATTGATATCATTGAGGCACGCGGAGCCGACGGCGGCCAAGTCCGGAAGGCCCTGAGCGTCTAATTCAATGGCGGCCGAAACCCGACCCACGGTCCGTCCGCGCATCCCACCCGTCCCGAAAGCGATACCTTTATAAAAACGGTCCTCGATCTCAGCCCAGGCCTCCTGCGCGAGCAAGTCCTGCAGGGCAGCAAGCCCGGCTGCTGGCAGGGCCCCGGAACGGACCCAAGTTCCGGCATTCGCCAAGGTATCAGCCGAAATCTTCCCTTGGGTCTGGGCCGCTTGGAGAACGGACAGAACGGCAGCGGATGCGCTCATAAGTCTGCCCATCATTGCGGACAGCTGGGCGGGGACAAGCCCGGACGTGGGGAGGCGTGACTTGACACAATCCCAGCCGTGGCAAGGGTTGACCCCCATGCCTGACGACCGTTCCAAGAAGCAGCCACCGGCCGACGACGATCGTAATTTGGTCATTGTCGATGAAGACTTTGCCAACGCCGACGCCGAGGACCGCCTCTGGCTGTTCTGGGAGCGTAATAAGAATGTTATCGTCCGCGGTTCGACCGCCCTCATCGGCGGCATACTCGCCTTCCTCGCCTTCCATTTCTGGAGCGAAGCCCAAAAAGAAGCGGTCGGGCAGGAGTATGTGGCGTGTCAGGATGAAACCGCCCGACGAGCCTTTGCCGCCAAACATAACGGTGAACCTTTGGCGGCTGTTGCCATGGTCGAAGTCGCCGACGCACTCAAACAAGCCGGCAAATCAGCTGATGCCGTTAAAGCTTATGATGACGCTGCCCGCCTAGCCGACCTCGCCGGCAAAGCGCCCGCCGTCGAAGCCCTGGCCGTCCGCTCTCGCTTATACGCCGCCTTGGTCCGTCACGAATTAGGGGATGCCACAGCAATCCCCGCGATCACGGCCATCGCCGAAAATGCGGCCGTCGCCGAAACCTTACGCGGCTACGCCATGCTGACGCTTGCGAATATCGCCGTCAGCAAGGGAGATACAGCGGCTGCTTCCAAGTGGCTCAACCTGATGGACAAACGCTTACGCCCGAGCCATGTCTGGCAAAGCGATAAGACCTGGCTTGTGCGCTCGGAGCCTTCGTTGCTCGCCGCCCCAGCCGCCCCAGCGCCTATCGCCAAGTAATTTAGCGGGCCGATGGGCTCGGCGTCGCCTGGACGGGTTGCGTGAAAATCGCGCGATGGATGGCGGCAGGGTAAGCCTCTCCGGGGCGGGCTTGTGCCCAAAGAATACGGTTCAGTTCATCTTCGGGCGCCAAATCGTAGACCGCAAAATTCATCTGGCCGGACTCGAACCAGAAAGCGGATTTCTTGGTGTTCGTGGCCTCTAAATCAATCTGCGGGAGCAGCGGCGTATAGCCGGTCAACGTCGGCGTCTTTTGAAACGCATTAAACATCGGCGTGGCCGCGGCATCGTATTGAGTCAACGGAGGCAGACCCAAGATGAGCTCAATCGTGCGGATCATCCCTGCCTGGGTATAGAGCGTACTGTCTACGACCCCCCTCTTACAATAGGGACTAATCACAAAACCAACGGTGCGGTGCGCATCGACATGGTCAGGGCCGTTCTGGGTATCATCTTCGATGACAAAAATCGCCATCTCCTTCCAGAATTTGCTACGACTGGCGGCTTCGACGATGCGACCCAAGGCGAGGTCATTGCTACCGACGCAAGCTTCAGGAGTATTGGCGCCGAGCGTAGTTCCTTTAGTATGGTCTTCCCCCAGCGACATGATGGTGAACTGCGGTAGGTCGTTATTTTTTTCGGCGGCATGCAAGTCGCCGATCCAATTCTTCACCAACTCCATATCGCGTCCGGCCTTGCCTAAGCCTTTCCAGTTGCCGCGATTCTCGGACGGCACCCGCTGCGCGCCCTCGCCGTAGTTACGATAACTGACGCCGTGACGACGGCAGAGATCCCAGAGATAACCGTTGGCCGGAGTCTCCATCTCATCATTCCCGAAAAGTTTGCCGTGGCCCGAGTAAGACATAATCCAAGAGCGTTGGTTAAAGTCCGTCGCCATGGCCGCATCCGTCCAGCTGTGGCCATCGACGCTGACCTCACTATTACAATAAAGATTATCGAAGAGGACATAATCGCGGGCCAGTTGGTGATGGTTCGGCGTGACCTTCTCGCCGTACATCAGCAAGCGGGGGTCGCCGTTGCCGATCGGCTTTCCTTTCGCATCCGTCATATCGCTCATCACCTGGTCGTACGTCCGGTTTTCCTTGATGATATAAAGGACGTGTTTGATGGGGCAAGGGTCGCCGACCTTGGCAGGAATCGCCGACTCGCTGGCCAACGGAGCACGGAAATATTGGTCAGGATGGTAAGGTGAGTTTTTTCGGACCTGCTCAGTATAGGTCGCCATCTGTTTGGTGTCAGGCTTGGCGATGAAAGAAACCGAGCCCTCGAAAGTTTTTCCCGGATGGTCGAATAAAATACCGTTGTGCAATTTGTTAGGCTTAGGACTAAGGGCAGGGTAGCTTGCGCGCGACGTCAGCCCTTTCCCGTTGGAAACCAAAAGGACCTGATTGTCGGGCGAGACGGCGACGGAAGTCGGATACCAGCCCGTGGGGATGAACCCATTCACGAGGGCGATTTTTTCGCCATGGTCTTGGGCTTCCTCGGTGAGATTGCCGGAGACATCGACGACCATGACCGCATTATTATCGGCGTTCACCACGAAAAGTGTCCGGCCATCAGGGGAAAGCGCCACGCCGCAGGGCGTACTTCCTTCCGGCGATTGCGGGTACAAAGAAGTGGCGATCACTTCACGGCTACCTTCCCAAAGCCGGCGCGTCGGCCCGGCTGCCTCTCCCGCTTTCTCCAACTTGCCCGTCGTGATGACATGGACGGTATTGTCTCCGGAGCAGGCCACGAACAGCCGGCCGTCTGCCGCAACGACCATATCATTAGGACGCAAACCGACAGAAAAGTCGCGTACACGTTGGAATTTTCGGGTATCAACGGCACTTACGCTCCGACTGCCCCAATTGCTAACGTAAAGGTGAATCCCATCGCCGCCGAACACACAAGAATGCGGATGCTGACCGGCGCTCACCGTTTTATCCAACAGGAGCGACTCCGGCTTCAGTTGCCAGATTTCGTGATTCCCCTCGTTGCAGACATAAACAATGCCGGTGTGCGGATGCACGGCGATCCCAGCCAAGAACATATTCTTGGCCAGTGGATCAGGTTTAACCTCACGTTCCAGCGTAGCTTCACCATGCTGGTAAGCGAAGACGTAGATGACGCCCGAATCGCCACCGCTAACATAGAACTTCTTCCCGTCTGGGCTAAACGCCAGACCATTAAAAGTTTCCTTTAAAGGGATAAATTTTGTGTCGTGCTTGGCGTCGAGGCTGACGATTGAAATGCCGACCTTGTTATAGCCGGCACAGACCGTCAGGACCGCTTCCTTGTCCGGAGCGATGACCATCTTTAATCCCATATCGCCGCTGGCCACATGTGTCCCCGCTGGTGAAATGCCCCAACCATTGAATAGTAAATTCGCACTCGCGGAAAGCCCGGGTCGATTTCGCACGGCAGCGCTGTTGACGTCCTCACCCGGAGCGCGTGTCGGCAGGTTGAGTTGGGGCTCCGCGACCAATAACCTGGTGATGCCCGCGAGAACGAAGAGGAGGCGACAACGGGAGGAGATCATGGGAGGGCTAAGATTAACCATTAAACAGTGAGCGGAGGCAAATGGTTCCTCGTGCGCTTGGGCGGGGTTCTTATTTCAAATCTGCTTGTAAAAGACCCCTCCCCCTTCAATCGTTTAAATCTTAGTTTAAGTAGCATAAACACGCCTAAACCCGAACCCCAGGTGCCCACCCCATGAACGAAGACGTGCCGACACCTGAAGCTGCCGTGGTCGCCGAACGGCTCACTAAAAAATACGGTTCGCTGACGGCTATCGAAGATTTGAGTTTTACGGTCGCTCCCGGGGAAATCGTCGGTTTTTTAGGTCCGAACGGGGCTGGCAAGTCTACGACGATGCGCATCCTTTCCGGCACGATGTCGGGGACGTCAGGTCGGGCCGCGATTTGGGGGGCATCCGTCGCCCTTGATCCCGTGGGAGCCAAACGTCACATGGCGTACATGCCGGAAAATAATCCGCTCCCCGAAGACCTCCGGGTTGAAGAATACCTCACGCTCCGGGCACGCCTCAAAGATGTCGCCAACAATCGGGTTGCGGAACGCGTCCATCGTGTGATGGAGGATTGCGATTTGGCCCGGCGCGCCGCGGGCCGTCTGATCGGGCAACTTTCCAAAGGCTTCCGTCAGCGCGTGGGTATCGCCGATGCGCTCCTCGCCGAGCCCAAAGTCGTCATCCTTGATGAACCGACCATTGGTTTGGACCCCCATCAGATCTTAGGCATCCGGGATCTGATCCGCTCCTTGCGCGGAAAAATGGCCGTCTTGATTTCGAGTCATATTTTACACGAAGTCGAACAAGTCTGCGATAAGGTCGTCATCATCAACCGCGGACGACTGGTCGCCCAAGGCCGCACGGATGATTTGCGTCGCGAACTTCTGCCCGAATCAAGTTTCAGCGTCGTCACCCGTGCCAGCATGAGCGAGCTCACCCTCGCTTGCCAGCGCCTCGAGCCCGCCGCCTTGGTGGAGACGGTCTCGCAAAACGAGGGTGTCACCCGTTATCGCGTCATTCTACCAGCAACTTCATCCGTCCGCGAAACGCTGGCGAGCGGACTTATCGCCGGCGGTTTGAATCTGCGCGAAATCTCGGAAGAGAAGTTTGGACTCGAAGATATTTTCTTGGCTGCCACCCGGCGTTCACCCGCCGAAAATCGTCGTCCGTAATAGCATGCGACACTTTCGTACCCTACTCGCCCACGAACTTCGGTCGGCCCTGCTCTCTTGGAATACTTGGGCCGCGGGCGCGCTGTTTCTCGCGCTCATGGGTTCGATCCATTGGTTCGCGGTCCTGGAATCAAGCCGTTCGCCGCAAGATTGGACTCCGGTCGAAGCTACGTTCCGGCTTTTTTGGCTACCGCTGCTCTGCGTGCTGCCTCTACTCACCATGCGGAGTTTCGCCGAAGAGCGTCGGTCGGGGACGCTCGCCGCGCTGCTGACCACTCCGGCCAGCCCTGCCGCCGTCGTCTGGGCAAAATTTCTTTCCGTGTGGGTAGTGTGGATGGTCTTCTGGCTGCTCTTCACGATTTTCCCTTTGTTGGTGGAAATTCAATTAGGTAAGCCGGGCGACCATCGCCTAAGCGACCCGTCCATACTTTGGGGCGGGATTTGTTTCGTCGCCGTCAGCGGCCTGATGCACGCCTCCATTGGCATCCTTTGCAGCTGCGTCACGCGCAGTTCCGCTCTGGCGGCCCTGCTTGCTTTCATCAGCTTATTAGCGCTCACCGCGGCGGGCGGCGCGATGGAATCCTTGCCCGTCGAAAGCTGGGAGTGGTTGGGTTGGCTCAGAGAACCTGCGGCACACCTTCGCACCTTCGCCCACTTGCAAGATTTCGCGAGCGGGATCCTGGATTCGCGCCCTATCATCCTCTACGCCACCGGGACTTTACTATGCTTGGGATTGGCGAACCTCGCCATCGAGGACCAAGAATAAGATGGCTCCGATCCGCGATGACTTCAGCGCCGTGCGTCCGATTCGCCGGCTGAACCGCTTTACGCAGGCAGTACTCGCCATCGCTCTGGCGGTGCTCGTCAACTACTTGGGCTCGCTTCCCGAATTTCGCTTCCGCCAAGACATCACCTCCGATCGACGTCACTCACTGGCCCCCGAGTCCATCGAAACCGTTCGCTCTGCCGGTCGTCGTAGTCCGGTCGGCTTAGGCTTAAACAAGGGATGGGTAAAGGCGGTCGTCGTCACGAGCGACAGCTCCGAAGTCGCCCAAGCCCTGAGGAATAAGTTGCTAAAACTGCTGGACGCTTACGTTTTAGAATCCGGTAAACAAGGACCGGGCTGGCTGAGCATCGAGCTCGCCGGACTAGACCGGAACGCACCCCTACTCTCCGAAATCGCAGCTCGGCATGGGCCGCCCGAAGCGGGCACCGCCCTCATCTTAACTTGTGGCGCGCGGGCCAAATATATTAATTACCGCGAGCTTTTAACTGCGAACGCTGGTTTTCGCGGAGAAGAATTAATCACCTCGGCGCTCATTGAGGTCACGGAAGAGAAACCAGCGATTTGCTATGTCACGCGCGGTCATGGTGAGCTCGGGATCGAAGACGCGTCGCTGGTGCGAGGGATGTCCCAATTCTCGCGCCTACTCCGCAGCCGTAATTTCGAGGTCAAGACCCTCGATCTTGCCGTCTTGGCAGAAGTGCCCCGCGATGCCGCCATGGTATTGATCTCCGGTCCGCTCACGCCGTTTTCGCCAGCCGAAAGCGGCCGGCTGCGTACTTACTTATACGAGCGTAACGGACGCGTCTTGGCGTTGCTGGATCCGGGCCGTGAGCACGGCCTCGACCCCGTGCTCACGGATTGGGCGATCTTCTCCCCGGACGCCGAACTACAGGAGCCCGATCCTTCGCGACGGACGACCGACGGAGATATCGCGCTCCGCCGCCTCGACGAAAAAAACCATCCGCTGACCAAGGTGTTAAAGGAACAAGACCTTCCGCTAATCGCCTCCCGACTCCGCCCCGCTCGCTTCGATGAAGGGAGCGCGCCCGACAGCACCCTGGGTGTCTGGCAGTTGATTTTTTCCTCCGATGCGGCTTGGGGCGAAACCGACCTCACGCGTCGCCCCGTCAAGTTTGACCCCGCTCGCGACCAGCCTGGCCCGGTCTGCTTGGCCGCGGCGGCCGAACGGGCGACGGGAATCCGCAAGGGTGTCGGCGGAGCCGGCGGTCGTCTGGTGGTCGTCGGTACCTCCGATATCGCCGCGAATGCCCGCCTCAACCGCGGAGGTAACCGAGCATTCATGACCCAGTGCGCGGCATGGCTCTCCGATCGTGATCGTGCCATATCCCTCCCCTCGCGCTCGGTCGGAGAATATCAGGTGAATGCGACCGCCTCTGACTTCTGGAGTCTGGCGCTCCGATTTATCAGCGTTCCGCTTCTTATCCTCGCACTCGGGCTTGCGGTTTCCGTCTGGCGTCGCAGAAGTTAACACCCACATGCGGTTCTCCCGCACCACGCTCATCCTTCTCATCGCCAACCTGGTCGCATTCGGCTTGGTCTGGAAGGCTACCTATCGTCATGCGGCGGCTAACATCACCCAACAGGTACTCTTCCCGGCGGCACCTTCCAAGGTCATTTTGACTGATGGAGCCGAGCGCTTGGTACTCGAAAAACGCAGTTCGCTATGGCATGTCAGCGAGCCGTTTGATTGGCTGGCGAACAGCTGGGCGGTGCAACGCCTGCTGGATGAGTTGCACGATTGTCGGACGGAAAATAGTTTCTTGGCCGCTGAGTCTAAGGCCAATGGTTCGTCGCTCGAAGCCTACGGCTTAGCCAAGCCACGCTGGACGCTTAAAGTTACGAGCGAAACTGGCACCACGACGGAAGTGAAAATCGGGCAGCAGGCGTCCACTAAGAATGTTTTTCTTTTAACTGAAGACGGCCAACGGATTATTCCGCTCCGCGAATCCATGAGCGCCGCCATCGAAGCGAAACCCGAGACATACCGCGTCGATAAGATATTTGAAGTGGCGGACTTTGAGGCCCGTGCCGTTTCGGTACGCCTCCGTAAGACGGAAGAAGGCGAAATCACGACCTCGCTCACCAGTGAATCCCGACCTCGCTCCGGTCGGCGGAACCAACTGCCGGAGTGGCGCTTCGAAGCCCCCTACGATTTCCTGGCGGATGCGGACGCGACGACAAAAGCGGTTTCCGACTTAGCCAACCTGCGTGCCGTCAAGTTCCTCCCGCTCAGCGAAGAGGTCTCCGGCCTGAGTAGCCCCTCCTTTCGCCTAGCGCTCGAAGGCAATTCCCGTCGCCAAGTTCTCCTCGTGGGCAAATCTGTTGCTGGCTTTCCCAACCTTGTTTGTGCCAAGTTGGAGGACAATGTCGCGACCTTCACCATCGAAGCCCGCAGCCTGACCGATTGGCTTCGGCCGCGCGAAGCCTTAGCGGCCACCAAGCCCGTCGATTTCGAGCCTGCCCTGGTGACTGGATTTACCATCACTTCGGCGGGACGTTCCATCACGCTGCATCGACTCGATAGCGCCAGCGGCGACTCTCGTTGGGAAATTCCGCTAGCGCCTGGCTCGACGGCAATCAAACGTCGGGAAGCAGACGTTCGACTCGTGAATCACTTCCTCGATGCCTTAAGTCAACTAAGGGCCACTCGCCGGAAGGCGCCGGAAGGCGGCGCCACCACCCTGCCGGCCATCGTGGTGCTCAAGACGCCGCCCGCCTTGATGCAGACGGTCGAATTAGAATTCGGTTCGGAAAAAATCGTCGTCGGGTTTTCCGATGATCCTGAAAGCGGCCAGGCCACGCGCTTGGTTTATGCCAAAGGCTCACCGCTCGGCGCCATCTGTGATGTATCACTGCTCAGTAACGGCCAACAAAACGTCGAACCGCAAGCTTGGCGTAATCGCACCGTTGCTGAATTGCCTCAAGGGGCGAAGGTCAGCGGACTCCGGATTACCGACCGAACCGACGGCAAAGTCCTGGGCGAAGCGCGACTCCGGCCAGACGGTAACTGGACGGGCAGCGGCCGGCTTGAGCCTGCGACTGCCCGACGTCTCGCCACCGGTATGAGCGAAGTCAAGGCCACGGAATTTCCGACCCGCCCAAACGGGTCGTCAGATTGGAAATATGAACTGCGCATCACCGACCAAGCCGCCACGGGGGCCGCCGCGGCGAGCGAAACTTTCCGCACCTACCTTTGTGCCACCCCCCTGACGCCGCGCTCCGTCTTGCTGCGGGACGAAACGGACGGTGACGACTTCCTGCTTGAAACGACCTTAGCCGAAATCCTTACGCCCCTTCTGGAAACAGCGGGGCGATGAAAGCCAAGGCCGCCAGTTTCACGTTTCGGAAGTTTTGCCGGCGTCTCATCACGACCGCCTTAATCCTCCTCCTTCCGTGCCAACTCGCGCTCCTTTGGGTCGCGCACCTCGACCAACCCGTCAAGCTGCCCGACTTCGTGACGGATTTTCTCGCTGACACGCTCGCTCGACGGGGTGTCCGCTTACAAGCCCGATCCTTTTGGCTTTTGCCAGACCGATCCTTGGCCGCGGATGACCTCTCGCTGGAGATTGAAGGACTGACGGGGTCGGTCTTTACCGCCGAACGGCTCGAAGTCGGTCTTAACCTGATTCAGTTATCGGCGGGGCAGATAAGTCCGACGCACCTCCGCCTCCAAGCCGGAAAAATCTGGTGTCCGGCCTCCGTTGCGCAAAACGGACAACGCCGCGCCCTCATCGAAGACCTTTATTGTAGCTTCAGCAAGGAGGGCCAGTGGCTCATGCTGCCGACGCTTCAGGCTAGAGCTAACAAGCTCCGCCTCCACGTGAGCGGGGAGCTGCCAGCCGGAATTATTCGTGAACTCATGGAAGTCGACAAGGCTCAGCCCGGCGTGACGTCTATCTCCAAAGTTGTGGGCGCATTGAGTCGACTGGAACAGGGTTTAGCCGTCACCGAAAAATCTTCCGGCGTCTCTTTGAATGTCATCGCCCACGGCGAAGCCAACGGCGGGTCGGGGCTTAATTTTCAAAGCTTATTAGGTGCGCGCTGGGTTGAGCCTGGCTTCGGCCTGATCGAGACCCGCGACCTCCAAGCCCGCGGCCAAGTTCATCTGGACGCGTCGGGCCGGTTGAAAAAATGGAACGTGAGCGGGGAAATCCAGAACGTCATCTTGGGGCAATATTCTGCCCAACGTCTTAGCGTTCGGCTCACCGGCGGAAGTAGCTGGAATGAAACCACCGGTTTCGCGAGCGCGCATGGATCGACGGTAAGCGGCTTTCCAGCGTTTCAGCTGGAGGCTAAGCTGCGCTACGCTCAAGCCGCTCCCTTTTCTCCGCTCCTTGACTTCAATCTCTCCACGGGGAGCTCTCAGGCCCATGGCACGATCCAGCTCAAGCCGCACGGTAATTACCTTGTCGAGATTGGCCACGCCAACGTCGACACCCAGGAATTCCAAGACCTTGCCTTTGTCCGTCCGATGCTGCGCCCGCTCCAAATCTCCCTAGGGGATTCGATCTTGCTCAACCAAACGACCCTTCACTTGAACGCCTTGGGGGAAATCCAAACCGCTGACGGCCGCTTAGCCGTGAGCGGCTTGAAGGCTTTGGGAATTTCGGCGGACACCGTGGCGCCGCAGCAAAACCTGCCGTTTGTCGGATATTTTAATTATCAAGCCGAGCGCTCGCCGTTCCCGCTTAAATTAAAAGAGTTGCGACTCGCCTCGATTCGCGGCGAAGCGGATTGTAGCCTTTTGAACGCCGGACCGTTCGTGCTTAATTTATCTGGCACTATCGCACCGGGCTCCCTTGATCGCCTCTTGGGCGATTGGTGGATAGAGCTCTGGAAACTTTTCCCGCGTTACGAAAACCCCTCAGCGATGATTTTTGTGGAAAGCCATTGGGGCGCTCCGACCGGCATCACCAAAGGCCGGGTTGAATTAAAAAACTTCGTATTTCTGGGGGCGCCCTTTCGCTCCGTCGCCGTCAGGATCGATGCGAATGAGAAAAAAACCTTCATCGGTTTACACCAACTCGCGGGCGGCACGGAAGCAAAGGATGGGCAAGTCGAGGGGTCGGCGGTTTGGGATTGGTCTAAGCAAGGACCCTTGGCCGGGCCGACGATTCAGCTCCATGGCGACCTTCAGCCATGGATTGCCGCCCAATGTGGTAGTCCGGAATTAGGCCAAAGCTTGAAAGGCTTAGTCCTGCCAGCCGGGCACGATTTCCACCTACAAATCAGCCCCGGCATGCCAAACCCCCAGATCCGAGCCAAAGTCAGCAGCGCCGGCGATTTCACCGCCTGGAGCATTCCCAGCCGCAATCTCTTCCTGGCCGTAGAGAGTCAGGGCAAGGACCTTAAGATTGAGACGACCCTTGAAATGGCTGGGGGCAAGACAGTCCTAAGCCTCTCCGGAGACCCCCTGCATCAAAGTGATTTTGTCCTATCGTTACAGGGATGCGATCCGATGGAGTTGGGAAAAATCATCAGCCTGATGGAGCCGGCAAAGGGTCAAAGCACGAAGGTGCCAGCCGTGGTAACCATTCCGAAGCCCTCGGGCGCAACTCTTGACCTAAATCTTACTGGAAAAATTAATCTCCAAAACCCTCGCCAACTTCGGGGCTTAGGGGACTTTCGCCTGCACAACCCCGAATTGCGTAAAGTTCGCATTTTAGGGGGCGTTTCGCGTGTTTTGGAGGCCTTTGGCGTCGATGCCACCACCTACGGCCTCACCGATGCCAAAGGGCAATTAGGGTGCCTCGACGGTACCGCCTATTTCCCGGACTTGATAATTTCTGGCCCGCAAGCTCGCCTAGTTATGGTGGGCGAAATAGACCTGCTAAAATCTACCGTTAACTTCGAAGGCGATTTCTCGCTACCCCGCCATGAGGGGTTTGCCCTAAAGGATCTCCTCAACCTAAACCGCACGTTGGTCGGCCTAACCAAAATCAGGGTAAAAGGGCCTATTTTAGAGCCTGACACCCATGCCATACCTGAGCTGAAAGACATTATTAAGTCTAACAAGGACAATGAGTTAGGTAAGATACCCCGCAGGTTTTTTGAATGAGGGGTTGATTTACCCCCCCGTTACCCTGTATCAGAAAGGTCTAACCCCCTCACGGAGGATACACCCTTGGACCTCAATAAGATCAAACAAGTCGTGGATTTAATGAAGAAGTCGGACCTTTCCGAATTCGAAATCCAAGACCAAGAATTCAAACTTCGCATCAAGCGCGATGTACCGGGACGGGTGGCTTCAGCCGCCTCAACGGGATCCGCCGCTACCCCTGCGGCCCATGCACCAGCCCCGGTGGCCCCAGCTCTGGCGGCGGTAGCGGCCGCCCCGGCCGTCGCGGTAGCCGACCCCAGCATCAAGCTGATTACCTCCCCGATGGTGGGCACGTATTACGCCACCCCATCTCCCGAGAACCCTAATTTCGTGACCGTCGGCTCACCCGTCAAAGCCGACTCCGTCGTCTGTATCATCGAGGCCATGAAGGTGATGAATGAAATTCAATCCGAAATCGCCGGCACCATTGTTGAGTGTTTGGTCGCGAACGGTACGTCGGTCGAGTTCGGCCAGCCCCTCTTCCGCGTGAAGGTTGGCTGAACCCCGAAGTCCGAGCATGAATAAAATCCTTATCGCCAATCGCGGCGAAATCGCCCTTCGCGTCATCCGCGCTTGCCGCGAACTTGGCATCAAGACCGTCGCCGTCTATTCCCAGGCCGACGAACAATCCTTGCACGTCCAACTCGCCGATGAGGCCGTCTGCATCGGCCCCGGCCCCAGCAAAGATTCTTACCTGCGCGAAGACCGCATCATCTCCGCGGCGGAAATCACCAACGTCGACGCCATCCACCCGGGTTACGGCTTCTTGTCCGAGCGCGCCGGCTTTGCAGAAAAATGCGCGGCGGCTAATATCAAATTTATCGGCCCACGCCCCGAAGCCATTCGCCTGATGGGCGATAAGGCCGTCGCCAAGCAAACCGCGACGAAAGCCAAGGTGCCGACCGTCCCCGGGACCGACGGCCCCGTCGACAACCAGCGCGAAGCGATCAAGGAGGCCCAGCGGATCGGTTTCCCCGTAATCATTAAAGCCGTCGCCGGTGGTGGCGGTAAAGGGATGCGCATCGTCCATAACGCCGCCTCTTTCGCCAAAGAATTCGAAAGCGCCCGCTCTGAAGCTGAAAACGCTTTCGGCAATGGCTCGGTCTACATCGAAAAGTATATCGACCAACCTCGCCATATCGAGTTCCAGATCCTGGCCGACGAACACGGTAAGGTCATCCACTTGGGTGAGCGCGATTGCTCCGTCCAACGTCGTCACCAGAAGCTCATCGAAGAATCGCCCTCCCCCTTCCTCACCCCGAAATTGCGTGAAGAGATGGGTAAGGTCGCCGTGCGCTTGGCCGAAAACATCGGCTACCAAAACGCTGGCACCATCGAGTTCCTCGTCGATAAAAACGGTAAATATTACTTCATGGAGATGAATACGCGCATCCAGGTAGAGCACGGGGTCACGGAAGAAGTAACCGACATCGACTTGGTTCGTCGCCAGATCCTCATCGCCTGCGGCGAGAAGCTCGAGCTGAGCCAAAAGGATATCAAGATTACCGGCCACGCCATCGAATGCCGCATCAACGCCGAAGACCCAGCGCGCAACTTCACCCCCAGCCCAGGTACCATCGGGCTGTACTACACCCCAGGAGGCCACGGTGTGCGCGTCGACTCCCATTGTTATTCGGGTTACGTCATCCCTCCGCTATACGATTCCATGGTGGCCAAACTCATCTCGGTCGGCGCGACCCGTCAGAAAGCGCTCGACCGGATGCACCGTGCCTTGGGCGAATACATCATTCGTGGCATCCACACGACCATCCCAGTCTGCCGGGCAATCATGAAGGATCCCGTCTTCCGTCAGGGCGGCGCGACCACGAAGTACCTCGAAGACTTCTTCGAGCGCACCCCGAAGGAACTCTGGTCAGCGGCTCCGCTCACCTGAGCGAGTTTAAGCTCCGATGAGCGCTCCCGCGCGCCCCACCCCGGCCCAGCTCGCTCGACTAAAAACGGGCGGTGATTGTTTACGCTTTGCTAATCGGCTTTTCAAGTCGGCCAGTATCGCGCACGGCCAAGGCTTCGTGAACGCTGAGGAGGAATCCCTGACGCTCATGGGCCACGCCACTGGCCTAGCTTGGGAAAAGCTCCCTCGCTGCTTCGAGCGCGACCTCAGGGCGAAAGAGAAAAGCGTATTCCTTGATCTCATCCATCGCCGCGTCTTTGAACGTATCCCGACCGGCTACCTCGTGGGTGAAACCTGGCTCGGTGGCTTGCGCTTTAAAATCGACGAGCGCGTGATCATCCCGCGGTCTTATTTCGTCGAACTCATTCCAGAGGCCATTCCGCAATGGCTCCCGCCGATCAAGCAGGTCACGCGGGTGGCCGATATTTGCACGGGTTCTGGCTGTCTGGCCATTTTGCTCGCCCAGCGCTTTCCGCAAGCCGTCGTGCAGGCCACCGACCTCTCCGCCGCCGCCCTCGAAGTCGCCCAGATCAACGTCGCCGACTACAAACTCACCAAGCGCGTCAAACTCCACGAAACGGACGTCATGGCGGCCCTCGCGAAGGGGCCGAAGTTCGACCTGATCTTAAGCAATCCGCCTTATGAGCCGGCCGGCATTTATCAGGGCCTACCCGCAGAATTTAAAAAAGAACCCAAGCAATCGCTCGTATCCGGCCAAGACGGGTTGGGTGTGATCCGTAAACTCCTCGGGCAAGCGCGTGACTTACTGAAACCGCACGGGATCTTGGTCATCGAAGTCGGCGGCCTCCAAACGGTGATGCATCGGGCTTGGCCAAAACTTCCGTTTCTTTGGCTCTCCACGACTGATGGGTCGGATTGCGTCTGCCTGCTGCACGCCAGCGACCTGGCCCGGGCCCTACCAAGCCCGCGCCGCCGGACGTAACTCCAGCCGGTCTTGCGTTTCTCGCGGAAGTTGCGGGAAGAAATCCAAACCCGTGAGGCGCTCCACTTCCCGGATACTGACGACGTATCGGGTCAGCTCGCGATCGCGCCAAACCTCGACATGGGGCACCAGGTAAGCGATAGCGCGGAGACCATGGGCCTCTTTTTCATACTCGGATAAAATCATCCAGAAAGCATCCGGCACGGACAACCTGCCGACTTTCTTAGCCGGCGGCAGCTTGTAGACCGGACCGACCTGTACCCACACGACGCCGTAACGTTCCACATAGCGCTTCGCCACCCGGAGCTCCAAGTCCTTCCAAAGTCCCGCATTCAAGGCATGGAGTTGCGGAACGATATTACTTAGCAGGAAAGTTTCTTTCTGCGCGGCTTCACCATAGCAAACCGAGATGGCATAATTAGGCGCCATGTGGCCTCGGTCATAACCTGAGCGGACGAATTCCTGCGAGGAGACCAAGGCGGAGGTCCGCTTGTCGGTCTTGAAAGTCGAAGGCCGCTCCAGCCGCACGTCGCGATTAGGAAAAACGCGGTATGAAGACCAGCGCGGGCTCGCCAACGTGTTATCGTAGCCGACCGAGTAGCCGATGTTATGTAAATGTTGAAGCCCACAGGTATCGGCCGGTTCGCCATAGGGAGCGGTGGCGTTCGCCATCGGCTCGCGAGCCGCAACGATATCTCCCTTCACCAACTCCGTGCCATCCGCCAGCCGATCAAGCCAGCTCACGACCCTAGGCGGGGTTGTTCCATCTTCACGTACCCCATCGACCACGTTGAGCACGTGATGCTCGATGGCCATCTTACCTGACCGCTCGGAACACAGGTAAAGCAATCCGAGGCCGAGGCTGGCGCATAAAAACCCGAGGCAGAGCCATCCTAAAAATTTGAGGAGTTTACGCATCAGCGCGTCAGGTAGTAACATTGCCAAGCCCAATGGACGAGGAGAAGTACGGCGACGACCCACCGCAGCCTAAGCGAATCAGCCCCTGACCAAGCCGGACGAAGTCGCAGCGTATCGCGACGTAACCAGAAGACCGCCGAGTAGAGCGTCCAAGCCCCGCCTACGACCATGATCAAGAAAAACCCGGGGTGGAAAAGGAAGGCCTGCGAAAAATCCAGACTCTCCAGATGACGGGCGCAACGCGTGCCGCCGCATCCTAAACAGGGCAGACCCGTGAACTTAAAAAAAATACAATCCGGCAGCTTGAGCCCGATTTGAAACCAAATGGCGGCGAAGGCGGAACCGCCGAGGAAGGCCAACGGCCAGACGAGCTCGTGATTGAGTTCGCCAGGGTAAGCCGGCCTACGCACGAAGC
>JBAXRS010000008.1:0-36041 GCA_037131085.1 Verrucomicrobiota bacterium | reverse complement strand
CCGTGGGCCCACGTCAGCAACCCGTCGCTGCAAGCCCTGGCCACTCAGCTCACCGGAAGCGAATTCAAGGTGGACGGCAAAAGCATGTTCAAAGACGAATTCGTGACCTGCGGCGGCGTGAAACTTTCTGAAGTCGATTTCAAGACCATGGAGAGTCGGCAATGCCCTGGATTGTATTTCGCGGGCGAAGTACTCGACGTCGATGGCGTCACCGGTGGCTTTAATTTTCAAAATGCCTGGACAACTGGCTACCTCGCCGGAACAGCAGCGGCTCAACCTCGCTCCTGAACTGGCCTCGCCTTTCCCGTTGCCACCTTCGTCCTCGTAATCATCTTTCCTTCACAATGACCCAACCCTCCGAACCCACCGACGGCCCGCAGATTGGCGATACGCTCGAAGGGCAGATTCTGGTCGCCGTCGGCATGGCCTTCACTTTCACCGAGGCGCATCAAGACCATCAGGCAACTTTTGAAAAACTGAACGAATGGCTCAATGGTATGCGTCTTTACGAACTAGAAGACGATTTTGACTGTGATGCTAATTTCTGGGATGAACTGCAGGACGCCGGTTACGAAGTAGGCGAAGGCGAAGTTGACGGCGAGAAGCCCGGCGAAGTCATTACGGTCTTTGACGTCTGGGTAAATATCGACGAGCCCGCCGCCGCCCTCACCCAGCTTCAAAACCGCTTGTTGGAATTAAAGGAAACGGCGACCGAACTTCTGCCGCTGGGACTCCGCGCCGCCGTCGCCAGCCATAAGACGCCCCTCGAGACCCTCAAGCTGATCGCGCAATTGGCGGATTAAGCCGGAAGCGCCGGCCTCTCCGGCTTACTTCTTCAATTGGCGGGCCAAGAATTCTTCGATGAGTTTATGTTGTTCGGGCGCCTCGAATAATTTTCCACCATGTGCCGCACCCGCAATGATATGGAGAGAGGATTCGACCCCGACCGATTTGAGTTTCTCGTGCAGCCTAACGCTTTGATCGACCGGCACGCTGGTATCCTGATCCCCATGCATGATTAAGAACGGCGCATCCCCAGCGCTGACCTGATAAAGCGCGCTGGCCGCTTTGGCTTTCTCGGGCTGATCCATCACGATTCCGCTTAATAACAAAGCGCCGTTCGCTTTCGCCAGATCTGCCCGGGTACGCTTCTCGGACAGCACATTCGGCGGCATAGTCAAAAGATCCGTCGGCCCATACCAATCGATCACGGCTTGGACGCGCTCTTCCGACGGCGCATCCAAGGTCCCCATCAAAGCGACCAAATGACCGCCGGAGGATCCGCCCCAAGCTGCGATATGTTTTCCATCCATACCGTACTTCGCCGCATTCGCGCGCAACCAACGGACCGCCGCATGACAATCTTCAATCTGGGCCGGCCATACGTAATCGGGGATGAAGCGGTGTTCGACGCTGGCGACCACATAGCCCTGCGTCACCAACCACGTCCCAGGACAGCTGCTCTTGCTCCCGCCCTTCCACCCGCCGCCATGGACCCACATCACGACCGGCAACGGCTTAGAAGAGGGGTTTTCGGGTAAATATAAATCTAGCTTCATCGACTTGCCACCCGGTGAGGCATATTCCAGATCCGCCGACAACCTGACCCCAGCGGGCACTTTCGGAGCCTTCTCCGCCGCCCCAGCCCAGGCCATCACGCACAATCCTATCCAAGTTAAGCTTTGTCGCATGAACTTGGATGACCGAAGCCTTGGTCGCCCGCAAAGCCGAAAGCGACCGAATTCACCCGCTTTGCAACTAAAGGGGGTTTGCCGTGTTTTAATCATTATATGAAGCCACCCCTCCTTCTTTTCCTGTTCGCATGGGCCGGCCTGTGCGGCGCCGCCGAGCGCCCGAACATCCTTGTCATTGTCGGCGACGACATGGGCTATGCCGACGTGGGCTTCCACGGCTGTAAGGATATTCCGACGCCCCACCTTGATGCCCTCGCGGCCTCCGGCGTCAACTTCACCAACGGCTATGTGACGGGCCCATACTGCTCTCCCACGCGCGCCGGGTTGCTCACGGGCCGACAGCAGAATCGCTTTGGTCACGAATTCAATCCGAACGGTGCCAGCGGCTTACCGCTCACCGAAACGACCTTACCGGATCACCTGAAGGAAAACGGTTACGTCACGGGCATGGTCGGTAAATGGCACCTGGGCTCGCTCCCGGCGCAGATTCCGCAGCAACGGGGCTTCACGGACTTCTTCGGATTCCTCGGCGGCGCCCACAGCTACTTTAACGCTAAGGCCATCCTCCGCGGCACGGAACAGGTCAAGGAGCTGGACTATACTACCGATGCCTTCGGACGCGAAGCGGTCGCCTACATCGAACGCAACAAGGGCAAGCCATGGTTCCTCTACCTGGCTTTCAACGCCGTCCACACGCCCATGGATGCGACCAAAGATCGCCTCGAAAAGTTTTCCCAGATTAAAGACACGAAGCGGCGGACCTATGCGGCGATGATGTCCGCGATGGATGATAATGTCGGCCGGGTACTCAAGGCCCTCCAAGACAGCGGCCAAGCGGGAAACACTATTGTCACGTTCATCAGCGACAACGGCGGACCCACGATGGCCGGCGTCACGGTCAACGGCTCCGTCAACGCCCCGCTACGCGGCTCCAAACGCACCACGCTCGAAGGCGGGATCCGCGTGCCTTTTGTCATCGCTTGGCCCGGGCACATCCAACCGGCGGTCTTTGAAAAACCCGCCGTACAACTTGACCTCCATGCGACGGTCCTCGCCGCAGCCAGCATCACGCCGAAGCCCGAATGGAAATTGGAAGGCGTCGATCTGCTGCCTTACTTATCAGGCCAAAACCAAGTCGCGCCTCATGCCGCGCTCTACTGGCGCTTCGGCGACCAAATGGCGATTCGGGCCGGCGATTGGAAATTGGTACGCTATGACACCAACGCCGATACTAATGCCGGCCGAGGCAAAGCTCAGCCGGTCTCCGCTGCGAAACTTTATAATCTCGCCCAAGACATCCACGAAGACAAAGACCTGGCCGCAGCAATGCCTGATAAGGTCAAAGAATTGCAAGCCCTCTGGAACGAATGGAATAAATCCAACGTCAAGCCGCTCTGGGGCGCAGGAGCGCATGACAATGACGGCCCCGAACCAGGCGATGAGAATACGGGCAAAAAGAAGCGTAAGGCCGCCAAGTAATCTCTTTCCATGAGCAGAGGCAGGATTGGCTAATTCGTAACCGAACTATGCCTTAGAATGGCATCCAGGCCAAGCCGAAGACCCGGTCCATAAGCCAGAGCCCACCCATCCCCGCAAGCAAGCCAGAGACGATTCTGACGGCCTTCTCGCCCTGCTGCCAGCGCTTCAAGAGCAAGGCCAAGGGCAGCAAGGCGCATACGACGGCCAGCTGGCCAACCTCGACACCGACGTTGAAAGACAACAGGCATCGGACAAGTCCGGTTGTCGGTAATACCATCGACTGCAAGAGGGCGGCAAAACCGAAACCGTGGACCAGCCCGAAACCAAAAGTCAGTACCGCTCGGTGACGCGGCGGCGTGGGCCGCAGGTTCTCCAGCGCGACATAAACGATGGTCGCCGCAATCGCACTTTCCACCCACCGCCCAGGCAACTGAACGATCTCCATGGCCGCCAAAATCAAAGTGATGCTATGGGCGACCGTGAAGGAGGTGACGATTTTGAAAAGTTCCCAGGGCCGGGCGACCACGATCAAAGCGGCCAGAAAACATAGGTGATCGAAGCCGTGAAAGATGTGCTGCATCCCTAGGAAGAAAAACTGCTGCAATCGCGGCCAGAGCGGCGCGACATATCCGGTATCAAAAAGGTAATCAGGCTCAAAACGGGTGAAGATCACTTCTTCGCTCACGCCCGAGTTGATCCAGGTGCCTAACACCGTATGCCGCTCGCCGAGTCTTTCAAAAAAAGCGAACTCTAGGGTGACATCCTCCGGCTTATCTTGGAGCGGCCGCTCGAAACGAAAAGCAACGAGCGAAGCGACCGAATGATAATCGCTCTCCGGAATGTCTTCGCCCGCCCCTTCCGGCCAGGTCATACCCATCGACTTACCCAAGCCTTCCGCCTCTCCGGATACCTCCAGAGTGATATTGCGTTCTAAGAAAAGAAGGATCTCAGGAACATGCTTTTCTAGCTCGGCCCGACTGATGCGGTGGTCACGATTTTCATCCAGGTTCACGATCTTGTTCAGCGTGAACAAATCGTAAGTCAGCTTCGTCGCCAGACGGCGCGGCTCGATCTGTACGCTAGCGTAACTGGTGTCCGGATTATGGGCGCACGCCGGGACAGCCGTCGCCACCAAGGCGAACAGGCCCATCCAGGCGGTGGCCGTCATCCCAATTAGACCCCTGAGCCAGCGCACGACTTACTTAGCATCGGCCGCATAGGTAACCCACATCGGCGAGGCCCAGACGAGCTCACCGTTGGTGTCCTTGCCCCGCTTCTGCTGCTCACCGCGGAAATAATAATAGCTGGTCTTGCCGGCGGTCGGATTCGGATCGGTCCACTGGATATCGACGACGGCTTGGCCGGGTTCCCAGACTTTGACTTCGACGTCATCCTTCACCAAGACGACCCGGGCAAAAGGTGCCGTACCTTGCAGATGGAGTTTCAATTCCGGAGCCTTCTGGGCCGTGAACTCATCGCCCATCATGTAGGTCTTACCGCCGCTCTGACATTTATACTCGGCGATGATGTTATCCGTCGCCGCATAGGTATGGCGGAGTTTCATCGCCTTGAGTAAGGCTTCGCGGGAATTATTCTCCGCGTACACCAAGGCATAACTGATGTGGGTGGAGCCGTGGTCACTGCTCGATTCGAAAGAGAAACGGTAGCCCTTCTTGAAGGCGAGGTTCACGAAACCCAGTGGCTCCCATCCGCCGATGGAATCGTCAGCCGTCGGGCAACGCGGGGCACCGGGGCGCTCGTAATTCTGCCGCGCACCTTGGTAGATTTCCACCATCGGCTCGACCTTCGGATCCCAGTCGCGCCAATCGGTCCCCATGCTCGTCGCGCTGGTATGCGAAGCACAGACGCCATCAAAAGCCTTAAGATACTTATAAAGCATCTGAGTGTCGGGCGCGTGACCGGTGAAATCGCGGGCCGACTTAGGCAGACGAGGAAGCGTCCGGACGCCGCGTTGTTCGAAAACGACGTTACGATGGCCTTCGGGATAAGTCACGCTGCGCTCATAGGTGAAAGGTGGCTCGAATTTTCCGGCGATCCGGAAAGCGTCGGTCGTCTTCTGCGTCAACCACCAGGGATACTCGCGTCCGGCGCCGTTATCATGGTCGCCGCAGCCGAGCCAATCCATCGCGGCGACGTCGATCGCATAACGCCACATATCTTCCAAAGGCCCGTCACTGCCGCCGTCGCCAGAGATTTCAGTGTGACGGTGGAACTCACCGCGGATGATTTGGAGATTTGTACCATTGATTTCTGAGCGGTAGGTCCGGGCGCGGGCGATTTCTTCGCGCTCTTTCACAGTTTCAGAGCTTGGCTGAGGATCCACCTTCAAGGAAGCGGGCGCACCCTTGAGCTTAGGTGACACGGTCGAACCGGTCATTTCCAATCGGCTCAGGAACACGTCGTTGTCATAAGGATCTTTATCAGACGTAAGGCCGGCGTTCGAAGAACCCGTTCCCTGCTTCTGCACGTGCGCGCTCTGCCGATGATCGCTTGAGTGGGCCACGATGATACCACCTGCGGGGTGGGCTGCCACGGCGGGCGTGTTATAAAGTAGGTTGTCGGAATGCGGCAACAGGATCGGACCCACCCACTTCTGGCCATCGAAATAGGTCGCATGGCTCATCCATACGGTACCCAAGGGCGTATGGAAATTATTCTGACGGCTACGCGACAGAATCCAAACACGTCCGTCACGGTCGGCGACGATGCGACCGAGATTATTGTAAGAATTGGCCGACGCATCGACCTCGGCTTCTTCCCCCTTGACCCGATCCACTGGCTCAGGCGTCCGCGGCGGCAAGGCTTTGCCTTTATTACGTGGCTTTGAATCGATGAAGGCGGTCGTTGGGGAAGTCACCGGCGACATCCACTTGCCATCGGCTAAAACCCTGACGCCAATCTGACGCCCTTTGTAAAGTCCGATACCATCCTGATTGTCGTAAGCACCCCAATCCTTCCCCCAGGTGGGCCCACTCTGCTCCCAACATACCCAAAGGTGATTTTCGCCATCAAAGGCCAAAGACGGGCGAGCTTCGTACAACCAAGAATTGGTCACCGGTTGCGCGGGCTTGGCTTCGCCATCGGTGCTGAAGGTACGGAGCCAGATATCGTAATCTCCTTTGTCGTAAGTATCCCACGCAATGGCCACTTGACCGTCTTTCGCGGCGGCGATCGCCGGCGTCCAGCAGCTGCCTTGTTGCGTACTGACGCGGATCTCATCCGCCCAACCGGCGGCAGTTTGCCGGCGGGCGAGCACTCGGAAAACCCCGTCGCGCACTCCTTGCCAAGCCACCCAAACATTTCCCTTGGCATCCGTCGTCGCGACCGGACTGACATCGTTTGCCTCGTTTTGGGAAAGATTAACTGGCTCGGAAAATTTGCCATCAAAGTAGGAGCGTGCCCAGATTTCGAAGTTCGGAACAGACTTCATCTGCTTCCATGCCTTATTCTCACTCCAGAAAATCCAGACGCGTCCAGAGCCGTCCTGCGTCACGGCCGTCTTATAAATATCACAGCCCTCCTCGGTGACGGGAAGAGAAACGCTCTTGCCCTTGCCGCTGATGCTCAGCCAAAGGCGATCGCCGCCAGGCAGCTTAGCGAGGTAGCTTAAATCTTTAGGTTCTTCCGAAAAAGTCTCCTTGGAGCGCTCGTCCCGATCCAAGCCTGGGGTGAAACTGACATAGGAAGTGAAAATCGTGCCGTCGTTCGCTACGGCGATGGCTGGATAATCATCGTCGGCACGGGTGGCGGTTAATTTCGTGGTGGCAGCCGTACGCTCCAAATCTACCGCCCCGGCCAATTTCTCGACGACCTTACCGTAAGGCAGATCTCCGAGCTTAAAAACGACATCTCCCTTGGGGGTCTTAACCGTGACGACCGTATCGTCATTCACATCCACGAGACGTAGGACGACGCCGTTGTCCGCCATCGTCTCGCCGGCGGCTTTTTTCTTATTCTGCTGAGCACCCTTCTTTGCGTTATTACTCCGACGTTCAGTCAACGGCCGGGTCATCGCGGTCCAGGTCGTCCCTTCCACCGCGTCCTTCATTTGGAATCTCCATCCGCCCACATTCTCGACCTTGCCGGAGGAGACGCTCACCGAGCCATCCCACTTCGACGAAGTCGTATCGGTCAGGCCGAAGCGGACCAAGACGCCCACTTCGTCAGCGAAAGCGACCGGGGTCAAATTGACTAAAATAACCAAGGCCAGAATAAGCAAAACTCTGAGTTTCATACGGGGGTAATTACTTCTTTAACCCGCCAGAACCAGAATGGTTGCAGAAAATCAGCGATTTCACGTTCGTCATCAGTTTTTCTAAGCAATCTCAGCCCATGGCATCATCCCTATCTTGTTTGCCACCACCCCACCCATCCCCTACCCCTATGCCCAATCCCCTTCTTTAGAACTATGTCCTCATCGTCCGGCCAATCATTCCTCGGCTTTTCTCGCAGCCAATCGACCGGGCCTGTCCAACACTGCGTCAACCCGGCGACGTCCGTCGAGTTATCGGGTGACTTCTTCCAAGCCACCGAAGCCGATGTGCTGAAGGCCGCCACCCTCGCAGCGGCGGCGGCGCCCAGCCTTTCCGCTCTCAGTGGAAAATCCAAAGCCCAATTTCTGCGCGAAATTGCCACCCGGATTGAAGCCGCGACCTCCACGCTCGTCGCCCGTGCCACCCAAGAGACCGGCCTGCCTGAGGCTCGCTGCCAAGGCGAAATCGGACGTACCATCGGCCAACTCCGACTTTTCGCCGATCTTGTAGATAAAGGCGATTGGATCGATGCCCGCATCGAAACCGCCAATCCCGAACGCAAGCCTCTGCCCAAGCCTGACCATCGTTCGATGCTCCGGCCCCTCGGACCGGTCGCGGTCTTCTGCGCCAGTAACTTCCCCTTCGCATACTCGGTCGCAGGCGGAGACACCGCCTCCGCTTTCGCCGCCGGCTGTCCGGTCATCGTGATGGCGCATCATGCCCATTGCGGCACAGCAGAAATCATGGGTGGGCTGATCGTGGACGCGGTCCGCGCCTGCAACCTTCCGGAAGGCACCTTCTCCCTGCTGATCGGCCAAGGACGCGTCGTCGGTCAACAGCTTGCTAAGCACCCCGCACTCCGCGCCATCGGTTTCACCGGATCTCGCCTCGGTGGACGGGCCTTGATGGATACCGCCGCGGCTCGCCCCTCGCCCATTCCCGTCTACGCCGAGATGAGCAGCGTCAATCCGGTGGTGCTACTACCAGGCGCCCTCGCGACTCGCGGCGAAGCCCTGGCCAGCGGCATGCTGGGTTCATGTACCTTAGGCGTCGGTCAATTCTGCACTCAGCCCGGCTTATTAATCTTAGAACGCTCCGCCGAAGCCGAAACTTTTGTCGCACGGCTTTCCACTTTGTTCGCCGAAGCTGCCGAAGGCGTGATGCTTACTTCGGGCATCCACCATGCGTACGTCAACGGGCTCGTGGCACGCGCCGCGCAGAAAAACGTCCGCGTTCTCGCCCAAGCCAAAACCAGCGGCGACGCCAATCGTGCGACGCCGACACTCTTCGCCACCGAGGCTGCCGTCTTCCTAGCCAACGATTCCCTGCAGGAAGAGATCTTCGGCCCAAGCTCCCTGGTCGTCTGGTGCGCCCACCGCGAAGAACGTGACCACGTCGTGAAGGCCTTGCACGGCAGTCTCACCGCGACCATCCATGGCACGGACGACGATCTTAACAAAAATAAGGAACTCGTCGCCCAGCTCGAAGCTATTGCCGGCCGCTTGGTGATCAATGGCTTCCCGACAGGTGTGGAAGTTTCGCACGCCATCGTACACGGCGGCCCCTATCCTTCGCTTTCCGACGGACGTTCGACCTCGGTGGGTTCCAATGCCATCTATCGCTTCACGCGTCTGGTCTGTTACCAAAATTTTCCCGACGTGCAGTTACCCGCGGAACTAAAGAACGCCAACCCGCTCGGCCTCTCCCGCCTTGTCAATGGCAGCCGCTCCGACGCCGCCCTCTGAACCCTTCCCTCCCCTCTCATGTCTCCCAACGAATTAAAAGCCGTCCTTTCATCAGGCTTGCTTTCTTTTCCCATCACCGACTTTAAGACGAACGGCGACTTCGATGCCGCGGGTTACGCTAAGCGCCTCCAGTGGCTCGCGCCCTACGGCGCCACGGCGCTCTTCGCCGCCGGCGGCACGGGCGAATTTTTCTCCCTCGAACCTCAGGAATATTCTTCGGTGATCAAAACTGCGGTCGACACGTGCGATGGCCTCGTGCCGATCCTCGCCGGTGCGGGCGGCCCAACGCGTGTGGCCATTCAATACGCCCAAGAAGCCGAACGTCTTGGTGCCAAGGGCATCTTGCTGTTACCGCATTACCTCACGGAAACGAATCAGGACGGCGTGGCGGCGCACGTGGATCAAGTCTGCAAGTCGGTCAAAATCGGCGTCATCGTTTACAATCGCAACGTCTGCCGACTCCAGCCGCATCATCTCGAAAAACTTGCGGCTAATAATCCTAATCTCATCGGCTACAAAGATGGTTTCGGTGATATCGAACTCATGGTCTCGATTCGCCGCCGCATGGGCGATCGTTTCAGTTACCTCGGTGGCCTGCCCACTGCAGAGGTCTACGCCGCTGCTTACAAGGCGATGGGAGTCCCAGTCTACTCCTCAGCGGTCTTCAACTTCATCCCCCAGGCCGCGATGGATTTCTACTACGCTGTCGCGAAGGATGACGTCGCCACCCAGAACCGCTTACTCGACACCTTCTTCCTGCCTTATCTCGAAATTCGCAACAAGAGCGCCGGCTACGCCGTCAGTATCATCAAAGCCGGAGCGACGATCGTCGGACATAGCGCGGGGCCCGTGCGTGCGCCCTTGACCGATCTCAAACCGGCCGAAGTCGAACAGCTCGCGGCGTTGATTGCCCAAGCCGGAGTTAAGTAATCATCCGTGCCGCTCGAAACCCTCCAATCCGCGGTCTCGAAGGTCAAGTGGCGCGTGCTGCCGCTGTTCGTCGTGATGTTCATCGTGAACTACATCGACCGGGTAAACATCAGCTTCATTAAGGAGCATCTGCACACGGACCTCGGCCTCAACGATGAAGCCTTCGGCTTCGGCGCTGGCCTGTTCTTCATCGGCTACGCGGTCTTCGAAGTCCCTTCCAACCTCATCCTCCAGCGCATCGGTGCGCGTCGCTGGCTCGCCATCATCGCCCTGCTTTGGGGCGCAGTGGCGGCCTGCATGGCGTTTGTGACGACCGCCCACGAGTTCTATGGGTTGCGTTTCCTGCTCGGCGCGGCCGAAGCCGGCTTCTTCCCAGGCGTCATCTATTACCTCACTCGCTGGCTACCCTCGGCGGACCGCGGTAAAGCCATCGCGATCTTCCTGAGCGGCTCCGCCATCGCTTCCGTCATTTCCGGGCCGCTCTCCGGCTATCTCCTGCAGTTCCATCCTTATGGACTCAAAGGCTGGCAGTTCATGATCTTCGCCGAAGGCGCCTTCTCGGTCGTCCTCGCGATTTTCACCTGGCGCTGGCTCGACTCCCTTCCAGCAGAGGCCCGGTGGTTGCAGGACGGGGAACGGCAAGCCCTGACCTCGACCCTCGAAGCCGAGGCCGAGGCAGCAAACCGCTCCTACCGACCCAGCGTCTGGCGACTACTATGCGACCTACAGATTATCCTGTTCTGCGTCGTCTACTTCGCCATCCAGCTGACCATCTACGCGGCGACGTTCTGGCTGCCGACCATCATCCGTTCGATGGGCAAGATGACCGACATGCAAGTCGGCTGCCTCAATTCATTGCCATGGCTGATTTCGATTGCGGGGATGTATTTCGCCGCCGCCGGAGCCGCACGTTATAAAAACCAACAAGCCTGGGTTGCAGTTGCTTTGCTCATCGCCGGCTTAGGCATGTTCCTCGCCACGACCGGCGGACCGATCATCGCTTTCGTTGCCATCTGTTTCGCCGCCCTCGGCTTCAAGTCAGCTTCCTCCCTATTCTGGCCCATTCCTCAAGGTTACCTTGATCCGCGCATCGCCGCTGCCGTCATCGCCTTGATCAATTCCATCGGCAACCTGGGTGGCTTCGTCGCCCCCTACGCTTTCGGATGGCTCAAGGTACATACGGGTTCGATTCAAGGTGGGCTCTACGGACTCGCCCTCACCTCCCTGGTCGCCGCCGCCTTGGTCTTCCGCGCCCGAACCCGCGCCTGATTTTAACGTGACTACCCCTCTCATCACTTCCATCCGCGTTGTGCCGGTCGCCGGCCATGATAGCATGCTGCTCAACCTGAGCGGTGCGCACAGCCCTTACTTCACTCGTAATATCGTTCTTATCACCGACAGCTCCGGGCAGACGGGGTTAGGCGAAGTGCCGGGAGGCGAGAAGATCAAGCAAACGATCGAAGACGCGGCACCTTTACTCATCGGCAAGGAAATCGCAGACTACGAAAAGCTGCTCACGGCCGTCAGCGCCGCCTTCGCCGATCGTGACGCTGGTGGCCGTGGCCTGCAGACCTTCGACCTACGTATCACCATCCACGCCGTCACGGCGATTGAATCCGCCCTGCTCGACCTGCTCGGTCAGTTCCAGTCGAAGCCCGTCGCAGCGCTGCTCGGCAAGGGTCAGCAGCGCACCGAAGTCGAGATGTTGGGGTATCTATTCTATATCGGCGACCGGCATAAGACTTCCCTCGGCTATCGCGATGAGTCCGCTTCCGCCCACGCTTGGCACCGCCTCCGCAACGAGGAAGCGATCACCGCTGCGGCCATCGTGCACCAAGCCGAGGCTGCGCAAGAGCGCTTTGGTTTCCAAGATTTCAAACTCAAAGGCGGAGTCCTTCATGGCGCCCAAGAAATCGAAGCCGTCCGCGCCCTCGCCGCACGCTTTCCCAAAGCCCGCATCACACTCGATCCTAATGGCGCCTGGTTGGTCAAAGATGCGATCGCGCTCTGTCAGAACCTTCAGGGCATCCTCGCCTATGCCGAAGATCCCTGCGGCGCCGAAGCCGGCTTCTCGGGGCGCGAAATTATGGCCGAATTCAAAAAAGCTACCGGACTCCGCACGGCGACCAACATGGTAGCGACGGATTGGCGTCAGCTGGCGCATGCGTTAAAATTGCAAGCCGTCGATATTCCCTTGGCCGACCCACACTTCTGGACCATGCAAGGTTCGGTGAAAGTCGCGCAGGTGTGCAAAGAAAATGGCCTGACCTGGGGCTCTCATTCCAATAACCATTTTGACATCTCGCTGGCGATGTTCACCCACGTCGGTGCCGCCGCCCCCGGCGATGTAACGGCCATGGACACGCACTGGATCTGGCAGGAAGGCCAACGCCTCACCCAAGAGCCCTTGCAGATTAAGGGCGGTAAGATTTCCGTTCCTAAAAAACCCGGCCTCGGCATCGAAATCGATCTAGTACAACTCGCGGCCGCCCACGAGCTCTACCTGAAACTCCCTTCGGGCTCACGAGATGACGCCGCTGCGATGCAGTACCTCATTCCTGGCTGGAAGTTCGACCCCAAGCAGCCCTGCTTGGTCAGATAGTCATCTGGGCATGGATGGAGAGCTGGCTTGGGGCGCGCACCCAAGCGAGGCGATGAGCGGTTGCAGAGCGTGAGTGGGCTGATATTCATTTTCTCACTACCCCATGCCGCGCTTACCTCTGCTTTTGTCTTTATCGCTCGGCTTACTCTGTGCTACCCCCAATCGCATCCCAGCCGCCGAGAAACCCAAAGCACTGATTAATATCGGCAGCAAAGCTCAACTCTTTGTCGATCAGATGCTCGTGAAGTCGTCGGAAGAGATCACGTTTCAGCTGCACCCCGGTCAAAAACATCCGGCCAATCCTTTGCTCAAGGCCGACCAACCCTGGGAAGGTTGGCGGATATCCATCTACGGCAATGTGATCTTTGATGAGACCTTAGGGAAATTCCGCCTCTGGTATACGACGGACGTCACCAAGGATTTTCCGAACTTTTCCGTCTGTTACGCCGAAAGCCAAGATGGGATTCGCTGGAATAAGCCGTTGATCGGAACGATTGATTCTGCCCGCGGCGGCCGGCAGCATAACGCTGTACTCAATGAAGCATTGCTTCCTAGCGTCATCAAAGACGACCACGATCCAGACCCCCAACGCCGCTACAAGATGGTCGCTTATGTCCATAAAGATAAACCCGAAGGCGGACCGCATACTTTTACCTCTCCCGATGGGCTTCGATGGACCCGCCTGAGCCATGAACCAATCTGTCGTTCCAACGATGTCATCACGGTCTATTACGATGAAGAACGCCAGCTCTACGTCGCTTTCCCGAAACATAGCACCGACGTCCGCGGCCAAGTCAGGCGATGCTTCGCGCTCTCTACCAGTAAGGATTTCATCACCTGGACAACGCCTCGCTATGTCTTCAAACCTGACCAGATCGATGACGCCGGCTCCTTGGCCCGCATCGAACAAGTCCGTGCCCAACTCGACGTACCCGACGATCCCAAGCTGATGCGGACGGAGTTTTATGGCATCGGCGCCTGCCCGACTGAAAGCTGCACCTTGGCTTTTCCCTGGGTTTTCACGATCAACAACAGCGGACGATACGGTAACCATGAAGGCCCTAGCGAAATCCAACTAGCGTCCACGCGCGACCTTCAGACATGGGAGCGGCCCTTCCGCACCCCGATCATCCCTCATGGCTTACCCGGAGAATGGGACTGCGGCTTTCTTGCCACGCAATCCCGCGCCTTACGCGTGAAGGACGAAATCTGGCTTTATTATGCCGGCGCGAATTACACCCACGGTTCGCCGTGTCTTTACAAGGACATCGGTCGCGGGACGAAGTTCACCGGGAGCATCGGCCTGGCCACCTGGAAGCTTGATCGCTTTGTTTCGGCGGATGCCCCGGCTCAGGGCGGCACGATCACGACGGTACCGTTTATCTTCAGCGGCAAACGTCTGGAACTTAACGCGGTGGCGACGCAACCCGGGGCCGGCATCACCGTCGAATTCATCGATGCCGAAGGCCACTCGAACCTGACATGGGGGACAAGCGAACGGATGACGGGCGACGCTTTACGTCATACGGTGGTTTGGAAAAATCAGCCGGACCTTAAATCTTTAGCCGGCAAACCAGTGTCTCTTCGTTTTAAATTAAACGATGCTTCGCTTTTTTCCTTCGCTTTTCGGGAATAGTAGAAGGCCAAGCAGATTTTGGTCTTCGCCCGCCAGAAGTCTTGAGCATTGTCACTGATCGCAGCGACTTGCCTTCATTTTTATATTTCCTCATGCGCCTCACCTTGCCCCTTCTTCTCCTCACCAGCCTCCTCTTCGGCGCGGATTCGATTTCCGCTACGGTAACCATTCACAGCGACCAGCCAGGCTTGGTGATTCCAAGCGATTTCGTCGGCCTGAGTACGGAGAAAAAACTCATGACGCGGGATTGTTTCAACGGCCAAAATGCCACGCTGATCAATCTCTGCCGCACGCTCGGGCCGGGCGTTTTACGTATCGGTGCCAATAACGTCGATTCGACTTTCTTTAAGCGCGAAGCCCATCCGCCGCTCGAATCCATGAAGGACAACAAGTATGTCGTCGACCCACGCACCATCGGGCCGGCTTCGGTTGATGCGTTCTTCGACTTCGCCCGCAATACGGGCTGGAAAATTATCTACGGCGTCAATCTCGGGGCCAACGACCCGGCGATGGCGGCCGACGAGGCCGATTACGCCTGGAAGGTCGGTGCGAAAGAAATCCTCGCGATCGAGATCGGTAATGAGCCAAACCTTTATCCGAAAGGCCCGAATCGCGAAGGAATCCGCCCAAGCAAATGGGGTTATCCTGAATATAAAGCTGAGTTCATGGCCGTCGCCGACGCGATCAAAGCCAAGAATCCCCAGATTCTCATCACCGGCCCCGCCGTCACCAAGGGCACGAAATGGATGCCGCTCTTCATGGCTGACTTCAAGGATCGCATCGCGCTTGCCACTTCGCACGTCTACCCGCTTTCCGCCAAGGATGCCGACCCCAAGGGACAACGCTTCACCTCGATCGAAAAAATCTTGGGCGAGAAATATCCCGATGACTGGCTTATTAAACTAAATGACGCCAAAGCCGCCGGCGTGCCGTATCGCGTCGGCGAGTGCAATACCGCGTCCGGCGGGGGCAAGCATGGCGTCAGTGACGCTTTCGCCGCGGCGCTGTGGTCGATTGATTTCATGTTCGACGTCGCCCGCCACGGCGGCGCCGGGGTCAATTTTCACGGCAGCTTCACCGCCAATAATTATTCCGCCATCGTCTTTGACAAAAAGACCGAGACGTATGTCCCCGCGCCCCTTTACTACGGACTGCTTTTCTTCAGCCAAGCTGCGCAAGGACGTCTCGTCGCTTCCGAAATCAGCGGTAAGACGAATCTGATCAGTCACTCCGTACTCGGCACCGATGGCAAACTACGCGTCACCTTGCTCAATAAAGAACTCAACCCATCGATGCAAATTCAGGTTAATGCGGGCGGTAAATTCTCCAAGTTTACCAGCCACAGTCTCAGCGCCCCCTCCGCCGCCTCGACCAACGGCGTCCGGTTTGCCGGAGCGGCCGTCGGAGCTAATGGGAAGTGGTCTCCGCAAACCGCTGAGAAAATCGACCTCTCGGGCGGACAAATCACGGTTACGCTGCCTGCATCGAGCGCGATTTTACTTATTTTAGAATAAGAATGTGCGATTTAGGCCTAAGTTAGCTCTTGGTCGCATCGGCTTGCATCCTCCACCGATTTAATGCCAATTTAATAGGCACCCCCACTACCCCATCATGCCCCTCTACGGAACTGCCCTGCTTGCCGGATGCCACCTCACCGGCATCCTCCTCGGTGAATTACTTGGCCGCGCCCTTGGCGTCCAAGCCAACGTCGGAGGCGTGGGTATCGCGATGCTCCTACTCATTGCCGTACGCTTTTACGGACATAAGCACGGATGGCTCCAAGTGAAATCCGAAGAAGGCGTCAATTACTGGGCGGCCCTCTACATCCCGGTCGTGATCGCGATGGCCATGCAGCAGAACGTCGTCAAGGCCCTAAGCGGTGGCCCCATGGTCTTACTCACGGCGATCGCCACCGTCACGGCCTGCGCCGGTTGCGTCTCATTCATCAATCGTCGCGAAGTCGTTACGGCGGATGAAGCCCCTAAGAACTAAGAGCCATGAATACGCTTCTCCAAAAGCTTGCCGTCGATAACGGCCTGATTCTTTCCTTCGCCATCGTCGGATTGGTCGTTTTCTGTTCTGGTTTCCTCTCCCGGAAATTGACCTTTGGTCGCGTCCAAGGCTCCGCCATCGCAATTCTCATCGGACTTACCCTCGCCTATGTCGGTGGCCGTATGACCGGAGGCAGCAAAGGACTCGCCGACCTGACTTACTTCAGCGGACTTGCGCTCATGGGCGGAAATATGCTGCGCGATTTCGCCATCGTCGCCACGGCCTTCGAAGTCCAACCCGCAGAAGCTAAGCGTGCCGGCTGGATCGGCGCGGTCGCCCTTCTCATCGGTACTTTCCTGCCGTTCATCATCGGAGTCAGCATCGCGTATGCCTTCGGCTATCGCGACGCCATCAGCTTGACCACGATCGGTGCCGGCACGGTCACCTATATCGTCGGACCGGTCACCGGTGCGGCCATCGGCGCCAGCTCCGAAGTCATCACGCTGAGCATCGCCGTCGGGGTCTTCAAAGCCATCTTGGTGATGGTCACCACCCCGATGCTGGCGAAGTTCATGCACCTGAAGACTCCTCGCTCCGCCATGGTCTTCGGCGGCCTCGCGGGCACGGTCAGCGGCGTTTCGGCCGGGCTCGCCGCGACCGACCGCAGTCTCGTTCCTTACGGCGCGCTCGTCGCAACCTTCCACACCGGCCTCGGCTGCCTGCTCGCTCCTTCCCTGCTTTATTTCATCGTGCGCGCCCTCGTCTAATCAATCATGCCCGACCTTCCGCTTATCGCCCGTGCCAAGCACTATGGCAGCGCTGTCGCCTTTCGTACCCCTGTCGGGACGACTACCTATCAAGATCTGCTGACGCGCTCAGCGTCCTTGGCGTCTACCCTGCTCGCCGGGCAGCCTGACCTCAAGGAAGCCCGCGTGGCCCTGCTCGCGCCTGCCGGAGCCTCCTACGTCGCCGCCCAATGGGGTCTCTGGCGCGCCGGAGCCGTCAAGGTACCGATTTGCCTGACGGCCACCGAGCCTGAATGGGAATATTCCCTGACGGATTCCAGGGCCAGTGCGGTCTTGGCGGATTCTGCCAGTGCACTTAAAATCGGGCCACTCTGCCAACGCTTAGGCATTCGCCTCATCGACATCGATACTGCCAACGATTCCGCGGGCCCGCTGCCCGAGCTCACGCCCGACCGACGGGCGATGATCCTCTACACCAGCGGCACGACCAGCAAGCCGAAGGGCGTCGTGACGACCCATGCGCACATCGCAGCGCAAATCGAAAGCCTGATCCAGGCTTGGGAATGGACGAAAGAAGATCGCATCCCCTTGTTCCTGCCGATGCACCACATCCACGGCATCATCAACGTGACCTGTTGCGCGCTTTGGGTCGGAGCAACCATCGAGCCGTTCACCAAGTTCGATCAACCGGCCATCCTTGAGCGCGTCAAAGCCGACGCCTACACGCTCTTCATGGCGGTACCGACGATTTACGTGAAGCTGATCCAAGCCCTTGAAAGCTGCGATGCGGCCGAACGGGCCAAGATCGTGGCCGGCTTCGCCCGCCTGCGCCTGATGGTATCAGGCTCCGCCGCCTTACCCGCCTCCGTGCACTTACATTGGACGGCTTTGACGGGACAGAAACTCCTTGAACGCTACGGCATGACGGAAATCGGCATGGCCATTTCCAATCCGCTCCGCGGAGAGCGTCGTCCGGGCGCCGTCGGCCAAGCCCTCCCCGGCGTCGAGATTCGTCTCAAAACCGAATCCGGAGAAATCATTACCTCCGAAGATATCCCCGGAGAGATTCAAGTCCGCGGGTCGAATGTCTTTGAAGAATATTGGGGCAAACCCACCGCCACGGCGGAGTCGTTTGACGCCGAAGGTTGGTATCGTACCGGCGACATGGCGGTACTCGAAACCGGCTACTACCGCATCATGGGACGGCTGTCCGTGGACATCATCAAAAGCGGCGGGTATAAACTTTCGGCCCTTGAAATCGAAGCTGCCTTACTTGAGCACCCGGACATCGCGGAGTGCGCCGTCATCGGTCTGCCCGATGATACCTGGGGCGAAGCCGTCAGTGCGGCCATCGTCGTCAAAGGAGAAGCAAAACTCGAACTTCCGACGCTGCGCGATTGGTGCAAATCACGGCTTTCCGTCTATAAGATTCCGCAACGCCTCTCCGTTGTGAAAGAGCTCCCCCGCAATGCCATGGGCAAAGTCACCAAGCCGGCGTTGAAGAGTATGTTCTGAGGTCCGACCCGAGATCTGGCAAAGACACTCCAGCCGCCTTACCTGCGCAGAGGGATGTGGCATAAAAAAGCCGCCGCTCTCTTACGAGAACGGCGGCTGGTTGGGACGTGTGAAACTTAGAACTTACGACGAACGCCGAGGGCCCAGATGTCGGACTTGAATGTGCTCACTTCTGCCCGAGCGTAGCTGAGGTCGACCGAGTAATCGTGGGTCAGCATCTTGCTGACCGTGAAGCCCAACTGATTGTCGTCGTGCTCACGGACATAGGAAATCCAAGCGCCGAAACCAGCGCCGAGAGCGCGGTGCAAGGCGACGGTGTAACGCTCATTGGAGCCGATGGCGAGGGCGGCATCCGCGATGCCAGCCACGTTCTTAAAACGATAGCCAACCTGGATTAGGTCGCTGCCATTGCCCAAGTCTCCGCCGATATTAGTGGCAGCCTGCACGAAAGCTTCGGTCGTTCCAAGGTAAGCGGTCGCGCTTGCGGACCATTCATTCTTATGACCGGCAATCCCGGAAGTGCTTACCTGAGCGTAGGTTAACGACACGTTATTAGCAAACAAGGTCGAGGGAGCGACCGCGGTCTGCCCGAAAGCAGAAGCGGCCGTAAGGAGGGTGACGAGGGGGAGGTATTTCATAGGGTAATAATGAGGTAAAAGTATGACAGGGTTTATCACAAAAGGTTCCATGCCCTTCGGCTACTTGGAGTAAACGAAGAAGCCTTCACTGCGCAGTAGTTCGGTCACCCGGCGTTCGCGGGCGGTGGGTTCGCCCTTGTTGCGCTGGGAGATGAGAAAGATCTCTTTCACGACTTGCAAGCGTACCCCCCGTAGCTCCGGCACCCACCGGTCGAGCACGATAAGCCTGACCCCGAATCGCTTCACCCAGGCGCTCGCATTGAAACCGGCACGGTGATTCTGATAGCGATCGGCCGCATGGTGTCGCGATTGTCCGACGTAAAAGACGCGCGCCTTATCCTTGGCCTGAGGATTAAGCTCCTGAAGTTCGCGCTGCTTCCCGATGGGTAGCTTGGCGAAAGGCTGCAGCTCCACCGCATAGACGATCCATCCCGGTAGCGTGCCCTTACTCAGCTTAATCGCCCCCGCCGGTAAAGGTTTCTTGGTTTTCTTCACGGGACGTGGCGGTGGGGTCGATTCGGGGGTCATGGGATCGGAGTGTATCATGGGTTTCCAGAAACCAACCGATTTTGGACCGCACCCCCAGGGCCCCTACGGGGATTTTAAGAATTTAAGGCTTGATGGGGATAAAGCCCAAAATCGCCTGGGCACGCTTAGGCCGGACCCATCCCACTGCCCGAATGACGTATTCTACCCATAAAAGCCCAAATTAACCCTCAGGCTTGACAGTGAACAAGTTTTCATAGAACATCCGTTCACCATGGAAGAACTAACCAAGAAACAGGCCGCCATCCTTGAATATATGAAAGGCCACGTGGCTGAGCACTCCTACTGGCCGAGCATCCGGGACATCCAGGCGAAGTTCCGCTTTGCGAGTACCAACGCCGTCTTCGGGCATCTCCAAGCCCTTGAGCGCAAAGGCGTTCTCCAACGTATCCCTGGCGCCGCGCGAGCCTATAAGGTAGCCCCGGTCGCCTTGGTTGAAGACCTTTCCGAAACCATCATCCGTTACGAAGGCCCCGACGAGAACGCTATCCAGCTGGGTAGCATCCCCTTCATGGGTTCGATTGCGGCCGGCTTGCCAGATTACACCGAATCTTCGGGCGTGGTCGCAAGCATGCAGGCCCCGATCACCGAAGGCTCTCGCCGACGCGCCCCCCAGTCCTTTGCGCTACGCGTCCGCGGAGATTCGATGATCGATGCCGACATCCATGATGGCGACACGGTCATCATCGAACCCGGCCACCCCAAGCATGGCGATATCGTTGCCGCCTTGATTGACGGGCAAACCACTCTGAAGCGATTGGTCAAACAAGGGTCCAAGACATTCTTAAAAGCCGAGAATGCGAATTATCCTGACTTAGTTCCGGTCACCGAGTTAGTCATCCAAGGAATTGCGAAATCAGTCGTGAAGCCGATCTAATTAGGAAAGCAGGCCAGCGCGAGTCAGCGCGCTTCCACCTAAGCCTCAGAGGCCCCAGGCCTTCAGCTGTGCGTCAATCGCCGCACCCATGATTTCATAGCCCTTATCCGTTGGGTGAAGAAAGTCCCCCATGATATCTTTGGAGATTCGCCCATCGCTCACGAGATACTTACTGGAAAGATCAATAAATTTGTCGGCGCACTTTTTCGCCCGGTCCTTGAGCGAGCTATTAGCATCAATCGCTTTCTGACGCATCGCATCAGGCCTTTCGGAACGCGGGAGAATACCTAATAAGAGGATTTTGGCTTGAGGAAACTGCTTGCGAATCTCGAGACAGACTTCCTCCACCCCTTCGACGGTCTCAGGCACGGAATTAACGGAGAAGTTATTCGTACCGATAAGTACCACGAACGCTTTGGCTTTTAGGCCGAAAATCTCGCCATGACGTAGGCGCCAGAGCACGTTCTCGGTCCGATCCCAACCAAAGCCCAGATTGATGGCCTCGTGGGGCGCGATATACTTCTCCCAAGAAAGCGGCCCGGCGATACGCGTGGCCTTAGGTTCGCCACTCCAGAAATGGGTGATGGAATCTCCGATGAGTACGACCTTGGCGGACGAGACTCCAGGCTTGTTTAAGGCCAAAATTTCCTGATGGCGTTGCACCCAATCATAGGTGCGGTGATCGCGATTTTGGGTGAGTGGAAGTTCGGCGGAATTAAAGAACTCGGCCGAAGGGACGACCAGAGATCGCGTGGCGACCTTACCGACCAACTTCGTGCCTTCAAATACCGCCGCCTTCACGGTGGCGCCCAAAGGAGCGACGATCGGAGCCAAATAAACTCCGGAGGTAAAATCAGGGTCCTTGCCATTCAACGTATAGCGAACGACGTCGGTCGCCTTATCCGGCAAAACGGCGAAGGTCTTGGAAGGCTTATCTAATTCGATATCGAGCGCGAAAACTGGTGCGACGATTAGGATCAAAGCGGCCAGCCGTAAACTGAGACGGTAAGGAACGAGTAAAGCGGTCAACGACATAGACATTGGCATGACGGAAGTCGGACGCAGTGACAAGGATAAGCAAAGCACCACCCGACGGCGATGCCCCGACTAGGGCTACGCCTGTAAATCCTGACTTTTACGCAGGACGAGGATGATGTCCGAATACTCCAAATCAAGTTTCCGCGTAGACTTAAGGTCGTAGTGGAAATCATGCATCGCAATGAGTTTAAGCGAAGAAACTTTGCCCAGTAGCGTGCGGACCTCGGCTGGAGAATACGTGCGGAAATCCCAGCAAGTTTCCTCGACTCGCGTTTCACCCTGTTCGGTGATTCGCATCAGGGTACGCATGGCTTCGGTGCGACTCTTCTGGTTCGCTGGTTCAGACCAAGTGTCACTGACGACCTGGACCCCAGGCTTGCGCCCAATCGAGCGCTCGTGGTCGGGCGGGCAATTCTTATAATCAGTCAGATGAATGCCGATCAACAGTAACCCTCCCGGACGGAGCGCAGCGGCCATACGACGCAGCGAACTGAGCGCACCCGCTTCGGTGTCGATGTACTTAAAAGTACTGACGAAACAGTGAGCCACATCGTAGACCGCGTCTTTCGGTACGGAAAAATCCTGTAACCGATCCCGCCACACCCTGCCCTTCAGTTTTTTCTCCTTCAGACGACGCTTGGCGAACGCGATCTGGTGCTTGTTCAAATCAAAACCATGGACCACGTGGCCGCGGGCAGATAAGGATTCGAGTAGCCGACCCGAACCACAGGCTGGCTCGAGCACGCGCATTGGGCTGGTCAGCTTCGGGCCGTGACGTTGCATGATGCCTTCGATAAAACGCGTCTCCCTGAGCGTATAATCGGCATAAACCATGTCATAATATAACGGCGAGTCATACCAGGCAGTGGCAGATTTCTTGGCGGGCGCGGAATTCATCGATGAGAAAATCGAAGAGCAAACTAATAGGCTGGCCTACGTAAACGTAGGCCACTCTGCCAGCAGCGCTTCGCGCTGATTATAGGTAAATTTCTCCGCCTTTTTCGCGGAACTCTTTAGACTTTTCCTCCATCCCCTTGGCGAGAGCTTCGTCATCGGTGACCCCTTGGGCGTCAGCGAACTTACGGATATCATCAGAGATGCGCATGGAGCAGAAATTAGGACCGCACATTGAACAGAAGTGGGCCGTCTTGGCCGACTCCTGGGGCAATGTTTCATCGTGATACTCTTGCGCGCGCTCCGGATCCAAAGCTAAGGCGAACTGGTCGGTCCAGCGGAATTCGAAGCGAGCCTTCGAAAGCGCATTGTCGCGGATTTGCGCGGCGGGATGCCCCTTGGCCAAGTCGGCGGCATGGGCGGCAATCTTGTAGGCGATCACGCCCTCGCGGACGTCGTTCTTATTCGGAAGCCCTAAGTGTTCCTTGGGCGTCACGTAACAAAGCATAGCTGTACCGAACCAACCGATCATGGCGGCGCCAATCGCGGAAGTGATATGATCGTAGCCAGGAGCGACGTCGGTCGTGAGCGGACCGAGCGTGTAGAACGGCGCCTCATGGCACCACTCCAGCTGCTTATCCATATTCTCCTTAATCATATGCATCGGCACGTGGCCGGGGCCTTCGCACATGACTTGGACGCCGCGTTCCCAGGCACGCTTGGTCAGATCGCCTTGGGTCTTCAGCTCGGCAAACTGAGCCTCGTCATTGGCGTCCGCGATGGAACCGGGACGAAGCCCGTCACCGATGGAAAAACTGACGTCATACGCCGCCATGATGTCACAGATGTCATCCCAATGGGTGTAGAGGAAATTCTCCTTATGATGCGAAAGGCACCACTTAGCCAAGATCGAGCCGCCGCGGGAAACGATTCCCGTGACGCGCCGTGCGGTCATCGGGATGAAAGCGAGCCGGACGCCGGCATGAATCGTGAAGTAATCGACGCCCTGCTCGGCCTGCTCGATGAGCGTGTCGCGGAAAATTTCCCAGGTCAGGTCTTCAGCGCGTCCATTGACTTTTTCGAGCGCCTGATAAATCGGCACCGTTCCCACTGGGACGGGACAATTGCGCAAGATCCATTCGCGGGTCTGGTGGATGTTCTTACCCGTCGAAAGATCCATCAGCGTATCGCCCCCCCACTTGATCGACCAACGCATCTTCTCGACCTCTTCCTCGATGGAAGAAGCCACGGCGGAATTACCGATGTTCGTATTAATCTTCACGAGGAAATTTCGTCCGATGATCATCGGCTCCAATTCCGGATGATTGATGTTGGCCGGAATGATGGCGCGGCCGCGGGCGACCTCTTCGCGGACGAATTCAGGAGTGATTTCCTTAGGCAGAGCCGCCCCGAAAGACTGGCCCGCATGCTGAAAATTGAGGTCATGACGACGAGGCGCGATATCGGTACGGGCGGCCTGCAGGCGGAGATTTTCTCGGATCGCGATATATTCCATCTCCGGGGTGATGATGCCCTTCTTGGCATAGGCCAGCTGGGTCGGACGTTCACCGGGCTTGGCCTTATAAATCTTCCGATCGCCGCGGGCGAATTGCACCAAACGGCTGCGGGAAGTGGCACGCTGAGCTGTCTCGGCATGTTTCCAAGATAAGTAGCCATCGTCTTCAGGCTTCAATTCGCGACCCGCGACGACTTCGACATCGCCACGTTCGAGGACCCAAGGCGTCCGGATACCCGGAAGCCCCAACTCGACATCGCCATGGAAGGCGGGGTCGCCCCAAGGGCCGGAAGTATCGTAGATCCGGACGGACTCGTTCGGAGTCGATGCGCCTCCGGGACGGGAAGTATCGGCGAGCTTCACCTCGCGCATGGGCACCAGGAGATCGGGCCGGGAGCCCGGCACGTAAATACGCGTCGAGTTCGGGAAAGTGGAAGGTTTGTTATCGGAGACCATGGAATTAATAGAGGTTAGGAGGAAAAGAGGGCCGGAGAGCTGGCGGAAAGGCTGTCCGCACGGACCTGTAAGGTTCGCGGAAACGGGGATGTTATGACTGAACGATCCGCTTCCTACGGCGCGTATGCGCATCAGGTACGAGGGTTCGAGGCCAAGCCTCATCTCAGTCCGGTCGCGGACTCCCCTGGGAAAGAATTGGAAGGAACGTCTTTATCAAGACCGACCTCCCGATGGAAGCAAGTCCATGCTCACGTTTGCCTGAAAGACTCGCCCAACCGTCGCCTTGTAACTTTAAAAGACCCATGGAAGCCCCATCTCTGCCCGCCGACCTCATCCCCACCCAGGACGAGAAGAACCTTGGAATCATCATGCATGCGCTGAGCTTGTGCGGCTTCTCGCTCATCGGACCGCTGATCGTCTGGTTGGTAAAGAAAGACGAAAGCGCCTTTATTGATGCTCAAGGCCGTGAACTGCTGAATTTCCAGCTGAGCATCCTGATCTACGCTCTTATCTGCATACCGCTATGCTTCCTCTGCATCGGAGTCCCGCTCCTCATCATCATCGGCATTGGCTCTGTCATACTGACCATCATCGGCCTGGTGAAGGCCACCGAAGGAAAAATCTACCGGTTTCCGCTGACCTTACGGATGCTCTGACCCCAGCGGGCCTGAATACAAAAAAGCCCGATAGAACATCGGGCTTTTTTCGGTCATGAAAGACGGCTTAGCGATTCATCGACAACTGAGCGCGCAGATACTCGACCGTGCGGCGGACGTTGGCGTCGACTTCCATCTGATTCACCACCGTCTTACGGGCGTGAATGACGGTACCGTGGTCGCGACCACCGAAAACTTGGCCGATTGATACGAGGGACATCCCCGTTAGCTGCGTCGAGAGGTACATGGCGACCTGACGTGGAAAAGCGATGTTCTGCATCCGGCGCTTCGAAGTCATATCCGACATCTGGATGCGGTAGTGCTCAGCGACCTTCCGTTGGATCACTTCGGCGGTAAGCGTATGGCTGGCTTCTTCGACCAGAATATCGTGCAGTAACTTTTCGACTTGGGCGATTTCGAGCGGCTTACGGGTCATGCCCATCAGACCGACGATACGCGTGACGGCACCTTCGAGATTACGGACGTTCCGGGAAACGCGGGAAGCAATAAACTCAGCGATTTCAGGCTGAAGCTCGAGGCCACGGGCGGCGGCTTTCTTGCGCAGGATGGCGATACGAGTTTCGAGGCCAGGGGCCTGGATCGAAGCCACCATGCCCCACTGGAAACGAGAAACCAGACGTTCCTGGAGTTTGGCGATTTCCGAAGCGGGGCGATCGCTCGTGAGTACTACCTGCTTATGGTTGTTATGCAGCTCGTTGAAAGTGTGGAAAAATTCGTCCTGCGTCGACTCCTTGCCAGCGAGGAAATGAATGTCGTCGATGAGCAGCAAATCCAATTCGCGGTAACGTCGGCGGAACGGAGCCACGCTGCCGGACTGTAAGGCCGTGATGAAATCGTTGGTAAAAGTTTCGGAAGAAATATAAGCGATGCGGGCCTGCGGATTGGCAGCATAGACTGAATGCGCAATCGCATGCATTAGATGCGTCTTACCCAGACCGGTCGGACCATGGATGAACAGTGGGTTGTAATAGTGACCAGGCTCTTTGGCGACCGCGAGCGAAGCGCCATGGGCCATTTCATTTTCCGGACCAACGATGAAATTCTCGAAAGTATTATTGGCCTTGATGGCGGGGGGCGGAGAAACCGAAGTTTGGCGCGAAGCCCGAGTAACCGGAGCGGCCAACGACGGTAGTTGACGCGAAGCATCAATCGATGCCGTCAAGCGGTAGTCCATGTTACGGCCGGCGACGAGCGTCAGCTGACGACGGAGCACTTCGCCGTAGTTGCTATTCACCCAAGCCTCCGTGAGGACGGAAGGAGCTTCGAGCACCAGCACATTGCCTTCGGCGATCTCGAGCGGCTGTAAGGTAGAAATCCACGTATCGAAGTCGGCACGGGAAAAAGTGTTACGAAGTTCGGATTTAGCGGTCTCCCAAAGGGAAAGATGACTGTCAGGGCTGGCCATAGGAAAGGGGGAAGGTTGAGGAAGGTTGTTCACAGGCGATTTGGAAGCCTGAAAGTGGTTTAATTTCGTAAAAGGGAAGTTAAAGAGGGGGAAAGGTCGAAACTACAGGTCTCGGGCCGGCCAAAGCGCCAGGTAAAATCGATCTGTAAATCGTTGTTATTAATAAAGTTAGGTAGTTCGTTTTAGTGTTTAAAATAAATGACCGTCGCCGACGGCTTTTTTCGATCTGTGGGGAGACAAATCTGACCCCATTGATGAAGGCGCGCCGGACCCGCACAAGTTCAAGCCCTGCACAGGTTATTAACACTTAGCCTGTAGATAAGAAACTGAGGTTTTTGTTGCACAGCTGTCACACAATTACCGATGCCCTATGGATAGGGTGATTCCTTCATGCAATGGATGCAGAAAGATGCGCGTCCCGAAGGCGGCGTAAGTCGTCAAGCGTTAAACAGTGGCGAAGTTGATCCCGTAATTTACGCGAACCAGGCAGGCCATGCGTCAAAGGATGCAACCGATCGAGCATCCATCGCACATCGCGCGAGCCGAGTCGCGAGGCGTGCACGTCGATGGTCAGTTCCGCCAAGCGGAGCATACAATCCCAGCGCTGGGCGGTACCGATCACGGGCAAGTCGTCGACCGAACCGGCGAGGGCGGCTTTGATTTGCCCGAAAATCCAAGGATTACCTAAGGCGGCTCGTCCGATCATCAAGCCGGACACTCCCGTCTCGCTCTGGCGAAGAAGCGCCGAAACGCCGTCTTTAATATCCCCGTTGCCGATCACGGGAATGTTTACGGCCGCGGCGACCTGCGCGATCCAACCCCAATGGGCTGCCCCGGAATACCCCTGCTCCTTGGTCCGGCCGTGGACCGCGATCGCCTCGACGCCCAGCTCCTCCAAGCGGCCGGCTACTTCGACGGCGACGATGGTCGAATAATCCCAACCAATCCGCATCTTGGCGGTAAGCGGCACATCTGGAATCGAATCTTTGACCGCTTTTACTAAATCGTAGAGCAATGGCGGGCAGCGTAAAAGCCCTGAGCCCGCATTTTGTTCGATGACCTTATGGGCGGGACAGCCAAAGTTCAGATCGAGGAAATCTGGCTTCATCCGGTCGCAGACCAGCCGGGCCGCCTTGGCCATGGAAGCCGGCGTCGCTCCGAAGATTTGTACCCCCATCGGCCGTTGGGTTTCGGTAAAATCAACCATCTCCCAAGCTTTAGCATTATCTCGGATGAGCGCCTCCGATTGGACGAACTCAGTCACCATCACGTCGGCCCCTTGCTCCTTACAAAGCTGGCGAAACGCCACATCGGTATGCCGAGCCATCGGTGCGAGATAGAGGGGGAACTTACCTGAGCCAAACCAAGGCAAACGGGGTGCGAGCTTGCTCACGGCTGCCCTTCCCTCTGGCGGATCGAGGCCTTGAGGGCCCGCCAACGGACCAGACGTTCGGCAATCTGGGCTTCGGCCCCCGCATCGCCGGGTTGATAAAGGGCCAACGGCTTGGAAAGGTAATCCTGTCCGCTGATGCCCTCGGCATAGTCGTGACTATAACGATAAGTACCCCCCTGCCCCAAGCGCCGGGCGACTTGTGTATGAGAATCCTTCAGGTGCAAAGGCACTTCCTGACGAGGCTGGGTACGAACGGCCTCTTTAGCGGCGGCGATACCGGTCGTCGCACTATTGCTCTTAGGCGAAAGCGCCAAAAAGAGTGCCGCATGGGCAAGTGCGTATTCGCATTCGGGAGCACCCACCATCTCGCAAGCTTGGAAGGCAGCCACGGCCACGCCCAAGGCGCGGGAATCCGCGAGACCGATATCTTCCGACGCACAGATCACCAGACGACGGGCGATAAACCGGGGCTCTTCGCCGCCCTCGAGCATCAACGCCAACCAATATAAAGCCGCATCGGGGTCGCCCCCGCGGAGAGATTTGATGAAAGCCGAAGCCGTATCGTAATGATCATCGCCGCCATCGTCATAACGGATACGACGTTCGCGCGCGAATGATTCGACCGCTTCATCAGTCACCGTGCCTAAGGCGGGAGCGGACAACACCAGCGTCTCCAAACAGTTCAGCGCCCGCCGAAGATCGCCCGAAGCCATTTCAGCCACTTGCAAGAGCACCTTATCGGAGGCCTTGATACCCAAAGCGCCTAATCCGTTTACCGTCTCCGTCAAAGCGCGCCCAAGGAAGGCCCCAATTTCAGATACCGAAAGCGGGTCGAGGCGAAAAAGGTGACTGCGACTCAACAACGCTGGGACGACATAAAGCCCAGGATTATGGGTGGTGCATCCGATGAGGCGAACCACGCCAGATTCGACATCGGGCAGGAGGAGATCCTGTTGGGCTTTGTTGAAGCGATGAATCTCGTCGACCACCAAGACGGTCTTGCGCTCAGGATGTCGACGGGCCTCCGAAAGAATCTCACGCAATTCCGCGGCCCCGGAAAGGACTGCGTTCACCCTGACCACCTGGGATTGCGTCTCGGCGGCGATGACTTCCGCCAGCGTGGTCTTACCACAGCCGGGTGGACCGTAAAATATCAGCGAACCAAAATTATCGGCTTTAATCAGGCGAGGCAGTAAAGCCTCGCTACCGAGCAAGCCCTTGTGCCCTACGACTTCGGCGAGGCAGTTCGGACGCATGCGGGCAGCCAAAGGTCTACGACGCGGAGGCAAAGCTTCGTCTGCCTCCGGCTCAAAACCAGGAAGCGCCCCCTTGGATCCTGATCGCCGTTCGGCCACGAAATTTACTTCTCCTCGGCGAAAGGCACGAGATGGCAATAGGGGCGACTACCGCGCAGGGCGTAATGCTTTTGATGGTAGGCTTCGGCTTTCCAGAAAGTAGGCGCCACTTCAATTTTGGTCGCGATGGGTTTGGCGAAAGTCTTGGCCGCCGTGAGGGTGGCTTTGATTTCGTCGGCGACCTTCTTCTGCTCAGGCGAATAGGTGAAAATCACGGAACGGTATTGGTCCCCGACATCTGGCCCCTGGCGATTGACCTGAGTGGGGTCATGCATGATGAAGAAATATTCGACCAACTTGCGGTAGCTGATCTTAGCGGGGTCAAACGTGACTTGAATCACCTCGGCATGTCCCGAGGTATGGCTACAGACATCTTCGTAGGTCGGGTTTTCGATATTACCGCCCGCGTAACCACTGAAGGCCTCAAGTACGCCCGGAATCTTCGCATATTGATATTCGACCCCCCAGAAGCAACCGGCGCCGAACATGGCCTTTTCAAGTTTAGGAGGTGTCGTCATAGGTTTGGAGTCAGCAGCGAAGAGTTGAGCGATCGATAGACCCAGAAGGGCAAGGGCCTTAAGAGGGATAGGCAGGGTACGCATGGGAAACGTCGTAAAGTTAAGCCACTTTCTCCGGAGATGCAAGGGACAGAACACGTCATGACAACACCTCCCGCAACGCCCCAGCCAAAGCCTCGAGCGGATGCGGGTCGGTAACTAGGCCACGCTCCGGGGTAAGGTAGAAAGTATCGATGGCAAAACCTTGTTCGGTCGCGACATTGGCGAAAGTAATCGCATAACCAGCCTCGCGGATGGTGCGCCCGACCCGGAAAAGCAGTCCCAAGCGGTCGTTGCACTGCAACTCGATCACGGTACGGTCGAGGTCTTCCTCGAAATAGACTTCCACCTTAGCCGCCAAAGGCACGTATGCCTTACGACGTGGCGCAGTCAGCAGTACATGGGCTTCTTCCTGGGCGACGTCGTCCAGTAAATCGGAACCTTCAACCAACGATTTGGCCAGCGCTTCGGTAAAACGTTGCTGCGCCGCCAGCTCCTTGCCGGGAGGCAAGACGACCTTGAAGAAGTCGATGGCCACGTCGTCCGTCCGGGAAAACGCCCGGCATGAAATAATATTAATACCCGCCACCGCGAAAGCACCGGCCATACGACTGAACAGACCGGCGCGATCCCACGTCACGACCGTCACCGAAGGCTGGGAAGATCCCACATCATCGAACCATTCGACGATCGGACGAAGGGAGATTTCGCCATCCGCCTCGGACACCGAAGCAATCAGCTGGTGAATCATCAATAAATGGTGGGCGGCATCCTCGGGCGAGGCGTGCAGGAAATAGCCCTTGGGCATTTCGGTGAAATGCGCTTCGATTTCATCAATGGGTAAACGATGGCCCAAGATCTTAGCGGTCGCCGCCCTGAGCTCAGCGGTAATGGCGGCGGCGCTGAGTTCATCTTCGCCCGCCAACTTCGCTAAGGTGCGCCGATAGAGAGTCCAATGTTGGCCGTCTTTGAAATCTGTCCACAAATCCGGCGAGGTCGCTCGGGCATCACAACGTGTATGCACATGGAGGCTTCGTAAAACTTGTTCATCGCCCATTAAACGGGCGAAACGCTCGATATTGACGGGGTCATCGACGTCATGTCGTTGCCAGTAGAGCCCCATCACCAAGTGGTGCCGGATAACGCCGCTGGCAATAAGACGTTCACGGGCATCAAAACCCAGTCGCTCCAAGATGACATCGGCGATGGGCACACCTCTTTCGGCGTGGCCTTCGATTCCGCCCGACTTCGCGATGTCGTGCAGAAAGAGAATCGCATAAAGCAGCGAGGGAGATTCGGAACCCAAGACGACTTCACGGTATTTTTGGTCGATCTCAGATTTGCCGGCGTAAATCTGATCAAGCTCCCAAAGGCATCGCAACGTATGGACATCGGCGGTCCAGCGGTGATAGAATTCGAATTGAACCAAGCAGTGCAAGCCGGCGAATTCGGGAATAATGCGGTATAACAGATCATGTTCCCGCAAGGCGTTGATCGCGCCGTGGACATGCCCACCGGCAGTAAGCATGGCGCGGAAGGAACTGGCAGAGGCCTCAGCAAGGGCGATCTGCGGGGTAAGCAGGTGGGCGCGCTCGCGAACCAAAAGAGATAAGGTTCGTCCTGGCCGGGCTTCGTGGATTTGGCAAAGGCGGAACAATCTTACTAATCGACCAGGATCTTCTTCAAAAATAAGCCGATGCTGCGCCGACGCCGTTCCGCCCGGAACAATCGTAAAACCATCCAAAGTCAAAGGCTCACCCCAGCCCACTGGCTCAGGTTCGCCCATCACCGTGCCTTCGATGATTTCAACGCACCGACGGACGTGGTCCGCAGCATCGAAGTATTCGCGCATCATGGAACCGATACGCTCCGTCAGGCTTCCTTGATACCCCAAAGCGGCTGATAAGGTATCTTGGCGCTCAAGGGACAAGTGCTCCGTGGGGCGCGTGACCTGGAAGTGGAGTTCACAGCGCAGGCGGAGCAGGCAGGCACGTGCTTCGAGGAATTTCTGAAAATCACCAGCGGGCAAAAAGCCGGTCGAGGCGAGACCAGCTGGACCCGAGACACCTCGAGCAATGCGGGCCAACCAAACGCAACCCTGGACATCGCGAAGGGCCCCGACGCCTACTTTCAAATCTGGCTCTTGGAGATAAGCGCTCCCTCCCGTCTTTTCCCGACGACGACGTTGGGATTCGACGATCAACTTTGCGAAAGGCTGCCAAGATTGTCCACTCAGCATCAATGATAACTTGGCTTCTAGTGCATCAAACAACTTAGGGTTCCCGCATAGCAGGCGCGTCTCTAGAAGCGCGACCCGCATATGTAGATCGTCGAGGGCAAAACTGGTCGCCTCCGTGACCGTCCGGACGGATTGACCAACCTTAAGCCCCAGATCCCATAAAGGATATAAGATCGCTTCGACCAAGGTTTTGATTTCGGGCGAATGGGCGGTCACCAAAACCAAGAGATCGATATCACTTAAGGGACAAAGCTCAGCCCGCCCATAGCCACCGGTGGCCACCAGGGAAATCTGCGACGCCGACGGACCGGCCCTTAGGAAAAGTGCGTCGAAAATGATATCAATCGCATCTGAGCGTAATCGGGCGACTTCGCCGCCGGGTGCGCCTGCCCGATGAGCAGCCAATTGAATGTCGCGAGACTCCAACAAAAAGGCTTTGGCGCGGGGCAGAAATTCATCAGCCAAAGAGGCCTCGCCCGCCAAACCGTGCTGTAAGGCGGAACGGCGGAGGTTGATGGCGGCAGATTCGGATTCAGGCGACATGCGACGGCCCTACCCTGCAGATTATTTGGACCACTTTCAAGGTGATTGCCATTCTCGTCCCACGGTACTCATATGCCCCATGGAAACTTGGTTCACAGATCTCATGGTAGCCCTACGTTCGATGTCAGACGTCGAGGCGATGATCAAACTAGGTGGCATTGCTGTCATGACCTTGATTGTCTTCGCCGAGACTGGATTACTCTTCGGCTTCTTCCTTCCCGGTGACTCTATGATTGTCGTGGCCGGCGTACTCACGACCGCGAACGGCGCACGCCCTGCCCTATTAAACCCCTGGGCTCTCTGTTTCTGGCTCATAGCCGCCGCCATCATTGGCAATCAACTAGGGAGATGGCTTGGGCTGAAATTCGGCAAACGGGTCGAAAAGTGGTCAGATGGTTGGCTTTATAAGAAACGCTACCTTGAGGTCGCCCGCGACTATTATGCTGATAAAGGCGCAGTGTCATTGGTCATGGCGCGCTTCATCCCGATTGTCCGGACCTTCGTGCCGTTCGTCGCCGGAATGGGACGCATGCCCGCCGCCCGCTTCCTTTACTGGAACATCTTCGGAGCGATTCTCTGGATCGTCTCTTTAGTCGTCCTTGGCCATCTGATTGGTGGGACGAAATTAGCCAAAAATCTTGGAGTCGTGACCGGCACTGTCATCGCCATTTCTTTCCTACCCGTATTATGGAAAGTCTTCCAAAATTGGCTTACTTCGCGGCGGGCATCCAAAGCTTGAATACCGTACCGGCCGAGCCCGTCGACTCGACGATGATGTCACCGCGGTGATCGCGCATAATCCGTTTGACGATGGCGAGACCCAGACCGGTACCATCTTCGCGCGACGTGAAGAAGGATTCGAAAATCTTCGGTAAAATCTCCGGCGCGATACCGGTGCCCGTATCGGCAATGCGGATGACCACGACCTCCCCTTGCGGACCAGGCTCTACGCCCACCTTAACGACTAAATTTCCTCCGGTGGACATGGCTTGCACGGCATTCAACATCAAGTTGAGAAAGACTTGTTGGATCTGACCAGGATTGCCTTCGACCAACGGAATCTTCGGTTCACTTTCGACGGCGAACTTCACGCCGAGCTGTTGTAATTTAAGTCGCAGGAGCACCATCGCCTTATCCGCCGACTCACGGAGATTAATCGGCTTAAAAGCTCCTGATTGCGCCTTACTCATACCCAAGACACGGGAGACGACGCCTTCCATGTGGGAGATTTTCTCACGCATCACGCCGAGATCTTCAAGTCGCGGATCATTCGCACCCATCCCTTGCGCGAGCGTATCCGAAAGAAGTTTCATCACCGTGAGAGGATTACGGATCTCATGGGCGACTTCCGCCGAAAGCATGCCGAGGGCAGTTAGACGTTCGCTGCGCCGCAACCCCTCTTCCACCGCAAAAACCTTAGCGTAAAGCCGGGCATTCTGAATCGAAGAGGCTCCGAAAGAAGACAAGGCCGTGACGAGATGTTTGTCGTCATCCGAAAAGCGGTAAGCGCCCATCGCCACGCAGACCAGGACGCCGAAGGTGTCATCCTCGTAGCGGACGGGCACCGCCAGAAGCGAAGAACTTGCGACCGGGTCGATCAGCTTGGAAAAAAGGTTTTCTTCCGTCTTGCCCGCGATCGGTACCACCAAGGTACGGCGACGCGTGGCGACCGTCCCCAGGGAAGTCACGTCAACCGATAGTTTCGGGATGAAGACGCTGCCGGAACAATCGCCATCGAGGCTCGTCAGGATTAGATCCCGGCCTTCTAATTTAAAATATGCACAAGCCCGGGCACCCAGGAGCGCCCGCGTGTGCCGGGCCAGATCCAAGGAGATTCCTGGCTCATCGCGCTCACGGGCCAGACCTTGCGCGGCACCCACCAGGGCCTCGAGCTGCGCGGCTTTCGAGCGCAACTGCCGGAGCAGCCAGATGCGACCGACGGCCTTAGAGGCCTCGTTGGTTAATAAAGATAAGAACGCGACATCTTGCTCCGTGAAAGCATCCAACCGGTCAGAATCGCAATTCACGACCCCGATCACATTCCCCATGAGTTCCATCGGGACGGCGAGTTCGGAGCGGATGCCTTGGCGGAGTTCGACGTAACGCTGATCCTTGGAGACATCAGGGATGCGTTGCGGCTTCGCATAAAGAGCGACCCAACCCGTGATGCCCTGCCCCTGATGGATAATCTGCTTAGCGGACTCGGCATCGAGACCATTACTGACCTCGATACGCAATGAGCCGGTGGCCGGTTCCACCAGCGCGATGGAAGCGCTGGAAGCCCCCAAGGTCTGGACGATTTCGGCTAAGATGAAATCGAGCGCCTCCCGCGGATCTTCGGTCGCATTGACGAAAGCTCCGACGCGATAAAGGCAATCTAAGACGCGAGCGTCGCCCGGACGTTCTTGCGACTTAAAAGAATGGGGCATGACTTAGAGTGAATGATCCATATCGAGCGCGGGCGCATCGACATTAGTCCGGCCGATCATCACCGCTGGCACGCCAGCGACGCTCGTGTGCGCCGCGACATCCTTGAGCACCACGGAACCAGCGCCGATCTTGGCGCCTACGCCGATGGTGATATTACCGAGGATCTTAGCACCGGCACCCACCAAGACGCCGGAGCGAATCTTAGGGTGACGATCACCGCGGGCCTTGCCCGTGCCGCCTAAGGTGACCTCATGCAGGAAAGAAACATTGTCATCGACCACGGTGGTCTCGCCAGCGACGAAGCCCGTGGCGTGGTCGAGCAAGATACCTACGCCAAAACGTGCGGCGGGGTGGATATCGACCGCGAGGTTCTCCGAGGATAAAGATTGCAGATACATGGCTAGGTCCCGTCGACCGGCCTTCCAGAGCACATGGGCTAAGCGATGGGCAGAGATGGCATGAAAACCCTTATACCAGAGAAAAGGAATCAGCGCATGTTCGGTCGCCGGATCGCGCTCCAAAGTCGCCCGAATGTCGGCACGCATCTGAGCCAGTACTTCGGGGTCGGCGGCCACGGCTTCCGATAACACTTGGACGATCAACGCCACATCGTGACCGGAGGGCGACAGTCTCTCCGCTAAACGACGGACGATCCCTTCACCGAAGTTCTTCGGCTCTAATACATAACGCTTAAGCAAAGGAGCCAAGGTGGGTTCAGCCTTCGCCACGGCCATCGCGCGTACGCCGAGCTCCTCCCAGAGAGAAATCTCCGTGGCGCAAACCAGAGCGATAGAGCGAGCATCGGCCATAATCAGGTCAGTTAATTCCCCCTTTTAATGCATTTTGGCAACCCATGAGTCAAAA
>JBAXRS010000007.1:0-41674 GCA_037131085.1 Verrucomicrobiota bacterium | reverse complement strand
AGCCAAGGACTCACGGTCTACGGCAACAAAGGGTCCACTGACCAGCACGCCTATGTGCAACAATTGCGTGACGGTGTTAATAACTTTTTTGCCGTCTTTATCGAGGTGCTCAAGGATCGCGACGGCCCAAGCGTCGAAGTTGAAGCCGGGGTATCTTCAGGCGATTACCTTCAGGCCTTCTACCTTGGAACACGTGAGGCCCTTTCCGGTAACGGCCGGCCGAGCATTACGCTCACAATTGAGCAGGTGGATGCCAAAACTGTGGGAATGCTCATCGCGCTCTTCGAGCGCGCGGTCGGACTCTACGCTAGCCTGTTGGGTATCAACGCCTACCACCAGCCTGGCGTCGAAGCCGGCAAGAAGGCCGCCACCGATACGCTTAAGGTTAGAGCCCAGGCGCTCGCCGGACTCCAAAGAACCAAGGGTAAATGGGTTTCCACCGAGGCACTCTGCAAGGAAATTGGACTTGTCGGGTCGGAGGAACTGGTGTTCAAAGTACTTCTGCATATTTCGGCCAACCCCGGGTCTGTATCAAAACAAGAAAACCCTGATCCAAGCCTGACCCTTTTTCGTCATTCTTAATTAACTCTCTTACCCCCAACTTCCCTTAATCCATGAATAAAAAGCTCAACACTTTCATTCGCATCATCGGCTTCGCTGCTGCCGGTGCCGCCCTCTTCTTCGCCTTTTCCCTGAAAGGTAAAATCACCGCTGCGACCGCGAGCACGGCCTGGACGACGCTCGACCCCGAAATCAAAGCCCCCGCGGATTACTCTTTACGCATGGCGCACCTGGGAGCCCCCTTGCAAACCATCGTTAATGGCCAACGGAAGAAGTCGGCAGACCTCGAAGGAAACGTCAAAGACCTGCAAGCCGATGTGGCCGATAAAAAGACCAAGATCGAAGGCCTGACGGCTAATGTCACCACTCTGGAAGGCGAACGGGCCGAGCTCACCCGGAAGCGCGACGAAATTACTGGCCAACTGACCGAGGCTAACAGCAAGAAGGATTCCGCGGTCGCCGAACTCAGTTCCGCCAAGGAAGAACTCGTTAAGGAGAAAGAAAAAGCCGCTGGCCTGTTCACCAAAGAGCAGATGGAAGAAAACGCCACCAAGGCCGCCAAAGCTGAAGAAACCCGCGACCGTATCGTTCAAAAATACGTCCAACTCTACGGATGGGCGGCGGGACGGAGCGAAACTCGCCCACCCTTCCCTCGCGACCCCCTCAATGAGGCTGCGCCCGAAACGGTGGTCGCCGGAGGTAGCGCCACGAGCGACGAAGGCATCCTAACCAAGATCATCGCACTCGACCACTCCACGGGACATATCGCCTTCTCCGTCGGAGATATCAACGGCGTGAAACCCGAAAGTCGCTTTGAAGTCTATCTGGATGGAAAAAAAATCGGTGCCGTGAGCGTGCTGTCCGTCAAGACGGGCGTCGCCTATGCGCAAATCCTGCCCGGGGCTGATTTGCTTAGAGACATCTCCACCGGTGTCACCGTTAAGTTGGTATCTGGTGCAGGTAAACTCGCCAGTAACTAATGACCGTTCGGCTTCTAGCTCTTCTTGCGATACTGACGGTCGTCATCGGCCTTAGTGGGTGTGAGACCACCGAGAAGCCATCCGATTCAATGCTCCCGCAGTCTCAGCCAGCCAGTTGGCAAGGCGGACTTCCGGGAATGAACACGCCAGGCTCAGGTTACCGCTAATGCCCGAAAAGACTGCAGGCGTCAGAGGCAATCCCCCTGGCTCGTCTGGCAGACTCTGGGTCGTAGCCACCCCGCTTGGCAACCTCGGAGACATCACGCTTCGAGCTAAGGAAGCCATCGCCAACTGCGATTGGGTGGCCTGTGAAGACACCCGCGTGACGGGCGGTCTTCTCCGACACCTATCCATTTCGAAGCCCATGCTGGCTTACCACGAGCATAATGAAAAAGAAGTGGCAGTCCAAATCGCCGATAAAATCGCAGGGGGAGCCAACATCGCATTGATCACCGACGCCGGAACTCCTGGCATTAGTGATCCGGGCTTTCGCGTGACACGCGAGTGCCGAAAGCGAGGCCTGACCGTTACCCCACTGCCTGGACCTTGTGCCATCATCGCGCTCCTGTCCGCATCAGGCTTACCGACCAACGCCTTCCGTTTCATCGGCTTCCTGCCCCCTAAATCTGCCGCCCGCATGCGGTTTCTTGAGTCGATCAAAACTGCAGACGAAACCGTGGTGCTCCACGAATCCTGCCACCGCATCAGCGACTTTCTTGACGAGATGCTGGAAGTCCTCGGTGCCGACCGCGTCGTCTGTGTCGGCCGCGAGCTCACCAAGCTCCATGAAACGATTCGCACCGCCCCGCTCCGCGAGCTAGTGCCCGCCCTCAAAGCCGGCTCGCTTAAAGGCGAGTTTACGGTGGCTATCGCGCCGGCAGAGTTTGGGCTTTGAGCGTATCGCGGGTTGACCAATCATCCCCTTCGCCTGCATCCTCTTAATAATGGCGGGTTTCGACGACAGTCTGGTCCGCGAATATTTCGAGATGAACGGCTTTTTTGTGCGCCAGTCTCGCAAATACGCCGTGCAATCAAGGCGGAAGCGGGCCGACGAAGAAGGAGACCTCTTGGTCATCAACCCCACCCCGCGTCGCGGAGCTGAACTACCTTTCCAACTTTTCAGTTCCGACCTAGCCGGGCTCACCACCGCCGTGGTGGCCGTGAAGGCTTGGCATTCCACCAAGACCATCACGCCTTCGATGATCAAAAAAGGCGACCTACTTGAGTTCGTCCGCAAAGAGGCCGTGGAAGCCGCCCGCGATGCCTTTGCCGACCTGACGCCCCGCGAAGGCCAATCCCTATCCAAAATTCTCATCCTGCCCGGCATCCCCGCGCAAGAGCCACAACGCTCCGAAAGCATCACCCTACTTCGGGAAAGCGGCGTAGATCATGTTCTGACGTTTCGAACTATCCTGGAAAATCTGGTTCAAGCCGTGGAATCGAATCAAAGTTACGCGAAGTCCGACACGTTACAGTTGCTTCGGCTTCTGCGGCTCTACGATATGGTGAAAGCCGCCCAACTGGAATTATTCGGCACCAACCTGCCCGCCAAGTGATTCACCCCTCCGCCCAAATCGACCCCACGGCTGTACTCGCACCCGGCGTCACCATCGGCCCTTTTGCCATCATCGAGGCCGGAGTCCGGCTCGGCCAAGGCTGCTCCATCTCCGCGCATGCCATCATTAAACGCGGCACGGTATTGGGCGACGGAGTAAAGGTAGATCATTTTGCGGTCGTCGGCGGGAATCCGCAGGATCTCGCTTTTGATTCGCAAATCATTTCCCACGTTGAAGTCGGGGCACGCACCGTAATCCGTGAGCATGTCACCATCCACCGCGCAACCCAAGCCGACCAAGCCACTATCATCGGCCCAGACGGATTCCTAATGGCCGGAAGTCATGTCGCCCATGACTGCAGCTTAGGCAAAGCGGTGATCCTCGCCAATGGCTGCATGCTCGGTGGACACGTCCAAGTCGGCGACGGCGCTTTCATCAGCGGCGGAGTGGCCGTGCATCAATTCTGCCGAATCGGAGCCGGCTCGCTCACTTCTGGAAACGCCGTGATTACCGAAGACGTCCCCCCGCAGGCCCTCGCCCATGGACGTAACGAACTTGCGGGGTTAAATTTAATTGGCCTGCGCCGCCGAGCCATCAGCGCCGCCAGCATCACGGAGCTTAAACGGGCCTATCATCAGGTTTATTCGCCAGGGACCACCTGCACCACCCAAGCGCAATTGGCCATCGACAGCGGAGAGTATCAATCGCCCGAAGCCTTGGCTTTCTTGCACTTCTTCCTCGGTGGCAAACGTGGACGTTTTGCCTCTCCCGTATGAATAAGAAACCGCTAGCGATCACTTGCGGAGACCCCGCGGGCGTCGGCCCTGAACTCATCACAAAGTGGCTAAGGAGCCACCCCGAGGAGGCAAAAGGTATCGTACCCATCGGCCCGGCGGAATGGATCGAACAACTTGGTATCAGTGGCATCGTCGTCGGGGCTAATCATTTTAGTATCATCCCAGGGAAACCTACGCCCGAAGGTCATCGCCTGGCACTCGCAGCGATGGAAGCCGCCGCCAAGGGGGCTACGGAAGGCCGGTTTGGCGGCGTTATTTCTGGCCCAATTAATAAGAAAGGACTTTCCGAGGTAGGCTATCCCTTTCCCGGCCAAACCGAATTTTTTGCGGCTCGCTGGACAGGCGAACCGATTATGGCCTTTGCTGGCGGACGAATGACGGTCGGTTTGGTTACCTGGCATCGGCCGCTCCGCTCCGTCGCTGGCGCAATTACGCCCGCAGCCATTCGGCGGACCATCCTTGCGCTGATTGGTTTGCGCAAAAAAATGGGGGACAACCATCCGCGTATCGCCGTCTGCGGACTTAATCCGCATGCTGGCGAAGGGGGTATACTCGGAACCGAAGACGATGACATCATTCGTCCCGTCATTAAACAGCTTGGCGCCGAAGGGAATAATGTCAGCGGCCCTCTTCCTGGCGATACAGTCTTTCACCGCCACCTCGAAGGCGAATTTGATGCGGTCGTCGCGATGTACCATGATCAAGGGTTAGCACCGCTAAAGACCGTCGATTTCGCAAGCGCCGCAAACCTGACGCTCGGCCTGCCCTTTATCCGCACCAGCCCGGATCACGGCACGGCCTATGAAATCGCTGGGCGCGATTTGGCTGACGCCGGAAGTTTCGCCTCGGCCATCCGTCTCGCCCAAGTTCTTTCGGCCTGATGCGGGTTTTGATTTTTATTATCGGATGGGGTCTGGCTATTTTGGCACCCGCCGCAGAAATGCGTATCGCAAGTTTCAGCCCCGGAGCGACCCAGACGATCATCGACCTCGGCGGCGGCGACCAAATCGTGGCAGCGACCCGCTGGTGTCCACTGCCATCCGCCCACCCGGCCCAACGAAGTTGCGACATTTTTCTGCCCGACCTTGAAACGTTGCAAAAACTGCGGCCGACCTTGGTCATATTACCACGCATGGCCAATCCGCTCTGGGCGGAGAAATGCCGCACCGCTGGACTTGCCACCTTGATACTTAATCCCGAAAGTCCGGCTTCGGTCGTCCAAGATATTCGGGCCATCGGCTTGGCGCTCAATCAATCTGACAAGGCAGAAAAAATCTGCGGACGCATGGCGATACCGGCTTCCGTCACGCCTAAGACGATTATTATTATTTGGGATGGCGTGATGGCCGGGCCGGACGCCTACCTTGCCGGCATGTTGGCCGCTGGAGGATTTAAATCAGCACTCCCGACGGGAACGTGGCTAAAGTTCGACTGGGAAATGATCGTCCAAGCCCAACCGGATGCCGTTCTTTGGATTGATAATGCCGCCGCCGACCGGCCAATCATCGCGGCCCAACGCCAGCGAAATGAGATGCTGCAAATCCCTGTCGTTAATAAACTTAAATGCGTTGAAACCGGTAAGGTTTTTGAAACTTCGGCGGGCAGCCGCTGGCTGCCAGGTAGCGGTTTAGTCGACACCCTCCCGGAGTTGCGGAAACTTAACCTTAATTAAAGGTAAACGTAACGGGTAAAGGCGTCGGGCTAGTTGACAGCGCGGCCGAATGAATCATATTTCAATTCCACACCTATGAAATCCAAGTTCCTGAAATTCCTCACCATCAGCTGCGGCGCCCTCGCCCTCTCAGTCGCTGTCGTCAGCGCCGACGAAGTCAAAAAAGACGGCGAAAAGTGCCCATGCCCCGAAGAAAAGCCTAAGGCTTCTATCGAGCAATTCGGCGTCATCGCCCATTGCGGTAAGTGCGACAAAAAAGATGCCCCAGCGGCTCCGGCCACCGCGCCTGCAGCGCCTGCCACCCAAGAAGAAAAGAAGGACGGCGAAAAGAAGTGCCCAAATTGCCCAGACGAAAAGCCTAAGGCCTAAGCTAAGTCCCTCATCGGACCTTCCACCAAGGACTCACTTCACCGTGAGTCCTTTTTTGTGCCGTTTCAAAATCGGAGGAGTAATTCCTGCCGCACGAAAGCAGGCAAATCCGCGTGGACAACCACCCCGTTCGTATAAGCAAAAGCCTCGTCCGCTGCCTCCAGCGGCTTTCCACTACGCACCGCACAAGCGTTGATCGAAGCGTTGATTCCAGCCTCCCAATCCGTACGCCGGTCGCCAATCATCCACGACCTGCTGTGATCCAAGGAATGCTTTGCGGCCATTTCCTGAATAAATCTCGGGCTAGGCTTACGATAAAGGGAAGGCTCATCGGGGCCTTCGGGTGCGGCTTTGATTTCCAAAATACCTGGGGCCGGCAAATTAAGTAATTCCAACATCTTGCGATTACAGGCTTCATAAGCCTCCCAAGTAAAAAATCCCCGATTAATGCCGCTCTGATTGGTGAGGATGAATAAACGGTAATCGGCCCGTAGGCAGGCCTCTAGGGCTTCTTTTACCCCCATTATAAGCTCAATTTGATCCTCCCGGCAGGTATGGTGATGGTCACGAATCAAGTTCCCGTCACGATCAAGAAATAAGGCAGGGTGGCCGGACATGGGCCTAATCCAAAGAAACTGACAACTAAGAGCAAGGGAATGGAAAGGGGGCTTGACCGAGGGGGGTTGAGGGGTAGAACCAACCCTCAACCCAGCGTAGAACCATGGCCAACCCGAAACGCAAACAGTCCAAACGCCGCAGCCGTCTTCGTCGGGGCGCTAACCAATTCCGTGCTCCTAAGCTCGTTCGCGACACCGAATCCGGTGCGCTTCGGCGCTCGCATCGCGTTGACCCCACCACGGGCAAGTACCGTGGTCGCCAGGTCCTCGACGCCAGCGCATAAGCCGGTTTACGGGCCTTGCCCGCACCCATGAGCGAAGCCACTCTGAAGAAAGGCCACCGGATTGCCCTCGACTGCATGGGCGGCGATCTTGGCCCTTCGGAAGCCGTAGCCGCCGCCGCCCTCGCCCTTAGAGAAGGTGTCATCGGACCTGACGACACCCTGGTGCTGGTCGGCCACGAAGATAATTTGCGCCTCTTGGCGATGGAGCACCGTAATCTAAAATCTCCCCGCGTCATCTTTAAGCATGCGCCCACCATCGTGGGCCCCGAAGACGCGCCCATGACGGTCCTGAAATCTAAGCGCGATTCATCGATGGTGATTGCCCTTGAATTACTTAAAGTCGGAGAAGTTGATGCCGTAGTTTCGACGGGTAACACCAAGGCCCTTGTTGCCGCCGGAACAATCAAAGTCCGGACCATGGAAGGCGCCGAGCGCCCCGCCTTGGCGGCGATTATGCCCCGCCGGGAAGGTCACTTCGTCCTGCTCGACGTCGGGGCCAATCCCGAAGCGACACCGGAACACTTGGTGCATAATGCCGTCCTTGGTTCGATTTACGCCCAAAGCTCCCTAGGTATCGCCCATCCGCGCATCGGTCTTCTGACCGTGGGAACGGAAGAAGGCAAAGGCGGCGCCCGCATCAACCGCACCCACAACCTTTTGAAGGCCATGGGAACGAGCATCAATTATATCGGGCCGGTCGAAGGTTTCGACATGTTCGGCGATGCGTGCGACGTCGTCGTCACCGACGGCTTTACAGGCAATGTCATTCTAAAGACCTTGGAGGGTTTGGTCTACATGCTCCGCGAACTGGTCGGCAATAAAGTCATGCGTAATCCGGTCTACATGGCCGGCGGTATTGCCATGTTCCCTTTAGTCCGAGAATTAAAAGGTAAACTTAAGCCAGAGCGCTATGGCGGAGCCCCTCTGCTCGGACTTAACGGCTTGGTCATGAAGGCCCACGGCTCCAGCAACCGCCAGGGTATTGTCAGCGCCATCCGACTGGGCCTTGAAGCCCTGGGTCATGGGGCCGGGAAGCAGATGCAAACGGCTCTCGCAGAGGCAAATAAGGTGATTTCGGCCACCCCTGAGGAAGTCTGAGGTTTTAGTGTTTCCTTTCCCGCCTTCGGGTCTTACCTCAAGTCTTCGATGAACAGCGCCGAGCTTTCAGTCTTTATCAGGGCTATCGGCGTGCACGCACCCGAGCGAAAACTCACCAACGCGGAACTTTCGCTCATGGTGGAAACCTCCGATGATTGGATCAAAAGCCGGTCAGGTATCTCGGAACGACGGATTGCCGGTCCGGGCGAAAACCCTTCTGACATGGGAGCCAAAGCTGCGGCCAAAGCTTTAGAGCGCGCCGGACTCAAAGCTGAAGATATCGATCTGCTCATCGTCGCCACGATGACACCCGATGTCCCCTTCCCGTCCACCGCGTGCCTCCTTCAGGCCAAGCTGGGGCTTCGCCGCGATATTCCCTGCTTTGATATTTCAGCAGCTTGTTCGGGCTTTGTTTATGCGCTCCAAGTCGGTACTGATATGATGCGATCCGGAGCCTATCGCCACGTCCTTGTCATCGGGGCTGAAAAATTATCGAGCGTCGTAGACTGGCAAGACCGGGCGACCTGCGTGCTTTTTGGGGACGGCGCCGGGGCTGCCATTCTGGAAGCCACCAACGTCAAAGGAGTTGGCATTCTAGGCAATGTTCTGGGTGCCGACGGCACAAACGCCGAACTGCTTCATTGCGTGGCGGGCGGCTCGGCGAACCCAGCTAGCCCGGAAACGTTACGCGACGGAAAACATTTCCTGCGGATGAATGGCAAAGAAGTCTTTCGCCTCGCCGTCCGGGTGATGGCCGAGTCTTGCGAGCGCGTCCTGGCCAAATGCGGCGTCAACTCCGACCAAGTGGCATGGTTCATTCCCCACCAAGCCAATATTCGCATCGTTGAAGCCGTCGCCAATCAGCTTAACGTGGGCATGGAGCGATTCCCCTTCAACCTCGACCGCTACGGCAATACGTCAGCGGCTTCGATTCCCCTCGCCCTGGAAGAAGCTTGGCGTGATGGTAAGATTAAACACGGCGACCTTGTCCTCTTGGTTGCTTTCGGTGCGGGCCTCACCTGGGGCGCAACTCTCCTTCGCTGGCATGAACCTACTCTCTAAAATCTTTTATTCTGCCGCCCTCTTGCTGGCTGCCTCCGCCTCGGCGGAATTCATCCGTCAAGACGGACACTGGCAAGTCAAGGCAGGCACGACCCCCGAAATCACCCCGGCGGAGCGGATGACCGTCGTCTTAATCGCGATGGACATTGCCTCCAGTGCGAATGATTCCGGCGAACAAAGCGCCGCCCTCAAGTCGTGGGTCTTAGTCGCAGAAGCCAATCACGGCAATCCCGCCGAAGCCTTGGCTATGCTCGAACAGGCTCGTATCTACACGCAGCAAGGCCGCTTCGAAATGGCAACCGAACTCATCGACGCCATCTACGCCCGTCATTCAAGTTTTTCCAAATTCCAGGAAGCCGTCCAACTGCAATTCGAAATCGCCAATCGGATTGGAAGCGGCGAGCGACGTTACTTAGGGGGCTGGTTCCCATGGTTCAAGGACCCCGCAAGCGCTCTCACCTATTGGCAAAAGACTTTACGCTTGGCGCCGAATGGCCCGCTGGCCGACCAGTCATTGATCAAGAGCGCCCGTCTTGCCATCGAACTCGAGATAGACTCCAAAGCCGAAGAAGCCTTGGAACGATTGGTCAGCGATTATCCGTCCTCGAAATTCTTGCCCGAAGCCCTCGAAGCGTTGGCCAAAATACGTGCGCACGAATCCATGGGGGCTGATTGGGATCAGGCCTCCACGATTGAAGCGGCTGACCATTGGCGCACGCTGGCAGATCAGTTTCCCGACGATAAGCGGACGAAACAAGCACCCGAGCAAATCCGCCTGCTTCGTGATCGTGCCGCCCGCTCTCGACTTAATTTAGCCAAATTTTATTGGCTCAAACATAACAACCCGGAAGCGGCCAAGCTCATGGCCAATTCTTGCCTAAGTCTAGCCCCCGAATCCCAAGCCGCCAAAGATGCCGAAGCGCTCTTGGCCGAAATCCAAAAGAACCCAACCCCGCCAAAGACCATCGCGGACCGACTCTTGGGCACCTACCCAAGACCACGTATGGCCAACGAAGCATCCCCGACCACCGTCAGCAGCGACCTTGATTCCTTTGGCTTTAAAAAAGATGCCCCCCGAACTGCCACCGAAAACGAACGTCGATGATGGCGCGCTGGCTCTTCATTCTTAGCTTCGGATTGCTCACGGCCTGTTCTTCATACCGGCTGGGCGGACCAAAACCCGCGTTCACGCGCATCGAAGTCGCACCCATTCGCAATTCGACGTCCCGCCCCGGAACCCACGCGGTTTTGCAAGAGAAACTCCTGGAGGCGCTCTCGGGTGACCCTCGCATCAAAATTGGCCCAGGCCAAGCTGTGCTCACCACCGAAGTCACTCAATATAAACGCGAAGGCCAGACCGCCAACTCCACCGACGCCTTCCTCATCTCTACCTACCGGGTGACTTTCATCGTGCGCTGCACTTTGACCACGGATGGCGGGAAGCGCGTGCTCTTTAAAGACCGAGATTTCTCCGCGGCCGTAACTTTTCAACCGAAGGGCGATTCTACCGCCGAAGAGCTTAGCCTAGGCCCTTCGCTCTTTGCGGATATTGCGGCCCAAATTAGAGAAGCGGCCACTACGGCCTGGTAATCATGAACGCCCCCGTCGTCGCCCCCTCCTTGCTCGCCGCTAATCACGGCGAATTCCTGCAAGGACTGCGCACGATTGAGGCGGCCGAGCTTGCTTGGGTCCATCTCGACATCATGGACGGGCACTTTGTGCCCAATATCAGCTTCGGCCCACAAGTCGTCGCGGATCTTCGACCTCAATCGAAGTTATTCTTCGACGTACACCTGATGCTCACGAATCCCGATCGCTTCGTAGACGCTTTTGTCAAAGCCGGGGCTAATCGCCTGACCGTTCACGTAGAGGCCGATCACGACGTGGCCAAGACAATCGCTGCGATCAAAAACGCCGGTGTGTCCGCAGGCATCGCGATGAATCCCGACGCCGACCCTCGGCGCTTACTGCCCTACCTCGATTCCGTTGACCTTGTGCTTTGCATGACAGTATTCCCGGGCTTCGGGGGACAGGCCTTCATTCCCTCCGCCCTCGAGAATATTAAATTCCTTGATCACGAGCGGCGTCAGCGAGGCTTAAATTATCGCCTCGAAGTCGACGGCGGAATCAACGCGACCACCGGTAAGCAGTGTCGAGACGCGGGGGCCGACACCTTGGTCGCAGGTACGTCCTTCTTTAAGGCGGCGGATCGCAAAGCTTTCGCGTCGTCCCTGTCAGCCTAAGCCGCAGCGGGAGGCGTCGGTCCGTTCCGGACGGCTTCTTTCTCCTTTTGCAGGCGCAACTGGCCGCAGGCGGCATCGATATCATGCCCTTTTTCCCGGCGTAAAGTCGCCGTCACGCCCAACGCCCGGAGCTCCTTCACAAAGCGGTCTTGGCGCGTCAAAGAGGGGCGCACCCAGGGTAATCCCTCGACTTTGTTATACGGAATCAAGTTAACGTGGGCATGTAACTCACGGGCAATCACGGCTAATTTCCGAGCCTGTTCCAGCATGTCGTTAATGTCTTCGATCAAAATAAATTCGAGCGTGAGCATCCGTCCGTGCTTACGTGCGAAAGCCTTGGCGGCTGGTACCAATTCCTCCAACGGATATTTTTTGTTCACCGGCATGATTTTTTCCCGGACCTCGTTCGTCGCGCCGTGCAGACTGATTGCGAGGCGAAAACCCTCAGGCTCCTCGGCGAGTTTAAGAATCTTAGGCACGACCCCCGAAGTCGAAATAGTCACGCGGCGTGCGCCAAAACCGAAACCCCAGGCCGCATTCACGATGCGTAAAGCAGCCATCAGATTGTCGTAATTCGCCAAGGGCTCGCCCATGCCCATCACCACGATGTTATCAAATGATGCCAAGCCTTCCGCGGCACGTGCTGGATCCGCCTGATCTTCGATGCGACAGACCTGAACAAGCTGCGAAACGATTTCACCTACGGAAAGATCTCGCTTCCAGCCCTCTAAGCCTGATGCGCAAAACTTGCAGCCGTAGGCACAGCCCACCTGGGTGGAAATGCAGATGGTTCGCCGGGACTTATCCTGGCCTACCCCCTCCATGGGCGCCCGGATGATGACCGTTTCGATCAGCGATCCATCGCGAAGGCGTTGCAACAGCTTTTGGGTCACGTCCAAAGCCGTTTGGCGCCCCAAAACCTCCGTGGCCTCAAAATCATAGTTTTCTGCCAACCAGGCCCTTAAATTAGCCGGCAAATTGGTCATCTTATCGGCTTTTTCAGCCCGGCGGGGGTAAATCCACTCAAATACCTGAGCCGCTCGGTACCGGGGGTGCCCACCCTCGACCAATCGTACCCCCAGAGTCTCTGGGGTTTCACCGTGAATTGAGGGCTTTTCGGGCTTAAATGCCATGTGAGAGTATCGAGGTTCGGACTTAAGGTCGGTAGACCCCAAAGCCCCCAGCCTTCCTGCTTGCAAGTGAGAATTGTTATCCCCAAAACCAATTTTTGCAATGAGCAACAAGGTCCCTAACCCACAAGGTGGTAAAATTAACTCTCTGCAGGCCGCCATTGACAGGGTAGCAACGGGTCAGCCCGCCTTCTGCCTTCACCAAGCCTGGGGTATCGGCGTCATCCGCGCCTACGACGAAGCTGCCAAACGCTTCACGGTCGACTTCCCGGAGCAGAATAAAAAAGCCCACGCGATGGACGCCGCTTTCTTCCTCGGTAAAATTGAGATTATTAACCCAAATGGTGCCGTAGCATCGGCTTACGCTGACGACACTAAGGAAAAAATCGCCGGAATGGTCGCCAATGACCCCGCCGGAATCGTCAAGGCACTCCTCGACGAGAGCCCAGCAGGAACCAGCTCCTCTTACGCCCTGGAAGCCAACCTCGAGCGCGTCCACTTCGCATCCCTCCCTGCCGGCAAGGATCGTGCGGCTGCCTTCAAGGCTTGGTGGACCAAGGCACGTGCCGTCCTGCGCAAGGATCGTGCGGTCCTCGTTCCCGAACGCAAAGGAGGGCTCTACGCTCTTCTCGTCGCTCCTCAGGACGTTGGCGAAGATCTCTTCGCTCAGTACGAAGGCGCCCCTAATCTTGAACGTAAATTAGCCCTCCTCGAAGAACTCGCTGACAGCACTACGTCCGAAACCCGCTCAGCTGCCAACGAAGCCAACCTGGTCAAGGTTTCTTCCGACCTCGCCAAGGCCGTGAATGCCCTGAGCAGCGCCCGTCGTCGCGATAATCTACCGGTGATTCTCTGCGGTATCTGGAACCGAGATAAATTCTTCCGTCCGGCCGTCGAAACGGTTGAAACCGTCAGCCCAACGGCCTCCGACGTCATCGCTCTTTGCTCTGAAAGTGACTTGGCGCTCATCGCGCTTAACATCCCGCACACGACCGAGAAAATTCGTAGCCTGCTTGACCTCGTACGCGCGCACCACGGCGACAACTGGGCTGATTGTGCTTTCGACCTGCTGCGCAATCGCGACATCGGAACCACCAAGAGCGGTTCGGCTAAATTAGTCTCCGAATGCATCGCTTATCTCTGCGACCAAGAACTTTCCGCCCAAGTGGCTAATCGTTTCGCCCAGTGGCTCGAGACCCGCGAACTGCGCGCTCCAGTCATCATCTGGGTTATCAAAAATCGCACCTCGAAGAAGTATGCGGACATCGTCAGCCGCCTCATCAATCCATCGTTGCTCGGCGCCATTCTCTCATCCGTCGACACCGAATCCCTCGAGTCAAATTCTACCGCCCGCATCCCACTGGCAAATGAACTCATCAAGGACCGCGAACTGATCGCTGACATCTTGGCACCGGCCAACGGCCCGAAGACCGATAGCGAAACAATCTTCGACCTGACGCGCACCATGCTGAGCAGCCAAGGGTTCGACCAGATGACCAAGAAGGCTTTACTGTCACGCTTAGCGAAAATCGATCCACACGTCCAACGTCTGGCGCAATCAAAGCACACCGACACCGAGGCCGAAGAAAAAGAACTCGTCGTCTCCAATGCCAGCAAAGAAGAGAAAGAGCGCGAGCTTGAGGATATCGTCAAAGTCCGCCTGCCCGCCATTAAGGAAGCCATCCAGATCGCCAAGGAGCACGGCGACCTTAAGGAAAATTCCGAGTACAAGATGGCCCGCCAAGATCATGACACCCTCGCCGCCCGTCGCGCCGAACTTGACTCCGTCCTGAAGAAGGCCCGCATCACCGATTTCAAAGAAGCCAAGACTGACTCAATCAGCATCGGCTCAACCGTCACCTTCCTGCGCGGGTCCGACCAAGTCCAGATCACCTACGATATTCTCGGGGCCTGGGACGGTAAACCGGAAGAGAATATCCTTTCGTACATTTCCCCGCTGGCAAAGCAGTTCCTGAACCACAAACCGGAAGAGACGTTCGTCACCAACATCAACGGTAAGGCTGAAACGTGGAAAGTAATCACGATCACTCGCTGGATTGATAAGCGCAAATAAGCCTTCTAAAGCGCCCTCGAAGAAGCCCCGGAAACGGGGCTTCCTCTTTTGACACCCCGCCCATTCGCCCCTAATCAATCCCTATGCCAACCCCCTGGGAGTCTCTCCGGCTACTCGCCGACCCCACCCGTGCCAGGATTTTATTCCTTTTAAACCGAGGCGAACTGGCCGTGGGCGAGCTTCAGGAAATTCTCGGCATGCGTCAGTCGCGCATCTCGACGCACCTTTCGCTCCTTCGTAAAGCCGGCCTCGCCGACGACCGACGAGATGGGAAAAATTCTTATTACTCACTCGCGCGTAATCTTCCGGCGGGCGTGACCCAACTCATTGAGGCCGCTATCGCCGCTACGGCTGAAGACCCCGAAACCGCCGCCGACCAACGCTCCCTTCAACGGATCATCCAAAAGCGGAGGCAAAAAGCGGAACGACATTTCAACCTAGTAGCGGATCGGCTCGGCCGCAACTACTGCCCAGGGAGATCCTGGGAGGCTATCGGACAGATGCTTCTCTTACTCGCACCGCGCGTAAAGATCGCCGATCTCGGTGCCGGCGACGGCACCCTATCCCGACTGCTCGCACGTCGTGCCGAAAGCGTTCATTGTATCGATAATTCCACCCGCATGGTCCAGCTGGGCCGGGCCTTGGCGAAAAAGGAACATCTTAACAATCTTACCTACGTCCTTGGCGATATCGAGAAGGTCCCCTTGGCCAATCGAAGCGTCGATCTCGCGCTGCTCAGTCAAGCCCTGCATCACGCCGATAATCCCAGAAAAGCCTTAAGCGAGGCCTACCGGATCCTTAAACCGGGCGGTAGGCTCCTCGTACTCGATCTCCGCGCCCACCGTTTTGAAAAAGCTCGTGAACTCTATGCGGACCGCTGGTTAGGATTCAAAGAAAACGACCTCCACGACTGGCTGGAAGCCGCGGGGTTCCAGCACTCGGAGGTTCGCGTGGTGGCCAAAGAGCCCAAAGAGCCAGGCTTTGAGACCTTACTCGCTTCGGGCCAAAAGGCTGCTCAGTGAGCAAGCAAGCTAACCATTGTTTCAAGTTGGTAACAAACGACAAATAGGGGGTAATCCCTTTTATAATGGCTTGGCAGCGGCCCAGCGAATGGCCAATTTTAGACCCCACCCCAATGCGGAGTTAATCACTCCCTAATCTGATGGCTACCCACGAGTCTCGAATCTATAAGTTGGCAAAAGCTTCCCTTCTTGCCGTCCTCCTCGCTGCCTGCCCCATCCCTAGTGATTTGCGGGCCCAAGCGGCGGCGGCGGCGCTCAATAAAGACCCCAAGGAAGACCCCTTGTCCGTCTTATTCAAAAAAGCCGAACTGAACTTTGATCAAAAGAAATACAAGGACGCTTTGGCCGATTACGTCGAACTCGAAAAACAAGCGACCAACGTTGAAGATAAACTCAAAGCGGTGGTCATCTTCCGAAAAGCCACCTGTTACTTTCTAATCAAGGATTGGTCTAAGACCGAAATCGAGCTTACTAATTTCCTCACGAAATACCCCAAAGGAACCGACGACTTTTTTGATAGCGATAATCGGCGCGGACTGGCGGAACTTACGTTGATTGAAGTCCTTTCCAATCAAGCCAAGTGGGATGCGGCCCTCCAACGTCTCGAAAAAATCCGTTCGAATACCTTGGCTCGGCCTGAAGATCGCGTCAACGCCTACGCGCTCTCCGCCAAGCTCGTCCTCGACCGCGTCAAGTCGGCCCCGGAAGCTGATAAAAAAGCAGCTTACGGCCAAGCCATTGCCTTACTCAAACAGGCCACCTCCGAAGGCGTCAATACTCCCGAACGCAAAGAGGCCGGCTTCAAACTGGTCGAAATCTACACCAAGCTCGGGCTCGTCAAAGACGCCGATCAGCTCAAAGCCGAAATAGATGCAAAGAGCAGCGGCTCGCCGGCCGATATCGTCCGTTCCAACTTCCAGCGCCTCAGCATCGGCGATGCCCGCTTCGCTTCGGCCGAAGCCACCGTCGACGAAAACGCCAAACCGGAAGCCTACCGACAGGCACTCAATAACTACCAAGGCACGCTCCGTCGGGCGACCCTCACCCGCGCGCTTCTCAAAGCGGTTGAAGCGAAGCAAAGCGATCTTGATAACATTATCAAAAGTAACCCAAAGCCTAACGATGAAACCAAGGCAAAAATCGAAATGGTACGCCAAGACTTGGACCAATTCAAAAAAATCGAGGCGGAATTCAATGCCAACAAGGATTACGATGCTTTCATTTCTTACCGCATCGGACTTTGCCTGCTCGAATTGAACCGCCCCTGGGAAGCCTTCGTGGCCTTCCGCGATATCTTTGATAATAACCCTGAGTTCTCGCGGATCGCCGGCACCTATTATTACTACATCGTTGCCCTTCGGCGCACCGGACGAAACGTCGAAGCCCAAGCTAAGTGTAAGGAGTTCCTGGGTAAATTCCCGAAGGCCGACGAAAACTCCGCCATCGGCATGATCTTAGGCGAAATCTCCCAGGACGCCGAAGATTTCAAAGAAGCCATCACCCACTACCGATGGGTGAAGGATAACGTAAAAAACCTCAGTGCAGACGCGGCGATGGAAATCGATTTCCGCATCGCTTGCTGCCACTTCGCAATGGTCGACTGGAATGACGCCCGCGTTGCGTTTGAAAAGTTTCTCAAGCAGTACCCGCAATCACCCGTCACCCAGCAGGTGCTGTACATGAATGCACTGTGCTGGTTCTATCAAGGAAAGTTCAAGGAGACCAAGGCTGCCTTCGACACTTACGAGAAAGAATACCCGCGCGGTCAATTCCTTCCCGACGTTCGGTACCGTCAAGCAATCGTCAAATTCGGCAGCACTCCCCCCGAGACCACCGAAACCCTGCGCCTTTGCAACGAATGGCTGAAGGAATTCGCCGTCATGAAAACGGATGAAGTTATCAACCAGCTGCCCGAAGTCCACACGCTGATCGGTGATACCTATATTCGTTTGGCCGACCAACTCACCGAATCGATTCGCTTGGCCGACCTCGATATCCGTAACTCCGAATCGACTTCCGGAAAAACCTCCGCGGCGGCGAACAAAGCTAAACTTGAAAAGCAGAAGAACGATGTCACCGGCAAAGCGGTTGATGCCTATGTCGCCGCGGCCCGGACCAGCCGCACCAACGCCTCGGCGCTGGAATTCGTTCTGCGCGAACTAGGCAAGATGCTGCCCGGGCGCGGCGAACACCAACGGATGCGCGACCTGTACAAGGAAATCTACGACTGGAATCATAACGACCCCAAGGCGATGACCTACCTGTTTGACGTCATCAAATCGACCGAGCGCATGGGGGATAAGATCGAATTCAGCCAACGTGCCGAACAGACCACCAAAAATTACAGCGCCAAGCTGGCCGCCGCCCGCAAGACCGTCAACGACCTTGAGCGCAACTCGGGCACCCCCGAAGCGGTCGCGGCCGCGAAAGAGGCGGTCGCGAAACTCTCCGCTCAATTGGCCGCTGAACTAGACACTATCGAAAAAGAACGTCAAATAAGCATCACCAAAGCCAAGACCGACGCCCTAAAGATCCTTTCCGACTCGGTCACGGAAAGTATCAACGATCGGCGCCAAGAAGGTGCCGAGAAACTCATCATCTTCCTGACCGAGAAAATCGCCAAGAAAGTTAAGCGGGTTAAGCCTGGCACTAAGCCCGACCCCGCGGCGTATTCCGTGGACAATGCCGAAGTGGAACTAAAGAAACTGCTCCGCCTCGAAGAGAATCGAGACTCCCTCATTGCCCAAGCCCGCGGCTTCTTCGCCCTCGGTCAACTTGCCCTCAACACGCGTAATCCTGGAAAGGCTGCTGAGTATTATGAAAAAATCGCTACGAGCTACAAAGCCGAAGAACTGAGCCCTACCATCATCGCCGTCGTCGGCGATCACCTGCTCGGTAAAGGCGAGCTAACCAAGGCCGCCAGCTATTTTGACTATATCCGCGAACACAGCCGCTCCACGGATTATGCCGACTACGGCTTCGCCGGTTCCGGCGAAATCTTGCTTCGCCAAAAAAAGTTCAAACAGGCAGCTGAACTCTGCCAAGAAGCCATCGACAACAATATCCTGATGTCAAAAGAGCGGGAGATCCTTTTCGTGCATGGCCGCGCTTTGGTTGAACTAGGACAATATGTCGCCGCCAAAAAGACCCTCGAAGACATCGCCAAGACCAAGGAATGGAGAGGCGAAACCACGGCAGGCTGCCTCTACTGGCTCGGCCAGATGGAAGAACGCCAAGGCCATGACGCCGAAGCGGTAGCCTATTATCGTCGCTGCTGGATGGCCTGGAAGAAATATGAAGTTTGGTCCGCCAAGGCCTACCTTTCGGCGGCGAAGATTCTCGGAAATAAGATGGGGCAGAAACCCGAAGCCAAAGCGGTACTCGTTGAGATGCTCAGCAATGAGCGGATCAAGGCGACCCCGGAAGCTAACGAAGCCAAAGAACTCACCCTTAACTTCTAATCCCATGAACCCTTTCGTCCGTATCCTTCTCGCGCTTACCGCCTTTAGCCAACTTCCTTCCGCCTCGGGGCAAGTTTTTATTTTTAAACCAAACGAACGCTGGGAAATCAATGACCCATTCAAGATGGACAAGACCGCCTTGCCACCCAAACCGTTGGTAGACTCTAAAAAGGGCCTGATCAACACCGTCAAAGGTACCGTCGAACGCACCACCATCATCAGTGGCGTCGAAATCACGCCAAGTAAGAAACTCGCGGAGGTTGTCGGCATCATCTGGCCCCTACCCGAGCGCCTCATCGAGGCTCAGAATAACATCAATCGCGGCGAGCCGGGCAAAGCCCTTGATAACATCGAACCCGTGATTAAATTATTCGAACCTCTAAAGACGATTCCAGGCAGCTGGTGGGCGAAGGCCACCATGCTTAAGCTGGACGCCCTTGACCGGCTCGAAAACGAAGCCGCCATCGGCTCCTTTTTGGACAACCTGGAAAAAGACGAAAGTGCCAAACTCCCCGAACTCGCCATCAAAATCCAGCTGGCCCGACTGATGCAGCGTGCCCGGAAAGGCGACCATGAAGCCGTCATCAAGGAGGCTAACGACCTGATTCCGAAGATGGACGACCCCGACCTGCTCGCCCGTTTACATATCGTCAAAGCCAACTCCTTGCTGGCCACCAAGAAATATGAATTGGCGATGAACGTCTATCTGCGGGTTCCGGTCTTTTACGGTGCCCAGCTTGAACACGTCCCCAAAGCCCTCCTTGGCGCCGCCCGTGCCTTCCGTGGTATGGACGCTCCGGCGACCCGGGAGCAGAAACTCGAAGAAGTTTCCAACCGCTACCTTCGCGACATCATCACGACCTACCCTGTCTCCAAAGAAGCTGAAGAAGCTAAGAAACTCCTGCCTAAAGAAGACCGCGTTAAAGCCGAAGCTGAGCAAAAGAAACTGGCAACGGCGGCCGCGCTCCCCGAGGGAGCCGTGATGGCCAAGCCCAAGGTCAAAGCCGAAGACGATCAGTCCGGCAACAAGTGAGTCCTTGCCCCTTTCCAAAACCCAACCTAAATATCCACAACCCACTCAGGTCCCTATGAAGCTGAAACTCCGCCTCCCCTTAATCACTTCGCTCTTCCTCGGACTTGCGACCACCAACATGTTCGCGCAGGCCGCGGCGGCCGCGGCCGCCGCCCCCAACCACTTTGACAAGTCCTTGCTGGATCTTTTCATCGAAGGTGGCTGGGTCATGTACCCTATCACGGTTTGCTCGGTTCTTATGATCTGGTTCATCGTCGATGGCTTCCTTAAAACCAGCACCGCCAAGCTTTACCCTGCAGACCATGTCAAGGAGCTTCGCACCCTGTTCAAGAAAGGCGATTATGTCGGTGCGTACGCTTATGCCAAAGAAGCCAACTCGGCCGTCGCCCAAGTCATCCGTGCGGGAGTGTCCCTCTCCCCAGAAGGAAAGACCATGACTGAAGAAGCTATTATTTCGGAAATCACCCGTATCCAGGCTGAGCTCAAAGGACGTGCCTCCTACCTCTCCGTTATCGGCGTCTGTACGCCTATGATGGGTCTAACCGGTACCGTGACCGGTATGATGAAGGCCTTCCAAAAGCTTGCCACTACGGGCGCGGGCGATCCCTCCTCCCTCTCCGGCGCCATCGGTGAAGTGCTCGTCGCAACGGCTTCCGGTCTGTTCATCGCTATTCCAGCCTTCATCGCTTACTACCTGCTAACAAACCGCATCAATAAAGGCGTACACGATATCGGTGAAATTGTCAGCGGCCTCTTCCGCTCCTTCCCTTACGATGAGATCGCTGGTCGACGCGTCGGTGACGATGAAATCTACGCCTCCAAGCCGGATTGGAATGCCTCCCCCGCTCCTGCGGAGAAGGCCTAATCACCTCCAACCCGACTAAACGACCATGGCAGGCGGAGGAGGAGGCGGGGAAGGCGAACCAGAATTCCAGGTAGCACCGATGATTGATGTGCTGCTGGTCTTGCTCATCTTCTTCATGTCCATCACTTCCTCTCAGGTGCTCAAGGTCGACAAGAACATCAAGCTGCCGGTCGCCTCTCACGGCATCAAACGGGATGACAAAGCAACCGCTGGACTAATCAACATTTCGTGGGACGCGTCCACCGGACAGGCTAGGTATAAACTCGATGACCGCGAACTGGACGCCAACGATAAAGACGGCATCGCCAAGGAGCTGGCCGCGCGCAAAGGAACCAACGAAAAGTATCGTCTCCTCATCCGCGCCGATCGCCAATGCCACGCTAAATATATTTCTAAAGCCCTCGAATGGGGCGCCGAAGCCGGAATCGATAATATCGCCTTCTCCGGCCTGAACCACGAAGAATAATCATGCGTCAACTCGCCCCCCAACCCGACGCTAGCACCGGCTTCCAAATCGCGCCGATGATTGATGTCGTCTTCGTCATCATGCTCTTTTTCATGGTGATGGCTGGCGCAATCAAAGTAGAGCACGAGCTGAAAACGACCCTGCCCGGCAACGCCGAGACCGCCAAGGAAACCGAAATGCCCGATGAGATTAATATCGGCATCTCGGAAAGCGGCGAGGTCACCCTTAACGATGATCCAGTCGGTAACGCCCAAGACAAAGAATTGAAAAGCCTTTATACCCAGATGGTCGTGATGAAAAAGGCTGCCGAGCAGGCAAAGACGAAACTTCTCATCACCGTCCAAGCCGAAGAAACCGCCCGCTACGATCGGGTGATAAACGTCCTCGACGTTCTCGCCCTCGCCGAGGTTTCCAACGTGACGTTTGCGGTTGCTGACACGGAATAACCGCCTTCCTGAGCTCCAGACCCTAAACCGCCCTCCGGCGGTTTTTTGTTTTGTGGATTTGCCAACCCCGACCGCATCGGCTCATGATGCCGCCATGAAGCTCTCCCTCTTGCTGATCGCCGCCACCCTTGGCCTCTCCGGTTGCATCATCGTCTTTGAGCAGCCCAAAGACCCCAAGCCAGCCGACCCAGCTGCGACCGCCACCAAGGCAAAACCTCCTAAGACCGACGGTAGCGCGAAGTAAGCGTGCGGAGCTTAGGCGAAGCCGGCTTCGGACTCTAAGACGGCGCGTACGCTTTCATAATCATTACCCAGCAGACGTGGTGCGGGCTTAGGCAAATCAAACGGAAAAGTCGAAGCGTTGCGATCGCCGAAGGCCGCCTCCAGGATGTCAGGGAATTTCGCCGGATGCGCCGTCCCAAAAACAAGCACATGATCAAGCGCTTCGGGAGATTGATGCAGCAGATCTTCCGCAGCCTTCCAGCCGACGGCGGTATGAGGACAAAGGATATAGCCGCTGGCCTCGCGCACCCGACGCATCGCTTCAAGGGTGGAGACATCATCGACGGTCACCGCTGAAACGGCCGGACCGCCTTCACGCCAAGCTAAGAGGCGACCAAGGTTATTAGGGTCGCCGATGTCCATGGCGTTGGAAGCGGTGGGGCATGAGCGCCGGGCCTTATAGTTTCCGGTGGCAAACAACTCGGGCAACGGTGAATTGGTATTCGTCGCCGCCACCAAAGTGTCGACCTGTAGGCCCATCCGACGAGCAAGCTGCACCGCTCCGACGTTACCCAAATTACCAGAGGGGACTACGATGCCCATCCTTGCGCCGGAAGGTAGCAAGCGCTTCGCATGGAAGGCGAAAGGCAATTGCGCGATGAGGCGAACGGGATTGATTGAATTAGCCGTCAGCAAGGGCCGACGGCGACGTAAAGCCTCATCCGCCAAAGCCCGCTTCACCATCGCCTGACAATCATCAAAAGTACCGTCAATCGACAAGGCGACCACCCCGGGACGAACTCGGGCGATCTGAGATTCCTGGACGCCGCTGACCCCGATTCGAGGATAGAGTACTACCGCGCGGACACCTGACACGCCGGCACAGGCTTCGGTCACCGCCGCTCCCGTATCGCCCGAAGTCGCCGCCAATACGGTCAATTGAGGGAAGTCATTGCCCAGCACGCGAGCGGTGACTCTGACCAACAAACGAACGGCAAAGTCTTTGAACGCCGCCGAGGGGCCATGAAAGAGTTCGAGGACCCCAATTTTTTCGGAACGGGTCCCGCACAATTTTTTCGGAAAAATCAGCGGTACCGGAAAGTCGAAAGCCTCCTGACAAAGTTCATGTAAAACCTGCGATCCAAGCTCTTCGGCGAAGTAAGGCGCCACGACCGCTTCAGCCAATTCCGCATAAGTCGCCCCGCGATGGCTTTCCATGAATCCGGCAGGAAGTTGCGGGATATGGGTCGGGACCCAAAGCCCACCCTTGGCGGGAACCGCCGAAAGCAGGACGTCTCTTAGTCCGCCCCGACAGGTCGCATCAGCCGTCGAGACAAACTCTAATTTAGGACTCGGAGATGACATGGACGCCCTTGGGATTAATACGTGAAACGTATTGGGTAGCCTTGATCGGAACGGAAGAAAATACTTCGGCCACTGCCGCCGCTACCTTGCGCGCGACGGCCTCACCTTCGCATAAAGCAAACACGCTCGGCCCGGCTCCAGAAATAGAAAACCCTAAGGCGCCGGCCGACAGCGCGGCCTGTTTGGCCCGATAAAATTCTGGAATAAGGCGCTGACGATGCGGTTCCGCGATCAGGTCGACGAGCGAACGGCCGATGAGGGCGTAATCGCTCTGGAAGAATCCGCAGAGCAATCCACCGAGATTACCGCTCTGCTGCGTGGAAGTTTCGAGCTGGATTTGACGCGGCATGATTTCGCGCGCGACCTTGGTCAGAACGACAATATCCGGATGCACCACGGCAGCCCAAAGATTCTCCGGAATCGGCACGTTCATCACGTCGAGTTCGGCATTCGAACGGATGAGCGTGATGCCTCCCAAAAGACAGGGACCGACATTATCGGCATGCCAGGCGCCATCGGCGGCCGCCTCACCGGCGACGACGAAGGGTAAGAGTTGTCGGCGCGTAAGTGGGTCACCTAAGAGCCGATTAATCACAAAAGCTCCGCCGACCGCACTGGCGGCACTTGAACCCAAACCGCTACCGAAAGGCATCTTTTTATGAATCTCCATCTCGATACCCACCTCACTCTTTCCAAGGTGCCGGAGCAGGGCGTGCGCAGCGACGCCGGCGGTATTCAGTTTTGAGTCTAAAGGCAGCCGGCCATCGTCTCCGGTAATCTTGCCAATGGTCAGACCTGGCTTGGCGGAGAAACGTGCGACGATTTCGTCGCCTGGCAGATCGATAGCAAAGCCCAAGACATCAAAGCCGCAGGCCACATTGGCCACGGTGGCGGGCGAAAAGACCCTGACTTCTTTGAGCGGCTTGGTGGACATAAGACCCCAGTAGAGGGGATTAAAGACCTTTCGGGTTGCCTCCCTAAGGGTCAACGGTGAACATAAACTGATACCGAGCCTTAAATGCCGAACCGCATCCACCAGAACGGGTTTGTGACCGTGGCGGCCGCCTCCCCGGCCCTGCGACTGGCTGACCCTTTGGCTAATGCCACCCTCGTCTCCCAAGCTATGGAAAAGGCCGCACTCGAGGGGGCCGAAATCGTCGTCCTGCCCGAGTTATGCCTCACCGGCTATAGTTGTGGCGACCTCTTCGGCCAGCGCACCCTCCTTAACGGTGCCCTGAAGGCCCTTGGGCAGGTAGCCGAGACCACCGGCAGATTGGGCCTAAGCGCCATGGTCGGACTGCCCCTCGAAGTCTCTGGACGACTCTTCAACGTCGCTGTCTTTCTTTCCCACGGCAAAATCCTCGGCGTCGTTCCTAAGACTCACCTACCGAACACCGGGGAATTTTACGAACAACGTTGGTTCGCCTCGGCCCGGGTCGCCCCAGTCCAAGAAATCGAACTCCTCGGACGAAGCGTTCCATTTGGCACCGACCTTTTATTCAAAGCCACTGACATGCCGGAATGCGTTGTGGGCATTGAAATCTGCGAAGACCTGTGGGCCGTCGAACCCCCCAGCGGCGCCCAAGCCCTCGCCGGTGCCACCCTTCTCTGCAATCTTTCGGCCAGCGATGAGCTCTTAGCCAAAGCCGCTTATCGCCGCGACCTTGTGCGTTCGCAGTCCGCTCGTTGTCTCGCTGCTTATATTTACGCCGCTGCCGGAGCCGGAGAATCCAGCACGGATATTGTTTACAGCGGACATGGTCTCATCGCCGAGAACGGTGTCGTCCTTGGCGAATCAGAACGCTTCCGCTTCGATCTGGCTTTAATCGTTTCACAGGTAGACGTGGACCGACTTAACGCCGATCGCCGCCGAAATAGCACATTTTTCGGGACCCCTACGACGCTGAAACCTCGCGTTTTAGGCTTTGAACTCGGAACTCCCGTTGGCCAGACGCCCAAACTGCGTCGTCGGTTCAGCCAACACCCCTTCGTTCCGACTGACACGCATCGCCGCGACGAAAACTGTCAGGAGATTTTTGCCATCCAATCCACCGGACTCGCCCGCCGCCTCCGCCACACGGGCGCCAAGCATGCGGTGATCGGCGTCTCGGGCGGCCTCGACTCGACCCTCGCCCTCTTGGTCTTGCAAGAAGCCTTTGGCCGCTTGGGCCTCGATCGTAAAGGCATCATCGGACTGACGATGCCCGGCCCGGGCACCACCGCCCGCACCCGCGTCAATGCCATGAGGTTGATGGAAACACTTGGCATCAGTGCCCGCGAAATCCCGATCAATGACGCTGTCGAACAGCACCTGCGAGACATCCGTCATCCCGCCGGGAAGCACGACGTGACGTTTGAAAACGCCCAAGCTCGCGAGCGCACCCAGATCCTCATGGACACGGCGAACCAGGTTGGAGGATTTGTTGTCGGGACCGGCGACCTTTCCGAAGCGGCGCTGGGCTGGTGCACTTTTAACGCGGACCATATTTCGATGTACCACGTGAACATCGGCGTACCCAAAACCCTCGTCCGCCATCTGGTCTCGTGGGCCGCGCACGCCCGCCACGTGGGGAACGAGCGGACGATTCTCGAAGATATTGTTAATACGCCGATCAGCCCCGAACTACTTCCGCCCGGCGCCGATGGTGAAATCGCCCAGCAAACCGAGGCTCTCGTTGGGCCCTACGAACTCCACGACTTCTTCCTTTATCACGTGGTCCGTAACGGCTTCCGCCCCTCTAAGGTACTCTGGATCGCAGAACACGCGTTCGCTGGGAAATATGACCAGACCGAGATTCGCCACTGGCTCCGCTCTTTCCTGACCCGCTTCTTCAGCCAGCAATATAAGCGTTCGGTGATGCCTGACGGCCCTAAAGTCGGCTCCGTGGCCCTCTCGCCTCGCGGCGACTGGAGAATGCCCTCGGACGCCGAAGCGACAGCGTGGCTTGCCGAACTGGGCTAAGCGTGCTTGATTAGCCGGGTGAACGCTCCTGTGCACAGTCATCCCGCCGCTACTCAGGCACTCATCGCGAAACTTGGGGCCGAAAAGGTCCGGACCGACGAAGCAACCTGCTTCGCCGCTTCGTTCGACAACATGCGCCTTTCTTTCATGCCCGAAGCGGTTATTCGCCCCGGAGAAGAAGAAGATATCGGGATTGTCTTAAAGTTGGCCAACGAACACCGCGTCCCCGTCACCGTCCGCGGCAGAGGCACCGGCAATGCTGGCGCCAGCTCTCCCATCAAAGGCGGCTGGGTGATTCACCTCGACCACTGGGATAAGATCGAGATCGACCCGATCTCAGCGATGGCAACCGTCCAGCCCGGAGCCATCACGGCAAAAATTAACGACCTCGCAGCTCCCTTCGGCCTTTTCTTCCCGCCCGATCCCTCGTCGCTCAAGTATTGCAGCATCGGAGGCAATATCGCGACCAACGCCGGAGGTTTACGCGCGGCGAAATACGGCGTTGTTCGCGACCACGTCTATGCCTTGGAAGGCTTTTTGCCCACGGGTGAAAAAGTCCGTTGGGCCGCTCCGCTCCGAAAATTCGTGAGCGGCATCAACATCCGCGACCTTTGGATCGGCTCGGAAGGCACCCTGGGCATCATCACCAAAGCCGTGCTTAAGCTGGTTAATAAGCCCTTAGCCCGACGCACGTTCCTGCTCGCCTGTCTTACGGATGAAGGCGCCCTCGAAGCGGCTGCGGAACTCATGGGCCTCCGCATCAACCCATCCGTATTCGAGTTCCTCGACACGCAAACGGTGGATGCGGCCGAAAAAATGCGGGCCAAGCGGGTCTTTGCGACCGAAGAATTAAAGGGTAATCCCGAGACCCACGCCCTTCTACTCGTAGAAATCGACGGGCACCCCGCCGCCCTCGCTGACGACGCCATCAAAGTTCGGGAATGGATCAGCCGCCACGCCATCGCTTTCCGCGAAACCGAAAGCGAAAGCGAAGCCGAAGCCTTATGGGATATTCGTCGGACTTGCTCGCAGGCGATGTACTCCTTGGGTAATGCGAAACTCAACGAAGACATCGTCGTACCGTTCAAGAGTTATGTCGCCCTCATCCGCTACACCCGCGAAGTGCGCGACCGGACCGGCTTGGCCACGCCTACCTTCGGACATGCCGCCGATGGTAATTTCCACGTTCACATCATGTACAATCGGGACAATCCCGAACACTGCCGTCTGGCCGAAAAAGCAATCCACGAGGTCATGCAGAAAGTCGTCGAACTCGGTGGCGCCATTACCGGCGAACACGGTATCGGCATCGCCAAATCGCCTTTCCTTTCCCTGCAGCACACGCCCGCCGAAATCCAAGCGATGCGCGCCATCAAGCTCGCCCTTGACCCCAATGGCATCCTGGCTCCGGGACAGATCTTCGAACCGCTAAACGTCTGGGATTATCGCCCCGTCAAAGTCACGTTGGCTTGGGATAAACACTGATATAAATGTCCAAAACTGTCGCTGTCTTTGATTGGGACGGAGTCGTCATTGACTCATCCGTAGCCCATGAACGCTCTTGGGAAGTCCTCGCCGTGGCCGAGCATCTCACGCTCCCCTCCGATCACTTCATCCGCGGTTTCGGTAAACGGAATGAATTCATCATCCCAGAAATCCTGGGTTGGTCGAGAGATACGGCAGAAATCAAAAGGCTCTCCGATAAGAAAGAAGACCTGTATCGGGAAATCGCCCGCCAAGGAAATGTCCGCCTCTTGCCGGGCGTGCGCGAACTGACGACGGCGCTGGGCCAAGCTGGGATCCGCCGGGTCATCGGCACCTCCACGCATAAGGCTAATCTCGAACTTTCTTTCGAGTTGTTCGGCATCGGGCATTTGTTCGACGGTGCGATCAGCAGCGAAGATGTCACCCGCGGCAAGCCCGACCCTGAAGTCTTTCTCAAAGCTTGCGCTCTGGGCGCAGGCGAACCGGCTTCGTCTTTCATCTTTGAAGACTCGTTCTCCGGAATTCAAGCCGGCCTCGCCGGAGGTTTCATCACCGTGGCGCTGGCGACGACCCACACGCGAGCCCAGCTTGAGCCGATGGGTGCGCATCGCATCCTAAGTGACCTCTCCGAAGTCGACCCGCAATGGCTCGTTCGCGGCCGACTCGATTAAGCATGGAGTTTAAATTACATTCTCCGTATCGCCCGACGGGCGACCAACCGACCGCCATCGCCGCCCTGGAGGCCTCCCTCCAAGCGGGTAACGCTCGCCAGACGCTCCTCGGCGTAACGGGCTCTGGCAAGACCTTCACGATGGCCAATCTGATTGCGAGCCAGCAACGGCCAGCTCTGATCATTTCGCATAATAAGACCTTAGCCGCCCAGCTCTATTCCGAATTCAAGAATTTCTTTCCCGAGAACGCCGTCGAATATTTCGTCAGTTATTATGACTATTATCAACCGGAGGCTTACGTTCCGCAGACGGACACCTTTATCGAAAAAGATTCGGCGATTAACGAAGACATCGAGCGGCTCCGCATCAGCGCCAGCAGCGCCTTGCTTTCGCGGCGCGACGTTATCGTCATCGCTTCGGTTTCCTGCATTTACGGCCTAGGCTCGCCGGAAGACTTCAGGGCGATGATGGTGCCCCTGAAGGTCGGCATGACCCTACGGCGCGACGAACTACTGACGAAGATGGTTAATAATCAATACTCCCGGAATGATGCGATCTTGGAGCGATGTTCCTTCCGGGCCCGCGGGGAAACCATCGATGTCTGGCCCGCCTACATGGAGTCTGCGGTGCGTCTGGAGTTCTGGGGCGACACGCTTGAAGCCATCCGGGAACTTGATCCGGTGAGCGTGAAGCCGGGGAAATCATTGGAGATGTTTGATCTCTATCCGGCCAACCAATACGTCACAGCGCCGGGACGCGTCAAAACTGCAGCGGCGGCGATTCGCCTCGAGCTTGAAGCCCGGGTGGATTTTTTTGAGAAGAATAACCGACTGGTCGAAGCCCAACGCATTCGGATGCGAGTCGAACACGATTTGGAGATGTTGCGGGAGACTGGCTTCTGCTCCGGAGTGGAGAATTATTCCCTCCACATGTCAGGGCGCAAGGCGGGCGAACGCCCTTGCTGCTTACTCGACTTCTTCCCCAAGGACCGGCTGGTCTTCATCGACGAAAGCCACGTCTCGGTCTCCCAGATTCGCGGCATGTATCATGGCGACCGAGCCCGCAAAGAGCGGCTGGTGGAGTTCGGTTTCCGCCTACCCTCCGCCCTTGAGAATCGGCCCTTGATGCCGGATGAATTTGATGCCGTGACGGAGCAGATTATCTACGTATCGGCAACGCCAGCGCCCCATGAATACGCGGTATCCTCGGTAATCGCCGAACAAGTCATCCGGCCGACGGGGCTACTGGATCCCATCATGGAAGTACGCCCCATCGCCGGCCAAGTCGAAGATATCATCGGCGAAGCCAAAGCCGTCGCAGCCAAAGGTTTTCGCACCCTCGTCACAACGTTGACTAAGCGGATGTCGGAAGAACTTTCCAACTTCATGCGCGATAGCGGATTAAAAGTGGAATACCTCCACTCTGACATCGATGCCATTGAACGCGTCGAAATTCTTCGTCGCCTGCGGGCGGGACAATTTGACGTCCTTGTCGGTGTAAACTTACTTCGAGAAGGCCTCGACCTTCCCGAAGTCGCCCTGGTCGGCATCCTTGATGCGGATAAAGAAGGGTTCCTGCGCAGCGAAACGAGCCTCATTCAGACTTCGGGACGAGCGGCACGTCACGTCGACGGCAAAGTCCTCCTCTACGCCGACGTGATGACGAAGTCCCTTACCCGCGCCATGACGATTTGCGCTGACCGTCGAAAACGCCAAGAGGCCTATAACCTTAAACACGGCATCACGCCTAAAGGCACGATGCGACCAATCGAGGAAAGTCTGGTGGATGAAGAAGCGGAAGACGTCTTGGCGGTCGCCGAAGGTACCGATGACCGCGATATCGCGCGAGTACTCTCGGATCTGGAATCCGAAATGCTCACGGCAGCCGATGAACTGCAATTCGAGCGAGCGGCTGTCTTGCGTGATCAGATCGAATCGCTTCGCACCGGGAAGCCCGCGCCAGCCAAACGTCGGAAAAGCCGGCGCTGATTAAACCAAGCGCCGGGTGAGATCGGCGTCGGTCCATTCGATATAAGTTCGGTGCCCACGCGGACAAGTGCCCGGTTGCGTCGTCGCAAAAAGCGCCTGCACGAGCTTGACCAATTCCAGGTCAGAGAGACCGTCCCCCTTACGGCGAGCCCGTTGGATGGCCAATTTGGCCAAAGCATCATAGGCCAGCGTGGGCTTTCCGAAATCGCCTTCCCGTCGGGCCATCTCGGCCAACATATCACGGATGAATCCTAGGCAATCTTCCGGCGCCAACCATGCGGGCAGCGCCGCGATGCGCCAAAAGTTTCTGCCATATTCTTCGAATGCAAATCCGGCCTTAGTAATCAACGCCATTTGCTCTTTTAAAACCGCCGCAGGCAAGGGTTCTAATTCGATATTAAGCGGTAGCAGCAAAGTTTGGGTGACAGATTCTTGCCGGGAGAACTGCGCAAGGATCGACTCGTAAAGAATGCGCTGGTGCGCGGCGCCCAAGTCAAGGATTGCCAGCCCGGTTGGCGTCTCGAAGACCGCTCGCTCCGCGCGCAACCTTGCCAATAAGCGCCAGCCCAGCCGAACCGCTGGCGCGTGGTCAGATACGTTCGCAGGCCGTCCAGCTTCCGGCGGCGGACTAGTCGCCACCGAAGGAACATAAGTCGGACCTGCGATCGCAAGTGGCGACCTTTCGACCAAATAAGCGGAGGGCGTCACCGCTGGAATCGTCTGGACGGGCAAACCGTCACCGCCGCTTGATCGCAAGACGGCCAAGACTGATTCGATTAGGAAGTTTCGCACCTTCGCCTCATCCCGGAAGCGCACTTCGCGCTTCGCCGGATGAACATTAACGTCGACCCAGGCGGGATCGATTTCGAGAAATGCAAACGCCAACGGATACCTACCCTTCGGAATCAACGTGTGATAACTCTCCGTCAAGGCGTAGGACATCGTCCGGCTATCTACGGGACGCCCATTCACGACTGTAATCAGATCCTGTCGGGTGCCGCGGCTTACCCCAGGTTTTCCTAACAGTCCGGTCAGCCTCATGCCAGGGCGCTCAAACATCGGCATGATTGTGACCTCTTCGGCTACCTGTCGTCCCCAGATTTCCCGAACCCGCTCGAGCAAAGGTGCGTTACCCGGGGAACGGAAAATCTCCCGCCCGTCTTCCCGCAGCAGGAAACCGACTTCGGGGTGTGCGATGGCATAAAGCCGCACCAGCCTGACGATATGGGCAGCCTCGGTCTCGTCGGACTTAAGAAACTTAAGCCGGGCCGGTACCGGATGAAATAAGTTTGCGACCTCTATGCGCGTGCCTAGCGCCATCCCATGGTCTTTGCGATGCACCAGCTTGCCACCGATCACCAAAATTTCCGTACCTGCCGTCGTATCGGACGGCCTTGTCTGCATCGTAAAACGCGCCACGCTCGCAATCGAAGGCAGGGCTTCTCCACGGAAGCCGAAGGTCGCAATCCGATCAAGGTCCGACGCTAGACGAATCTTGCTCGTGGCGTGCCGCTCTAAACTCAAAATAGCTTGATCGGAAGTCATCCCCTTGCCGTCGTCCTCGACAGTCATCAAAGCCTTTCCGCCGCGGGAAAAATCTACGACGACACGCGTGGCCGCGGCATCCAAAGCGTTCTCTAAAAGTTCCTTGATGACCGCCGCCGGCCGTTCGACGACCTCTCCAGCGGCGATTTGATTCGCCACGGTAACATCAAGTATTCGGATGATTGACATGCCTAGGTTGCTTAAGCGCAAGGAGTCCAAACACACGCCTCAGGAGCTTGGATTAAATCGTGAAGGGTGCCGGAATGGCCAAAAGACATTCCCTGAGATTTATCCCATCACCCCTTCCCTGCAAGTCGAAGGGTTATAAAGAGTCTTTGTTGCACCCCGCCAGCGAATCACAAAGGTGCTGACGTGCCTAATCGACTGGTCAACGAGAGCTCGCTCTACCTCCGCCAACATCAGGATAACCCTGTAGACTGGTGGCCATGGTGCCCAGAGGCCTTTGCTGAGGCCCGCGCCCAAGATAAGCCCGTCCTCGTCTCCGTAGGTTATTCGTCCTGCCACTGGTGCCACGTCATGGCCCACGAATCGTTTGAACAGGAATATTGCGCCTCCCTGATGAACCAACATTTCATCTGCATCAAAGTGGACCGCGAAGAGCGTCCTGAAGTCGACAAGCTGATGATGGACGCCGTTCAAATGGTTCACGGACAAGGTGGCTGGCCATTGAATTGCTTCTGCCTGCCTGACGGCCGGCCTTTTTTTGGTGGGACTTATTTCCCACCCGAAGATCGCGGACATGGCCAAGTCCCCTGGCCGCAGCTCCTCATGCGGGTCGCCGACTTTTATCATCGGAATAAGCCTGAGCTGGCGGCCAACGCCGATGCCATTGCTCAAAACCTAACGCATCTCACGCGCGCACCTGATGCCGACGGGAGCAGCCCTTCGCCCGAGGATCTGATTTCCGCAGCCCGAAGGATCTGCGAACAGCATGATGATACCTATGGCGGCTTCGGGTCTGCGCCGAAATTTCCCTCGCCCTCCACGCTCAGTTTCCTGCTCGCGATCAGGGCCACGGAGGCGGCCGACGCGGACCGATCGCTGGCGACCCGGCTCGATGCCGTCATCACGATGACGTTAGGGGCCATGGCCCGCGGCGGCTTGTACGATCAGATTGGGGGAGGCTTTCACCGGTACTGCGTGGATCGTGATTGGACCGTGCCTCACTTCGAGAAGATGTTGTACGATAACGCTCAGTTGCTCGGGCTTTATGCCGAAGCATGGGCACGCTATCGGAATCCGCTTTATGCCAGGATCTGCGAAGAAATCTTGGCCTGGCTGGAGCGCGATATGCGCCTGCCTAACGGGCTCTTTGCGGCCTCCCTTGATGCTGATACGGGCCACCACGAGGGCACGACCTACCTATGGAAGTCGGCTGAAATCGCTGAAATCCTGGGCCCGGAAGCGCTTCCGTTCGCCCAAGCCTATGGCATCACCGACCAAGGGAATTTTGAAGATTCTAACATCCCGAAACTTCGCGGACATTTTAATGAAAGAGAACGTTTGGCTGAGGCGCGCTCCCGACTTCTTCAAGTGCGCCAACAACGTCCGCAACCAGCCCGGGACGACAAAGCTTTGTTAAGCTGGAACGCGCTCCTCGTTAATCATCTCACCAAAACCGCTTGGATTTTCGGACGACGCGAATGGTTCGACTTAGCCGCAGAGATCGAAAAGTCTCTGTGGGATCATTTTGCTAAAAAGAGCGGAGATGGCTTTTCATTGCTCGCCGTGGCGCACGGCAGCGTCGCATCCCAGGCCGCTAATCTGTCCGATTATGCTTGGCTGGCGGAAGCTGAACTTAATCTTGCCGCCTATGCAGCGTGGGGTGCCCCCCCAAGCACCTCGCCCTACCCGGCCAGAGCTGAAATCATCCTGCGGAAGGCCATTGATGATTTCAGCGACCCTCATGCCGTGGGCTACTTCCTCGTAACGAACCAACGGACTGACCTCTCCGTGCGACAAAAAGATTGGTTCGATAATGCTGTGCCGGCTGGGAATTCCTCGTTGCTGCACGGTTTCTCCGCCCTTCACGCGCGCACAGGTGAACCACTTTGGGCTCATGAATTCAATCAGCTCACCAAGGCTTTTGGCGGAACCTGTCGCCATGTTCCGAATGGCGTCGCCCATGCCCTTGACGGCTTAACGCGAGCGGCGACTGGACTGGTCACGATTAAGGCACCCTCGAAGACCGATTGGAACACCCTTCAGCAAGCCCTCAATGGCGACCCCCTCACGACCGCTCACGAAAGACCCTTCCGGGCATGCACCCTCCTGCCGACCGCCGAATCTCAAGGGTTCCAGGTGTGCATTGGACCGGTTTGCCAACCCATTGTTGCGAGCGCCAAAGAAGTCTCGGCCATCGTTTAAGGTAAAAGCAATCCGTACTTGCCCGTCAAACTGGACGCTAGATTATCACCCGAACCATGGCGGCCGACCCAAACTACGTCTACGGACAGAACCAGCAGTCGCGCTCCAGTAGTCGCCTATTCCTGGGCCTCATCATCGTTGATATAACTGGCTATAAAGACCGTAAATATCGCATCGCCTGGGGAAGGTTCTTTCTGCTCCTACCCTTTTTCCTCTTGGCGCTATGGGTTCTCACCGCCGAAACCTACTACTTCAGTCAAAAATATATGAGCGGTATCGCGACCACCCGTCGGGGCGACATGTACCTTTATTACCCGGATGCGATCACCGAACGTTTCCGTAATTTCTTCAAGTCAAAGGCTCAGATTAAAATTGATGAGCGCGCCAAGTTGGCCAGCCGTATCGATGACTACGGCAAGGACGCTCACCTCCGACGCAAAGGAGAATACTACGTGATCATCGCCAAGGCTGCCCTCGAGCGTCAGGATTACGCGGAGTTCGCTAAATACATCGGGACAGGCGCCAGCATGACGCCGACTAACCTGGAGGCGCAAAGAATGTGCGCGGATTTGTTCTTTGCCTTTGGCCGCCCGCTGGACGCTTACCAGTTACTTGAAGACTCCCTCGATTTCGCCAAAAATAGCCGCGAACATTTCCGGGTCTATCTTTACCGGTGCTTCATGTTCGATCAGGACAAACGCATCATCGACTGCGCTAATAAATACGCTAACGCCCCCGGCTTGGATGAAAATATCCGCAGTGATCTGCTCATCGCCCAAGCCCAAGCGAACTTCCTGCGCGGAGATTATTCCGAGACCCTTAATCTTATTCGCTTAAATCGGTTAGACCGCACCGCCGAAGGCTATCTACTCAACTGTCAGGTGATATGGGAAAACGGTGATCATAATGCCGCCTTAGAACTCCTGAACTCGGCCCTACGTTCCTATCCCTCCGCCAACCGCTTGCTGGAAATGAAAGCCCGCTGGTTGAAAGAATCGGGCAATCTGGACGGCGCCAGAGACTGCCTCGATCTCCTCTCAATTAATGATCCGACCAAATTTGCCCCTGTCATTCAGACGTTATACCTCTTACCAGGCGAAGGTTTAAAAAAGAAGCGCGAAGAATTGATTGCCCGAGTTATCGCGAGGTTTTCCAAGGAAGAACAGGCGATGCTCGACCTTAGCCGCTTCGGCAATGACACCGTCGACCCCCTCCTGACCGAGCGCATGGTGAAAATAGCGGATGAACAGCGCTTTCCTAATCGCATCCGCTTCACGCTTGTCCACGTCGAGTGCCTGATCAACGCCGGTCGCGCCCGGGAAACAATCCTCATGGTCGATGATCTTTATAAGCGGGCCGAACGAGAACAATGGGTACCCGAAACGTTGATCGCCTTCGAAGCCCTCCGTACCATCGCCTACTTCAACGACAATCAGCCAGAGATCGGCTCGATCAACTTGCAGAAGCTGATGACGAATAAAAATATTCCGCCCCAGCTTTTGGTCTCCGCCAGCCGCAAACTCATTGCGGCGCAACACTTTAATGAAGCTAACGATGTCTTGATCCAGGCCCACTTACTCAATGAAAGCAACCAGGCTGTGCTGATGCAGATCGTCCGCTTCAAAATCGCTAATCCGCGTATCTCCAACGACCTTGAGGTCTATCTGCGTCGCCTGATGAGTACCCGGCGGCCACCCAAGGACCTGCTCGAGGTCGCACTGCGACGCCTAGGCTCGGACAGCTATCTGTATTCTTCGAACCGGACCGAACTGCTCAAAGACATCGAAGCGATGCTTAAGTAGTAGTCGACTGATTTTCCGACCGGTCCGTCACTTCGAAATAAGTGATCGAACCTAAGCGAGAGTCATCGGGTAGCCAAGCACCTCGGCTGCATCCGCGATTCAGTAACTCCTCCAGCTCCGCTCCACTCAACACCGCGGCGGCCATCGCCAATCCCTCGGCCTCCATGGCTGAATTCGCAATCGCCCTCACCGGCGAACTTAATTGAACCGCCAAGCCGGTGCGGGGATCGACCAAGTTGCCGTGACGATCCTGCGTGGACTTACTGGCGAAAGCAAAACGGCAGAGTTTAATCTCGGAACGCGAGCCGACGCCGATTCTCCAGCCCGAACTATCGCCCGGGGGGTCGAGGGCGAGCGTAACACTCCCGGAAGCCATGAGTAAGGCACGATGAATACCCCAATTACTTTCCAGCATGTCGGCCATCCGGTCCAAGGCATAACCCCGGGTGATGGCACCGAAGTCGACCGCCGCGCCGGCCTTGACACACGTCAGCTCACAGCCTTCGAGTTTAAATTTGCCGTCACGGGTCGAGTTGACGACCTGTCCCCATTCGGCGTCGTCTTGGTTGAACGGGAGCTCGCCACGCTTACTCCAGTATTTGAAAAGGTTCCCGGCGGTGACATTGAAAGCTCCGGCCGACTCCTCGCCCATCGTTTCACCAAAACCCCAAAGCGCTCGGATATGATCCGAGGCGGCTACCATGGCTCCCTCTGGCATGGAGTTGATGGAAGCAACCGGCCCGCTGTCGTGCCTTAAGTCCGTCTGGAAATCCAAGTCATCCAGCAGCTGAAAGATCGCCTCAGCGGCATTCCGCGCGTAGACCGCATCCTCATCGGCGATGCGAATCCAAAAGCGACATTGCAGCGCGTCGTGGGAAAAATTGTGAATCGTGGGGCCGGCACTCATAGGGTTAGGGCCGATTAAAAACGCTTTCGTACTCCTTGGCAACTAGCACCCAATATTCAGTGCCATCTTTACGCAGATTCAGCCGATGGACGGCATAACCAGCCACCTTCGGCTCACTTGTATCATTCGCCAGAATCAACCGCAGCGGAGCCTTGGCCGCGTCTGGGAAATCACCGTAGCCGACTTGATAATATCGCAGGTAATAAGGGAGCGGCCAATAGTGACCGTCCTCGATGGCGACGTAGAACGGCCCACCATTGTAAGCTGCTTTAAACCGGGCCGTGCTCGCCTCAAAAGCCCGCAGATCGGCCGTCGGCGAATGCGATGCAAAATCTCCGGCCGCGACACCAGCCGAGATCAGCAGACCGAGTAACAGTAACCCATCGCGTCGCCAACCGCCGCTGAGGTGATACGGAAGAATTAGGACCAAAGGTAGCGCCATGACGCCGTAGAGCAGCCAGGGCGTCTTATAGGGCAGCAGGAGATGAAAGCCGAAGAGCAGGCCGACAAAAACCAAGGCGAAGTCATCCGGACCGGAACGGAACGGGATAAAACGCTGGCCAAGGAATCGATACATCGAGAATTCGGCCAGCCACAAGGCCGCCCAAAGCCAAGGCCAATAGTTCAGGACGGTCAGCGTATCCTCCGAATGGCCACTGGCCACTCCGAGCGAGCGGACCAACTGGCTCCACCATGTCGCCAAACCGTGGATATCCGTGAAGGCGACGCTCTGAAAGAACGCCCAAGACGCGACAAGTCCGGCGATGAAGGCAAGCAGGTGGCGGTCGGCCCAGATTTTACGGACGATCATTAGGGCGATGAAAAATAATAACAGGTAGGCCGCTGCGGTGACCTTGCAGGCCAGCGCAAATCCGAAGGCCGCGCCTGAAAGCAGCCGCCAGATTATCTTCCGTTCCGAGGCTTCCGCGCGCAACCACAGCACCATCCCCCAGGCAAGCCCCGCCACGAGCAGCACCTCTTGCACATAGTAAAATCCAAACGGAGCGCCGCCCCCGACCACGAAGCAAAAAACCGCCGCCATGACGCGTGACATCAGACAGACCCCCGGAAGCGCCAGCACGGCCAACGAAAGCAGCACCAAGTAGCAGCCCGTGACATTACGCAAATAGGACTCGGACATTTCCGTGAAAGCGGTTCCGGTAACTTTCGAGGCCGCCATCAAGGATGCCGCCAAAGTCGGCCCATGAAAACGGTCGTTGTTCGAACTATAAGGGACCCCTTCGGACATTTCCTTCGCCAGCGACCACTGCACCGCTTCGTCGGCATGGAGCGGCGACGGGGTTAGTGATGACGGATGCGATAGCCAAGCGGAAAAATAAGGCGGCTGAACGCCCAGCACCGAGAACAACAGGAAGCTGGCGACCATCAGCCCGAGCAACACCAGCGGCCGCTTAGGGGTACCTTCTTCCATGATTCAAACTCCGAAATGCTTTTGCAGCGTCGTCTTAATTTCCAGAGGAACCAGCGCGGCGGCCAGCGGCCCCTGCCCTTCCCGCCAGGCATAGACGGTAGTCAGGTTGCCCTTGGCGACAGCGCGAGTACCGACCTGAGCTGCAAAGGCCCAGACGATTTTCTTATCGCCTATCTCTCCCGGGGTCAGAGATACCGTCACGACCTCTTCACGATGAATCGGCGAAAGGTAATCGCACTCCACCCGGACCCGCGGAAAGCCTGACAACTTATTCCCCTCCGTCTTCAGGAAAGTTAATTTCAGGTGGCGGAACAACGCTTCCTCCGTGGCTTCGACCCAAAAAAATATCGTCGAGAAGTGGACGATCCCGGCAGCATCCGTATCGGAAAATTGGGCACGATGTTCTGCCGTAAATGAGGCCATGTCCTTATCCAAGCCAAAGCCCCCAAGGGTGCAACCGCCAAGGCGCTCAACGCGCCCCCTTGGCTTTACGTAACCAAGCCACCGAGATACTGGCCCCACCGGAAGCTTCGACACACCTCCGCAAGATCTCCTGAGGCTCTTGTTGCAGACTAAACAGGTATAACCGAGGGGTGCCCCCGCTGACCCTCTGGGTAAACGCATCCACCCATGCCTTTTCCCAGCGATAGGAAGGCCGCCGCGGGCCATTGACCTTATGGTACGAACTATCTGAGTAGATCAGCTTCGACCCGTGCTTAGGCAACTCATGGTAAATCCTGACCCCATCTTGGAAGTCTGAAAACACCACGAGCGCGTCATAAGGTTCGACTTGTAAGCGATCGAGCCATGCGCCCAACGAGCCCTTTTCACATGGCACCTTTATTTTAGCCTGCAAAGCCTTTCCCGCAGGAGTCAAGGTCGGCAATTCCGTCTGGGTCGGACCTTCCCGAAGATGCGGCGCTACCCCATGAAAGCTACGGCCGTAAACAATGACTTCACCTAGGGCCACGATTCGGGCTCCATCGAATCGAAAGACATCAGCATCCGGAAATTGCTTTCGAATCTCGCCGGCCACTCGCTCCAGGTAGGGCTTCATCGAGCCAGAGCAATCCAAGTAAACCGCTACCCGCTGAGCCTTGATCATCGCGCCCATCACCGGTTTCGCCATAAACCCGTTTTGAGTGCCCAGCCCAGAGCCGACCCCCTTGCCGCCGCCAAAGCCCTTCCCTGCCCCTATTCCGGCGCCCGCTTGGCCGAGTTTTTGACTCTGGCTTAATCCATCGAGCATACTGGGCAGGCTCAACTTGGGCATGATTGCCATCGCAGACTTATCCTTAACTGAAATCCTTTGCGTGATGGCCTTTAATTTAAGCGGGGGCCGCTGGACGGCATGCTGAGAAACGGCTGGCGCACCGCCCCCGCCCGCCACGACAAACGCCGGCGACGGCTTCCGCTTCCGCACTTTTCCAGGCTGCCGAAATACGATCCAACAGGCCATGATAACGAGTAACCCGTGCACGAGCAGTGAAATCAACAAACTGCGCCAAGAACGAGTTCGCGGACGCGATACCAGCATGGGCGCGGAAGATGACATGCAACCAGACTAACAAGATACCTGCCGCCTCAAGGCACCGTCTCGTCAATCATCCCTCAGAACGAAATCTGGCATTCGCCTCAGTGAAACCCCTTACGCTGAGAATCCAATCAGCGGACGGGCTTCACCGTCATGCCCGGCACCGCAGCTGCCGTGGCTGGAACGGCCGTAGGCGTGCCCGTAGCGATGCCCGTCAGCATGACGACTTCGCCACCCGAGGCCTTGACGCATTCCGTCAAAAAGTCGCCTGGCTTCTTCTTCGTCGAAAAAACATAGAGCTTGGGGGTCGCGCCAGTCTTAGCTCCGGTAAAAGTCGTAATCCACTCCTTCTCCCACTCTTTTTCCATCGGCTTACGGTTATCGATGCCGCGACCCACGCCATAATTAGCATCGTCGGAGAAGACCACTAAAGGCGAAGGCTTCATCCCTTTCTCGACCTTGACGCCCTTGATGCGGATTTGCGTCAGGCCATAATCATCAAAATCGGTAAAAACTACTAAGGCGTCATAAGCCTTCTCCTTGCGCAAGATATCCAGCCATGCGCCCAATTTTCCGGCCCGGAAATTAGCGTCATAACGAGAAAAAATATTCTTACCAACCGCCGACAGGTGCTTGGGTTCCGTCACCGGCTTATCGCCGCCACCTGGGCGCTTGGGATTGGTATTAACCTTACGGGCGATGACATTTTTCTTATCCCGCATGAATTCATGACCACCGACGACATCCCCGTCCTGAATCGTAATAGCCGGCTGTTCGTAGACAAAAACGTCCGCATCCGGAAAAGATTTTTTGATTTCGTCCTGCACCTTGTCCAGGTAATCGATGAGCGAGTCTGAGGAGTCGAAGTAAACGGCAATTTTCTGCGCAAAGATATTGGCGCCCATGACCGGCTTGGAGACGAAGTTCTTACCGCCGCCCACGCCCATACCCTTACCAGAGCCGATCCCGCCACCGGAGCCGCCACCAAAACCCTTGGAGGAACCACCAGCCATCATACCGGAAACCATCGAAGCCGCGGAAGCCGAAGCCGGCATGTCCGGCAAGACGATGGAAGCCGAAGCGCTCTTCGAAGTGATGCGGGTCGTGCTCTTTGAGAGCGTCTTCACGTTTTTCGGCTGAATCTTGTGCTGGAAAGTTTTGGCTTTTTCTCCCCCGCTACCGCCGCCCGCACCCGTCGCGAAAGCATTGGATTCCTTTTTGGCGTTCGTCGTAACGGTGGAAATCACGAAGTAAGCCGCGACCAACACTAGGGCCACGTGAATCCCGATGGAGACGGTCAGCCCTTCGCCGCCTAATCGACGCCAAAAATTAGGCCGCTTACGCTTAGAGATCGAGGCATCTACGACAATCTCCGGACTGACGACGAACGGATTGACGTCATCGGCAGGACTTGGGGCAGGAGGCGTTGGTACGTCTTCGTTCATCGGCTAGCGGGGTGAAGATATGTTTAGCCCCTATGGGACTGCTTCAATCTCATTCTAATCAGAGCCCTTTGCCCGCCATTCAAAGCCAGCAAAAAAATGGCTTGCGGCACTGCCCTCCGCCCTCTCATCTTCACCTTCCACTGATTGCAGGGTGGAGCAGCCCGGTTAGCTCGTCAGGCTCATAACCTGAAG
>JBAXRS010000006.1:0-43732 GCA_037131085.1 Verrucomicrobiota bacterium | reverse complement strand
TCAGGGCCGTGGCGACGCGCAGTCCCCCGCCTTGACCGAAGAGGTATTGGCGCTGGCCGTCAGTCCCTTCATAATAACTCATGTTTTCCGCGACGCCGATGATGGGGACGCTCACTTTCGCGAACATCGCGGCTCCACGTAAAGCCACGGCAACGGCGGCGGTCTGCGGGGTGGTCACGATGACGGCCCCGCTCAAGGCCATGGCCTGGGCGATGGATAATTGCGCATCCCCAGTGCCGGGTGGCAGATCGATGAGCAGGACGTCTAATTCGCCCCAGCGGACATTAGTCGCGAACTGAGTGATGGTTTTCATGATCATCGGGCCGCGCCAGACGACGGGCGCATCAGCTTCGATAAGCAGGCCCATGGACATGATTTTAACCCCGAAGTTCTCAAGGGGAATCAAGACGTCGCCATCCAGAGTGGGGCGGGCGTTGACGCCGATCATCAAGGGGACGGAGGGGCCGTAGATATCGCAGTCCATCAGGCCAATGCGGCCAGGTCGGCCTTGTTCGGATAGTGAACGGGCGAGAGCGCAGGCCAGATTCACGGCAAACGTCGATTTGCCGACACCGCCCTTGCCGCTGGCCACCGCTACGATGTGTTTGACTTGGCCGACACCGGCATTGGTAGGTAATTTGACTTCCGCTCCAAGTGAGCCGGCAGCACCTGGCGGCGTCTTGGGTATGGTGACGGTGATGGCGATTTCTGGTTGCACGGCGCCGATGGCCTTGAGGGCTAACTCAATATCGGCGTAAAGTTTCTTCGGAATGGCCGGATCGGCCGTTGTCACTGCCAGACCTACGGTGACTTTACCTTCGAGGGTGACCTCAATGCCCTTGACCAACCCGAAGGCGACAATGTCTCGGCTATAGCCCGGGTAGCGGACTTGGCTGAGGGCCTTCTGAACAGATTCCTTATCGAGTGGCATTAGTGAGATTGAACTCCCGCCCTAAGTCAGGTCAAACTGCTATCGATTTAATTCTGCCCTCTCTGCTCTCACCCATGCGACTTCTTGCCCTCTTTGCTCTCTTCGCCGTCTCTCTTCTTTCCGCCCAGGATCGAGTAGTCATCAACGACAGCGTCGACGCCGAATTGCAGAAGGGCATCATCCCGATCTCGGTGGTCTCAGATGACCAAGTACTGGGAAATCTGGTGCAGTTCGCCCTCTCGACCCATGGTGCGATCAGCTTGCGTGCCGGATCTTCAGTCAAAGTAGCGATCAGCCGAAGCGGGCTGACGGCCACCGTGGCGTGCGACAATGCGCGTTTCGCTTTTCAATCGACGGTCGAAGGCAAGGACGAGGATGAATTGGCCCTGCGCACGGCCGACGCCGCTCTCGTCGGGCTCGGTAAACGGTGGCAACTCAAGCCGCTTTTTGCTGGCACCAAAATTGCCTTCACTTCCAAATTTTCTGGCAATCAGGAAATCTACGTTACCAACTTGGCGCGCTCGAAGACGCTGCGGCTGACGAATTATCGCAACACCTCAATCGGGCCGCGATGGTCGGCGGACGGCACGCGGGTCTATTTCGTTTCTTCGGTGCGCACCGGCTTTCCGGAAATCTTTTCGACCAATGGCATCGGCGAGCCGCGGAAGGTCATCACGGATGTTCGGGGCGCCTTGGGCGCAGCAAGTTCGGGTCCGGATGGGCGCATTGCTTTCGGTTCATCCAACAAAGGTACCATGGATATTTTCGTCGCTGGCCCTAATGGCGAGGCCCCGCACCGTGTCATCGCGACGCCCGATGTGGATGCGGATCCGTCGTGGTCGCCAGATGGTGCTCGTTTTGCGCTGACGAGCGGACCAGTCGGGCATCCTGGTATTTACCTCGCCAGTTCCGCGGGGGGCGGCGTGACGCGGGTTTCGACGGGCTATGGTTATTGCACGGAGCCACGCTGGAATCCTTCAGTACCTAACCAGCTCATCTTTACGTTCCAATCGGGTAAACTCAGCTTGGGAATCATTAATTTGAGTGCGGGGACGGTGACGCCGGTGCCCGTCACGAGTCCGCTTGATCTTTCGCACGCTTCCTGGTGCGCCGATGGCCGTCACTTGATCGCCACTCAAGCCACGAAGACAAACTCTTGGCTCGCCGTGGTGGATAGTGTCACGGGCAAAGTGACGCGCCTGTCTTCCGTGCAGATGGCCGACTGTTCCGAGCCGGATTGTTGGGTGCGTAGGAATTAATCCATCTAAGCGGTGGAGATGATCAATTTTTAGACCAAGAGTATGCTGCGGTCGACCGTAACGCCGCATGGCGCGCGGTGTAAATCGACGGACGGGATGGCTTTACGTTGAAATTAAGCCTTATGATGGCACACGGATTGGCGATAGGTTACCCTTTGCAAAGTCCGTCCCAGGGTTTAGGATGTGTAGTCAATCTATGGCCCATCAAGGCATCAACCAATCGCAAAAGCAGGTACAGGGGCTCGTCCTGACACCGCAGCTCCGGCAATCTCTGCGGATTCTGCAGGTACCGGCCGCGGAGTTGTTGCGGGAAATTTCCGAGGAGATGGCGGCCAATCCGCTTTTAGAAGAAGTTGAACCCATCGCAAACGAGTCTAGCGATGCGCCAGCTCGGGCGGAAGAGCCCGAAGAAGACGGGCCGCGCGAACTTTCTCTCGGGGATGACGATTTTGATGCCCTCCGCCGGATGAAAGAAGATTGGGACGAGAGTTATTATGAGGAAGTCCGTTCGCAGGGCTATACGCAGGAGGACGAGGATCGTCGTCGTCATATGATGGAGTCCGCTACGGCGGAATCATCCATCGCGGAGCACCTTGCCGAACAGGCCCGGACGGCCTCCGATGATGCCGCTGTCCAGAATGCTTTGAAACTGCTGATCGCCGCGCTCGATGAGCGCGGATTCCTGGAGGAGGACCTGTCGACCATCGCGCTACGTTCGGGCCAGTCTTATGAAGCCGTCACGATGGCCCACACTTTATTACTTGGATTTGACCCTTCGGGCATCGGTGCACGCGATCTACGCGAGTGCTTCTCGGCGCAATTACGCCAGCGCGGGCGCGGGCTTTCGACGGCGGCACGTTTGATTGCGGACTGCTGGGAGCCTATGATGGGCCGACGTTTGGATGAATGTGCCCGCATTCTGGACGTCGAAATCGATGGCATCCGCGAGGCTTTAGCTGAACTGGCGAAGCTCGAGACCGTCCCCGCTCGCCGTTTCATGCGCGACGATAACCGCGTGGTGACGCCGGATGCCACCGTTGAGCTCGAGGAAGACGGCAAATGGAGGGTGATTATGGATGATCGTCACGTCCCTAAGTTGCGTCTGGTGCCGGCCTATAAAGACATGTTGGCCGGGCAGGCCCTCAGTGAAAAAGAGCGTACTTATATTTTAGAACGGATGCGGCAGGGTAAGTTCCTGATCGGCGCCATCGAAGAACGTCAGCGGACCATCGAGCGACTCGCGCGCATCATTACTGAACGTCAGGCAGAATATTTTGCATACGGCCCTTCGAAACTGAAGCCCTTGACGATGACCGATGTCGCCAAGGAGATGGAAGTGCACGAGACGACCGTCGGTCGGGCGGCGGCAAATAAATGGATGATGACCCCGCATGGGCTCAGGGAATTCCGCTGGTTCTTTACTTCCGGTGTCGCCACCGATGATGGCGGGACGGTGGCCCAAGAGGGCGTTCAGGAAATGATTGCCGATATTCTGGCCCGCGAAAATCCGGCGGCGCCTTTGGCCGACGAAGCTATCACCGTCGAGTTGCGTAAGCGTGGTGTTCAGATCGCCCGACGCACGGTGGCTAAATATCGCGAAGCCTTGGGGCAGCCTTCGGCGCACATGCGTCGCCAGCGCCTTTAATCAGGTCAGGCGCTCCAAAATTGAACTCCACCCGAAGTTAGGCATATCCGGGAAGAGGAATTGCACGCCCACGGTCTGGCCATCCGAGCGGGACGCTGTGCCAGCCACCGCGGGCAAGCCGGCCAAAGATGCGGGAGCGTTGAGGGAGAGTAGTCGCTGACGGTGGAGATTGTCGGCGCCGGCTTTGCTCACCGCTGGGCCGAAGGTCGAGGGGAGTGCGATGAAATGGTGCCGACTAAAGACGGCCTTGCAGGCTTCGATGATACGCGTGCGGACACCTTCCGCATGACGAAGCTCTTCATGGGTGCGTTGGCGGCCGGCATCTAGGCGCGACCAGACCGTCGGATCATATCTGTCTTTTCGACGCTCGAGCCAGGCCGCATGGACGCGGGCAGCGGCATGACCCCCAAGAATCGGATAAGCCGTCGACGCTTCTTTGCAGGCTATCCGCAGAAGTTCAGCGGCAGCGGGATCCTCTTGTGCGCCCGCCTTGAGGGCTAATTTTCTCATCACCTCCAGATCCTCAGCGGGGATGCCCATGCCCAGGTCACCCGCCCAGAGGCCACCTCCGGCCGGAGGGGCTTCGCCGAGTACGGTGCGGGAAACTTGAAGTAAATCACGCGGAGTCCGCGCCATCCAGCCTTGGGTGTCATATCCCGGCGAGAGCGGGAAAATGTCGCCGACCGGTGTGAGGTCAGGCGAAAGCCTCAGCCCCCAGATCCCGCAATAGCCGCAGGGAACTCGAATGGAACCAGCGGTGTCGGTCGCCAAAGCAAAAGGAACCAGTCCGCGAGCGACCGCGAATGCGGAGCCGGAGCTCGATCCGCCAGCCAGCAATTCCGGATGCGTCGGGTGAGGGCAATCGCCGAAGTGCGGATTTTCGCCGGTGAGTCCGAATGCGAATTCTTGTAATTGAGTACGCCCGCATTCCACGGCGCCAGCATCGCGCTCGAAGGCGGCTGGGAGGCTGGAGGTCGTTCGGGCTGGGCCGATTTCTTCAGGTAAAAAGGTGGAGCCCGCAAACGTGGGGTGACCGGTCCGGAAATACAAATCCTTGGTTAGGAATGGGACGCCGCCGAGATGCGCTTCGCGCAGCGCCCAAGCATTTTCGAAACGCTTCGTCAGGGTGCGGGTGTCGGGGAGTCCGCAAAGGGCGGCGCGTTGTTCGGTGGCGTTAACCTCGCTGAGGCGGATCAAGAAGGCCTCGGCCGCCATGCGTGGACCACGCGTGAGGAAAAACTCACGCCAATCTTCAACGGATTGCGGGCCCGTGATCACAGGTCGATAGGTATTCCCGGTTCGGGGTCATGCACGCGAGTCGCCGGCAACGCTTTCGCCAAAGTCTCTTTCATCCAAGCTCGCGCGGGCGGATCGCCGTGGGTCAAGATGATGTCCTTGGGCGCGAGGTCTTTGGCGAAATCGATGAGTTCTTCGCGATCCGCATGCCCGCTGAGATGGAAGCGCTCTACTTGGGCACGAAGCGTAGAAATGTGATCCAAGCTTTTGAATTTAAATTCTCCGCCCGGCGCCATCCCGATGAGTTCTCCGCCCGGAGTCTCTGGGTCGCAGTAACCCACAAAGAGTACGGCGTTTTCTTCGTGATCTAAGATGTTGGCGGCCACGCGCCAGGCGGGCGTTTTTTCGACCAACATGCCACTGGAGAGCAGGTAGATGCCGGCTTCGGGCATATTTTTACCAGGTTGGGTATAGCGACGGGAAAGCGGTAAGACGTTCAGATCGCGTAATACTTGCCGGCTGAATTTTACCTGCTTGGTCTTCTTGCTCGCCGCGTCGAGGTAATCGCAAAGATCCATTCCTAGGCCAGAACAGAAAATGGGCACATCGGCGAGATTGCCGGCATCGGCTGAATCTTGCAGGAAGAGCAGAATTTCTTGCATGCGCCCAAAGGCGAAAGCGGGAAGCAAGACGGAACCGCCTCGGTCGGCGACTTCGTTGATGGTCTTTAATAATCGTTTCTCTTCAGTGCTGCGGCTCATCGTCGGTATCGTCTTGGTCGCTCCGCGGGTACATTCCATGACTAGTGTATCGACAGGTTGCCGTGGAAAGTTGGCACCCGCTACCGTACGTTGCGCCTGGAAGTTGACGTCGCCGGTGAAGAAGTGACGCTTCCGCCGATGTTCAATCAAGCAGCCAACCGCCCCGGCGACGTGGCCGGCGAGGTGGAAGGTGATGGCGATTTCTTCGCCGCCGCGGCCGATGATGCGCGGGTTGGCGATGGGTACGGCGGCGAGGGCATTCTCGACGCGCTCGACGTCCGTCTCGACGTAGAGCGGGTAATCAGTGATCCCCGTTTCCTCCCGCTGTCTTTTCATAACTTGAATCGAATTATTCAGCAGGCGCCGGACGAAGAGCGTGGTGGCGGCGGAGGCGTAAACTCGGGCGCCCGGGTGTTGGCGAATCAGCAGGGGAAGCGAGCCCAGGTGGTCGAGGTGGCAGTGCGTCAGGATCACGCCATCTACGCCGCCTTGGATCTTGTCGAATTGCGGTAGCGCGGCGCGGCCGGAGAGTTTAGGGTGCAGGCCGGAATCAATCACCACGCGGACGCCGCCGAATTCGGCGAGCATGCAGTTGGCGCCGATTTCGCGGCCGGAGTTTAAGTCGGTAATTCTCATTAAGAAAGGGAAGAGGGGGCGGGCGGGGTCATCGTCAACGCGGGAATCCTTACGAAGATGCGTTCACCTTGGGCCGTGGTGCCATGGAAGGCGCCTTCGGCCACGCAGGCTCCCCCCGCGAGGTGATAACTATTATATGAAAACTTACCTCCCGGGGGCAATAAAGGGGTTTCGCCCACGATGCCGTCGCCTTCAATGACCTCGAGGTCTCCGGCGGCCGGCCGGACGATCCATTTCCTTCCGAGGAGGCGCACGGTTTCCTGCGAAAGGTTCGTAATTGTTAAAAAATAAACGAAGGCGTGCGGGGTGGCGGGAGGGAAGTTGGCATCGCGATGGTGCACCATCTTATCGAGGGTGACGCTGAGGCCTGGAAGTTCCTTACCGGTGGATTGCACGTGGGGTTACACAAGTAGGGAACCGTTCGATTAGGAAGCCATAAATAAAGCACTTTAGGCCTTATTTCGCCTTCCCGCCTTGCACCTTAGGGTTCCCCTCCTTTGATGGACGCTCGATGCCAACCTCCGCTGACCGCAAGCGTAACCTTGGGAGGGTCCCTGGGAAATGGTGGGGCGTACTCGCCTATTTGATATTATTAGGCCTGTCCGCCGCTTTCCCCTTCTTCAACGTCATCGAACGTTATTCGCAGGGTACGCCCATCCAGGTGCCGGCTTTCGATTTCAAGGGGAATAAGGTCGAGCAGCTCGATTATAAGATTCCCGTCCGCGCACACCTGCATGGCGTCACCGGTCTCGAGGAGGCGCAGGTGGGCGCCACCGAACGTTTCCGCGAAAACGTCATCGTCTATTTGCACCGCGTGCCGTGGGACCGTCGCGGACATCTGTTGTGCGAAGAGCTTGCGCAGCAGGGGGACTATTCCGTCGTCGAAGTTTTTCTGCCTGGGTTTAATACGAGTCCGGGCGAGGTGCCGAGCCATGCGATGGAAGCTAATGCCGAGGTGGTGGCCTCTTTGATGGAATATTATGGGATAAAACGTTATCACGTCGTCGGACAGGGCTTGGGAGGCGTTGCTGCTTTAGAATTAGCCGCCGCCCATCCCAGCCGCGTCCAGACGATGACGTTAATCTCGGCCCCGGGCGTGCAGGAATTTGAAATGCTCGGCAATCCATTGGTGAACAAGATCGTCTACGGGTTCCAAGGGGCTTTCTTTTGGAGTATCTCACGGCTCACGCCTAACTTCGGCGTCGCTGATTTGTTACCCTGGGATCGGGATTATGCGAAGACCGTCTTCGATACCGACCTCTCCGATTCCAAGAAAATCTTACGCAGTTGGCGCAAGCCGTTGCTGCTGATCCACGGAGAGAACGACTGGATGACTTCGCCCGACACCGCCCGTTACACGGCCAAGTTGGTTCCGCAGGCACGTCTCGAACTGATGGACGGGGGACGCGATGTGGCCTTTGATCATCCATCGTTAGCTGCCGCCAAGGTCCATAAATTTATCGATGAGTCCCGGGATGCATCCGCAATCACCGTCGTCTCGCCCGAAAAAGATCCGCCTATCCCGCAAGCGCAGGGTTCGCATTTCTGGATTTTATTAATCATCATTACGATTTGCACTTTCGTGGCGGAAGATCCCACCTGCCTGGCTTCGGGCCTGATGGTGTCGGTGGGTATCATCGATTTTTGGTCTGCCGTCGCGGCGTGCACGTTGGGAATTTTCATCGGCGACGTCACCTTATATTCTTTAGGCAGATTCTGGGGACGTAAGGCGATTCGCAAGGTGCCCCTCAAGTGGTTCATAAAGGAGCATAAGGTCAACCAATGGGCCGGTTGGTTCTCCACCCCGAAGGGCATGTTGGTGGTCGTCAGTTCCCGCTTCATCCCGGCGAGCCGCGTACCCACCTTCATCACCGCCGGGATCATGAAGCTGAATTTCTTCCGGTTGGGTTTCTTGTTGTTGGCTGCCGCCTTGATCTGGACGCCACCCTTGATGTGGCTGGGTTATACGTACGGCGCCGCGGCGATGGATGTGCTCTACCGCTTCAAAAACAATGCCTTGTGGGTCATTCTGGGTTTCCTCTTCGCGTTGCATCTGATCACGCATTGGTTCCTGCCGGCGCTCACTTGGCGCGGGCGGAGACAGATCGTGATGAAGATCCAGAACTTCCTGCAGCCGTCCTATTGGCCGTCCTGGTTGCTCTTCCTTCCGGTCAAAATTGGCGTCCTGATCTTAAGTCTGCGTTACCTTCGCCTGACCGCTTTTGCATCGGCCAATCCGGCTTTCGGCCGCATCGGCGGGTTCATCGGCGATTCCAAATCTTTGTTATTACGACCCTTCCAGCGTGACTCCCGTTGCTGTCCCAGCCTGGCCTTGACGCTGGAGGATACGCCCGCGGACCGCGTGCGAGAAGCGGAGGCTTTTGCCGTCTGCCACGGTTTTCCCTTGGTGTTTAAACCCGAAGTCGCCGAGGATGGTGCCGGGCTGCGCTACCTTAAGAACTCCGAGCAGCTGGAGCGCTTCGTGCGTACGGCCAAGGAAGACTTTGTTTTGCAGAAGAAGATTTCCGGACCCGAGTTCGAAATCGTCTGGCGCCGCAATCCGGGTTTCGATGACGGACGGATTATGGCGGTCGTCCAGAAGAAGAACGTGACCGTGATGGGCGATGGCGAGCAGACTTTGGAGGAACTCATTTGGCTTGATGACATCGCGGTGTCGCGAGGGGAGCTTTTCACGCAATGTCACGCCCAGGGTCTGAATCGGGTGGTACCGGCCGGCGAAATCGTGGTACTCAACCTTTCTGGGAGTTACGGTCACGGTGCGCTTTGCCTCCATCGTCCGGATTTAGTCACAACGGAGTTAACCGTTGCTCTTAACGATTTCACGAAGCGTTTCCCTGGGCTGCATTTTGCGCGTTTTGATTTGCGGACGACCAACGAAGCGGAACTCAAAGCTGGTCGCTTCATGGTGACGGAAATCGGCGGCTGTTGCCACATTTCCAGTCTCGTACGCGACGGATCGCTCCGTTTCAGCCGCTCGTATGCGGCTGTCTGGGCGCAGTTAAAGGCCTGCCTGGAAGCGGGGGATTACAATCTGCGGCAGAAGGTTCGCCCCGTTCCGTTGCATGAAGTTATGGCACGGTGGAGTCAGGCCCGCGGCCGGGAGGATGAGTTTGTCGTGAGCGAGGAATAAAGACTTACCGTCGTCCCGTATAGGCATGGCAGAGTGCCGCGGCCGCCGCATCCGACTCATCGAGAGGTAAATCATGATTCAGCCCTAAGACGGACCTGACCATCCGACCAACCTGTTCTTTGGTCGCGCTGCCATGACCCGTGACGGCCATCTTGATCCGCTTCGGGGCATATTCCTCGACGCTGAGACCAAGGCGGGCGAGCACACTGAGCGCAGCCCCACGGGAAGCGCCCATCGCTTGGGCGGTCCGAAAGTTTTGGACGTAGATGGTTTCTTCGATGCTGGCATGGGTAGCGCCGTGTTTTTTGGCAATGGCTTCGACGCCGTCCGCAATTCGACCCAAGCATTCGTAAGCAATTAGTTTAGGGTGCAGTTTGAGGGTGATGCTGGCTAAAAGCCTCGGCGACTCGCCCCGATTATCAATCACCGCCAGTCCCGTGCCACGGAGCGAAGGATCAATTCCAAGGATAATGGCCCGGATACCGCGAGGCTGGGCGACTTTTTGAGCAGGCAATTTTCGATCCCCGGAAATTTTCTTCACTGGGGTAAGTTTTGCCCCGTCGCGGAGTTTCGCCGTCCAGAGAGAGCGTGCGGAAGAGCGTGCCATGACTAAGGTTGGGCCAATTTATCGTCAGGTTCGACAGCAAAGTCGCCGGCTTCGGGTTGCCAGCCGAGACTGGCGGTCACAGCCTGCATCCATGCGATTGGTTTGTTGCGCTCTCATTCTCTTTGGCCACCTCGTGGTGCAAGGGGTGCCGTTGATTGAGCGCACCCTTACAGAGACTCCTTCAATCTCCCTGAAGTCTGTCGCAAAGTTAAACGTGGCGACCATCCCGGAGTGCTCGGCGCTCTGGGCCAGTCCGTCCCAGCCAGGGTTATTTTGGACGCTTTCCGATTCGGGAGCTAAGCCACGGATTTCTGCCATCCATGCGGACGGGACCTTCGTGAAAACGGCGCAAGGCTTATGGACGGGGGTGGACTTAAAAGGAGCGACCAACGTGGACTGGGAAGCCCTGACCGGTGATGCCTCCGGCCGGATGATCGTGGCGGACGTGGGTAACAACGTGTCCCGACGCAAGGAACTCGCCTTGTATGTTTTTCAAGAGCCGAAAGTCGGCACGACCGAGATTACCGACTTCAAGAAATACGTCTTCGGCTGGCCGGACCAGACCGCTTTCCCAGATCCCGAGTTGGCGCACGATTGCGAAGCGATCTTCATCTTTCAGGGAAAGATCTACCTGCTGACCAAGCACCGGCGAGATACCTTGACGGAACTCTGGCGCGTGGAGTTACCCGCGTCGGGTGCGCAAGCCGTCTTAACAAAGATATCTCAATTCAACGCCCATGGGATGGTCACCGATGCGACCCTTTCGCCGGACGGACGTCGGCTGGCTGTGCTGACCTACCGCATGATCTGGGTTTTTGAAATGCCCGACCGCGGGGAGGATTTTTTCTCGGGCCGGGCCTGGGCGGCGCCTTTATCCCCTCCGCTTTTCTCTTGGCAGGTGGAAGGGTGCGCCTGGTTCGACGACCAGACCCTGCTGCTCGGATCGGAGCAGGGCGACCTGTTCAAGATCCCGCAGGCCGAACTGACGTTGGTAAAATAAAAGGACCAGCGACCTTGCGGCCACGGGTCCTGAGCGTTCCACGTGCCGAACCTTAGAGGGCCTTGGCGGCGGCGATGACGGCTTCTTTGGTGATGCCCATTTCGCGCATGACCACGTCGCCAGGGGCCGAAAGGCCGAAGCGGTCGGTGCCAATCGCTGTGCCGGCGGTGCCCACGTAGCGGCCCCAGGAGAGAGTGACTCCGGCTTCGATGCTCACGCGTTTAACGCAGCTGGCTGGCAAGATTTCCTGCTGGTAGGCTTTGGGTTGACGGGCAAAAATTTCCATGGAAGGCATGGAGACGACGCGGACGCCCGTGCCGAGTTCTTCCGCGGCGGCCAGCGCCAACGAAACTTCGCTGCCCGTGCCGATGAGGATATGGGTGAGGGCGCTGGTTTCTTGACGCAGGACGTAGGCACCTTTGAGGGTTCCTTGACGGCGGGTTGCCACGCTGACGACGTCTAGTGAAGGAACGTTTTGCCGAGAAAGAATCAACGCAACGGGACCGTCGCGGCGCGAGACGGCCAAGGCGAAAGCGGCCGCCGTTTCTTCGGCATCGCCGGGGCGAATGACGTCGAGGTTCGGGATGCAGCGCAGGGCGCTGACGGTTTCGACCGGCTGGTGCGTGGGGCCGTCTTCACCGACGCCGACGGAGTCGTGGGTGAAAATGTAAAACGCTTGGAGTTTGGCGAGAGCGGCGACGCGGATGGAAGGCCGGAGGTAATCCGAGAACGTAAGGAAAGTCGCGCCGGATCCCTTGAAGATACCGTGGTAGGCGATGCCGTTAAGGATCGCGCCCATGCCGTGTTCGCGGATGCCGAAGTAGAGATTGCGGCCGGTCGGCGTGGCGAGGTCGAAGTCGCCCGCATCTTTAATATAATTCTTGGTTGAACCGTGAAGGTCGGCGGAACCGGACAAGACGAGAGGCGAAGCTTTGGCGACCGCGTTGATGCAGTTTTCGCCCGAGACGCGGGTGGCCAGCGAGTTCTTGCCGAACTCCGGAATCGCCGTGAGCAAGGCTTGAACATCACCATGGTTACCCTGTTGAGCTTGAGCCAGTAGGGCGGCCTTTTCGGGGTTGGCCTTGGACCAAGCGACGAAAGTCTGCTGCCATTCGGCATGCACGCCGGCTTGGCTGACCTTGCGGGCGTTGAAGTAGGCGCGGGTCTCAGGTGAGACGAAGAATTTTTCGGCAGGTAGGCCGAGGGCTTGGCGCGAGGCATCGATAAATTTTACGCCCGCTTCGCCGTGGCCCTTGGCGGTGCCTTGGACTTCGGCGATACCTTTGGCGATGATGGTCTTGCAGATGATCAGCTTGGGTTTGCCGTTCTTGCTGGCCCGGGCTTGGTTCAGAGCATCCGCAATCGGGCCTAATTCATTGCCTTGTTTGACGGTAAAGACTTCCCAGTTGGCCGCTTCGTAGCGTTTGGCCGTATCTTCATTTTGGGTCTTCGAAGCCATCGCGTCCAACGTGACGTCGTTAGAATCGTAAAGCATGATGAGATTATCGAGGCCGAAGCGGCCGGCGAAAGAGGCCGCTTCGTGGGAAATGCCTTCTTGGAGGCAACCGTCTCCGGCGAGGCCGACCACGAGGTGGTCAAAAATCTTATGTTCGGCAGTGTTGAAGTGCGCAGCAGCCATCTTAGCGGCGACGGCCATGCCGACGATGTTACCCGTGCCTTGTCCGAGAGGGCCCGTGGTAGCTTCGACGCCGACCGTTTCGCCGAACTCGGGGTGACCAGGAGTCTTGGAATGCAGTTTGCGGAAGGCTTTTACTTCTTCGAGGGGCAGGTCAAAGCCGGCGAGGTGAAGCCAGCCGTAGATAAACATCGAGCCGTGACCCGCGGAGAGCACGAAGCGATCGCGGTTGACCCATTGCGGGGCCGCGGGGTCGTGGCGGAGGAAGTTACCATAGAGTACGGCACCGATTTCAGCGGAGCCCAAGGGTAGGCCGAGGTGACCAGAATGACAGGCAGCCACGGCGTCCATGGCAAGGCCACGGGCTTCGGTGGCGGCACGGGAAAGGTCGGCGGAATTATTGAGCGACATATTGCTTATCGGTAAGGAAAATATGGGGCCGATTCCAGCCTTGAATGAAGGGCGGGGAGCCTGCCAAATGGTTCTATGGCCGATAAAGAACTAGAAGAGGGCGCCCAGTTGCGTTTGGACTTCGCAAAATTGCGTAAAATCGCCTCTGGACAGGCGGAAGTCATCCCGGCGGTCGCGCAAGACGCCCAAACCGGGGAAGTCTTAATTTTGGGCTATGTCAACGAGTTGGCTTTGCAGACGGCGTTGAAGGAAAAGAAAGCTACCTTTTGGAGTACTTCTCGCAATGAACTTTGGATCAAAGGCCTGACCTCCGGCGACTTCCTTGAGCTCCTCGAGGTGCGCGTCAACTGTGAGCAGAATTCAATTCTATATAAAGTCCGGCCGGCCGGCCAAGGTGCCTGCCATACGAAGGAGAACGGTAAGGCGCGCTCGGGTTGCTATTATCGCCGCTTGCGGGCCGATGGCACGTTGGAGATCGTCTGAGCGTCAGCGACGTCGGAGTGCCTGCAGGACGAGGTCCGTCTCGATGTCGAGCCGGACCACTAGCAGTTTTGTTTGCCGCGTGATTCGGTCGGTGCCAGGTCGCGCCGCGAAACCAAGGGCTTCGGTGTCGCCTTGTTTTTCCGTCAGGCGAGCGAGCGCCGCTTCGGCCTCGTCGCCGGTCCGATAGGCGAACGCGATCGTCGCGACGAGAAAGGCGCCGTCGTCGCTTTCGCCGACTGCGATGGTCGCCGTTTCGGCCTGGGCGCCTGCTTCGATGAGCGCGCGACCGAGCCAGCGGCGACGGGCGGCGGTCTCGAGTAAGGCGTTCGCGGGTGCGGCGTGTACGAGGAGATAGCCGTGCGGCACACCCCGTAACTGCACGCGGGCGAGGCCGGGGATGACCTTGCCGCCGTCGGAAACTTCTGGGGTGTCTACGGTGAGTTCAGCCAGTTGTCCGGGAATGAAGCCGACGGTCACGCGCTGGGCTGAATTTACCGCAGGGCGTGCTAGCTGTTCGCGCAGGCCGGCGCGCTGTTCCGGCCCGGCGAGTTCCGGAAGGGCCAGAATTACCGCGGTGGCGGTACGACGACCGACCATCTCCGCGGGAATGATGAGCGCGACCTCGCGGCTCCGCGGGTCAATGCGCAGACGGAGTTCCGCAGGGTTGAGCCAGAGCCAAGCCAGCGCGCTCGCCGTCGCGAGAAGGACGAGCAGTAGCCACGGACGCCGCATCAGACCTTATTTGGCGGCCGGTGCCTTCGGCTTTTCCTTCTGCGCTTTCTCAATCGCGTGCACGATAGCTTTTGCGGATTTTTCCGCAGAAAAATCGAGGTCAAGGGTCGACCGGTTGGCTTCGCCGCCTATGCGAATCTTTTGGATGATTTCTAAAAGCGTCTGCAAGTCTTCTTTCTCCGCGGGGGTCTTGTCATCATTATTCATGAGGCCCATCATGGCCCAGGCCTGTAATCCCTTGACCTGCTTGCGTATACTCGTCGCTTTCTCCGCGGTGATGAAGTTGGCCGCGATCCTGAGTTGCAGGTCGGTGGCGCTTTCGCCGAGCACGACCGTGAGGTCATTAATGCCCGAGGAGTCATCCTTCATCTTCGCCCGAGTGGCATCGACGTAGAGGAAAGCCCACCCGTTGGCGGCGGCGGCGAATTTGGCGCGCACCTCGCTCGGTAGCAATTCGGCCTTAGTATTTTTCTCCAAGGCAGTGAGTGCCCGGTCGAGGAAATCCTTGCTGGCGATGGCGATCAGGTCGGCGGAAGTGACGACGAGGTAGGCCTCGCCGCCACCGTCCTTGGGCCTCGGACCGAGGATCGCGTCAAAGAAAGCGCCGGCTTCCCAAGCTTGGTATTTGCCCGCTGGCGTGGACGGCACCTTGGCATCCTTGGCCGCGGCATTGATTTTGGCGGGGTCGAATTTACCGCGAATCAGAATCACGCCTTGGGCGTTTTTATCTGATACCTTACCGTCCGCTCCAGGATAGACACCAAGGACGACGGCGTGGATGTCTTTCTGGATATCGATGCCAAGTTTATCTTTGGCTAATTTAGAGTCGACGCTGTTACCGGTATTAATCGGGCCGGCCTTTAGGACCGCCTGTCCGAGCTGGGTGGTGGTAAAGGTCGCGAGGTCAAAGCCCGCGATGGCGACTGCGCCGGCGGGCAGTCCGTCGGTGTTGAGGGCGCCGTGGGCGGGGACTAAAGCCAGGGCGAGGAACAGGATACAGGTCAGACGCTTCATGGGGTGGAAAATATGAGTAGGAGGCTGGCCAGTTGCGACAAGTGGATTACGCTTTTTTAGGGAAATAGGCACAAAAAAGGGGCGCCCAATAGGCGCCCCGGTGAGTGTGGATCTTAAATCTTACGATTAGTATCCGCCACGGTCGCCGCCGCCGAAGCCGCCGGAGCGACGTTCGCCGCCGCCGAAGCCGCCGCGAGAGCCGCCACCGCCGCCGCCGCCGAAGCCGCCGCGAGAGCCGCCGCCGCCGAAGCCGCCGCGATCTCCACCGCCGAAGCCGCCGGAACGAGGACGATCTCCGCCGCCGAAGCCGCCCGAACGAGGACGATCTCCGCCGCCGAAGGAAGGACGCTCTTCACGAGGACGGGCAACATTGACCTTCAAGGGACGACCCATGAAATCAATGTTTTCAGTCTTAGCGATGGCATCCTGCGCTTGCTGCGCATTGCCCATGGTCACGAAGGCGAAGCCACGAGGACGACCCGTGAACTTATCCATCATGACTTCCACGGATACCACCTCGCCACCTTGTGCGAAGTGAGCCCGGATGTCGGATTCGGTTGCAGCCCAGGGTAAGTTACCCACGAACAGTTTGTTTTCCATATCTTTTGTTTTGCTTGTTTCCTACACCGCATTGCCCGTTTCCGACCTTCGGATTTCGATTTGCCGTCTTAACGACCGTCAACTCACCGGATTATTGCGGGGCTTAACTCTTGGTTTGGTTATTTTCAGAGTTAAACCTGACCCCCTGTAAGACAAGTTATGGGTTCATCGGCAAGTTTATTCACAATAGGGGTCTTACTTTAGCCCAGCGTTGACTCGGTTAGGGGGCTGAAAGATGCTTTTTTTATGAGCGCAGCTTTGACCCAAATCCAGATCCAAGAGGCCCTACCAGGCCTAGATGGATGGGGAATTGAAAACGCTAAGTTGTTGAAGGTCTATAAGTTAAAGGATTTTAAAGCCGCCTTAGCCTTCATTAACCAGGTCGGGGCCGAGGCCGAGCGACTCGACCACCACCCGGAAATCCACAATAGTTGGAATCGGGTGTCCCTTCGGCTTTGTACCCATGACGCCGGCGGGCAGATTACGGAGAAAGATTTGATCCTCGCCCGCGCCATCCAATCCATCTCCCACCCGTGATCGACGATCCCGCCGAAGCCCTAGACGTCCTCATCGAAGAGCTGAGACGCCAGAAAGCCTCCGGGGTGCGTCACGTCAGCGTCTCGGATGCATCTTTGGCGGCGCTGAAGGCTTTAGCGATGGGAGCTGCTTCGAGCCCATCGCCTGCCGGCCTTCTGCGGCCCCCTGTCGCCGTCCTGCCCGCTGTTGGCCCTAAATCTGCCGCCCGGGCCGAAGCGCCTGCTCAGCTGGTGATACCGCCGCCACCCATTTTTACGATTCCACCGGGGACCAAGGCGGAGCGGATGGCCGCCTTGACCACCCTGATTCATGCCTGTGTGGAAACGCGTCGGCATCTGGCCGCCAAACAAAATCCCGTCGTGGGCGCGGGATCGCTCTCAGCGAAAGTCTTGTTTGTCGGAGACGCGCCGACGATTGAGGAAGTCGAAAGCGGGAAGCCTTTTGTTGGAGCCTCGGGCGATTTGTTGCAACGCATCCTCGCGGCTACCGCAATTCCGGCGGAAGATATATTTTTAGTAAATGTCATGGGGTGGCGCCCGGAGCCCCCGACCGTATTCGGGAAACGTCCGCCAACCGTTAAGGAATTGGCGTTCAATCACCCTTACCTTAAAGCTCAGATCGAAATCGTGCGGCCCCAGGTCATCGTCGCTTTAGGCGGCCAAGCCTTCGAGGCTTTGGTGGGAAGCGGCGTGCCGATTACGCAGGCCCGCGGGCAGTGGCGGGAGTTTGCCGGCATCCCTTTGATGGCGACCTTTCACCCCAATTACTTGCTGCATAATCCCAGTGCCACGGCCAAGCGGACGCTCTGGGAAGATTTCCTTCTCGTCATGGAAAAGCTGGCGGTGCCGATTACGGAAAAGCAGCGCGCATTTTTCACCGCCAGTAAGTAATGGCGGCGGAATTAGCGTACCGAATCGCTCAAACGGCGGAGAGGGAAGGCCAGCACCTGCGAGTTGCGACCGCTGGCCTTTAATTCTTTCCGGCGTTCCGCCGGGAGCTCAGAAAGCGTGGCGACTTGGAAGCCGCAAGCTGATTGGAAGAAGCCTTGGGTCTGCGTCGTGAGAGCGATGAGTTTCTTGGCACCCAAGTCTTTAGCGCGACGTTTCGCGAATTCGACCAGCTTCCGACCGACGCCGCGTCCGTGGTAGAAAGGCTGCACATAGACGGCGCAGATTTCCATCGATTTGCCGCCGGGGTACGGCCTAAGGGCGGCGCAACCGATGATGCTGTCATCGATTTCGTAGACGTAGAACTCCCCAAAAGATTGCTCGATCTGCTGGCGGGTCCGCCCGACGAGCGCGTCGGTCTTGGCCCCGTGTTTGGCGAGGTTGTAGAGGGCTTGAGCGTCTTTCTTTTTGGCCTGCCGAATCCGGTCGTAGTCATTGGCGTGAACCATCGTGCCGAGGCCGACCTTATCAAAGATTTCGGTGAGTAAGCCTCCGAAGACGCGACCATCGAGGATGTGGGCGCGGGGCACATCTTCAGCCAATGCCTTGGCGGCTTGGACGGCTTTGCTGCGGATGCGCGGATCGAGTTTGGCATGCTTGTTCGCGAGCAGGCTTTTGAGCTCATCCTCCGGGAGGTTCACTTTCAAGACGCCTTCGATTTGCAGGCCGCTGAAAGGCGTCAGGTAGATGAGTTTGGAGGCGCCCAAGGCGACGGCCAGTTCCATGGCGAGGTGGTCGCTGTTGACGCGCAATGATTGACCTTCGCGGTCGCAGACGATCGGAGTCACCAGCGGCAGAATGTCTTGGGCGAGCATTGATTTCAGAATCGCAGCATCGACCTTTTCAACTTTGCCCGTGAAGAGGTAATTCTTTCCTTTGATCACGCCGACCTTGGTGGAGCGCACGGCGTTCGTGATCGCGCAGCGCAAACCGGCTTGCGAAAGGTGTTCGAGGACGGATTGCGAAACCAAGGCCGAAGCTTCGCGGGCGAGCGACATCGTCGCGGTATCCGTCGGTCCTTCGCCTTGGATATCGGAAAGCGCAATATTATGTTCCCCGGCGAGACCAATCAGTTGTTGGCCGATGCCATGGACGAGTACGACCTTGATCGACAGGCTCCGCAGGACGGCGATGTCGGTGACAATATTGGCAAAATTCTCGTGACTGATGATCGAGCCATCGACGGCCACGACGAAGACGTGGTCGCGGAACATCGGGACATAACGAAGGATCCCCCGGAGGTCGGTGGGCTTCATGGCGCGCTCTCGCTGGCTGGACATACTCAATCCTTATGGACTCCTTGCCCTGCTGGGCAATACTGATGACGCATGTCCAGGAAAGCTCGAGCGAAAGGTGCCGCAGTGCCGCCCGACCTTCAGGAGGCCGTGGACGGTTTTTTGGGCCATCTCGCGTTGGAGCGCGGCTTGGCCAAGTTGACGGTCGAAGCTTACGAATCCGACTTACTCCGATTCGCCGCTCATTGCGGTCGAGTCGGTAAATCGAACTGGGCGGAGGTGGGTCTCGCGGAAGTCGATTCATGGGTGCGAGCGCTGGATCGCCGAGGTCACGTCGCCACCTCTTTGGCCCGGCGACTTTCGGCGGTGCGTTCCTTGGCGGCTTACCTGGTCCGTTCCGGGATGCGGCGCGACGATTTCACGGAGCTTGCCCGTAGTCCCAAGGCGGTGCGTAAACTACCCGGCACGATCACGCCCGCCCAGGTCGCGCAAGTCGTTTCGGCTCCCGATACCTCCAAGCCCCAAGGCCTGCGTGATCGGGCGATGCTGGAAATGATGTATGGTTCGGGCCTACGTATATCAGAATTATGCGGCCTGGAAATCCAGGCGGTCGATAGCGACTCCGCTTTATTGCGCGTGCGCGGGAAGGGTTCGAAGGATCGCGTCGTACCCGTGGGGGAAACGGCCTTGGTCGCCTTGCGGGCTTACCTCGCGGAGGGTCGGCCTAAGCTTACCAGACCCAAGACGGGCAGTGCCCTTTTCCTCAGCGCCCGCGGCGTCGCCTTGTCTCGCAAGACTTTTTGGTTAAGCGTCAAGCAAGCGGCGGCGAAAGCGGGAGTGAGCGTCCCGGTAAAGCCTCACCTCTTGCGTCACGCCTTTGCGACCCACCTTCTGGCTGGCGGGGCTGATCTGCGTTCAATCCAGGAAATGTTGGGGCATGCGGATATCGCGACCACGCAGATCTACGCGGCCGTCGAACGCTCGGCCTTATCGGATGCGCATCGTAAGCACCACCCGCGCGGTCGCGGGCGAGGGCGTTAGGACAGAACCAGCAGACCGCCCAAGATCGAAGCGGCCGCGAGGGCACCGATCACGAAGCGAGCAGCAAAGGAAACTTCCAGCGGAGCGAGTTCCTGACCGTCTTCGCTCGGACGGACGACCGCTTCGCGCAGGATGCTAAAGTAATAATGAATACTGACGGCGACGCTGATGAGGGCGGCACCCAGAATCCACCAGAGCTTAGCTTTGACGAGGAGGACGAGAATGAGAAGTTTGGCGATAAAGCCAACAGTGGGTGGCACGCCTGCGAGCGAGCCGATGCCGAACCCGAGGGCGCCGGCAAGGATGGGGGCGCGACGCATCAAGCCGCGGAGGGCGAGAATCGGGCGACGGTGGTCTTCCGGGGCAGGCATGGAGGCCAAGGCCTGGGTGGTGAGGAAGGTGCCGATGATGTAGGCCAAGAGATAGAAGACGATGGTCTGCTCGGCGTTATAATCAAAAGCGGTGACGGTCGGCATCGTCAACGCGGCGGTGATGGCTGCCAAGATGAAGCCGGCATGCGAAACGCCCGACAGGGCCAAGGCCCGCTTGACGTCCGTGGTGGCAAGGGCCGCAAGATTACCGACGAGCAAAGTAATAACGGCGATGACCGCGAGGAGCGGCGCAATCTTCGGCGCTAATGCGACGAAGGGACCCGTGACCAAGAGTAGCAACGTAAAGGCTCCCGCGGCTTTGGATGCCGTCGCGAGGAAGGCGGTGGTTGGCGTCGGGGCGCCTTGATAAACATCGGGAATCCAGGTGTGAAAAGGGAAGGCTCCGAGCTTAAAGGCTGCGCCGCTTAAGATGAGTGCCACGCCTGCCAAGGTCAGGGCGCTACCTTTGCCGGCGGCGAGCGCGTTACCGATCTGCGTAAAGTTAAGGGAGTCGGCGACGCCAACGGCGCCGAGCGAGCCGTAGACCAGCACCATGCCCATGAGGAGAAGCGCGGAGCTCAGGCCACCGGCGACGAGGTATTTAACGCCAGCCTCGAGGGAGGCATCGCTCTTCCGGAGGTAACCGACAAGGATGTAAAGGCCGACGGCGGCGGTTTCGAGGGCGAGGAAGAATGTGACGAAGTGGTTGGATTGCACGAGCAGCATGAAGGCTGCCGTGACGACTAATAGTACGTGATGATAGTCAGCAACGGCCGCTCCGCGGTCGCGTAGGAAGCGGTCAGCCACGAAACTGGTCAGTAAGGCGGAGAAAAGAAAAACGAGACGAACTTCGTAAGGCAGGTTCTGCCGAAGGAGGCCGGCGAAGGTGGCGACATCTTCCGCGAGTTTCCAGCCGGCCTGCGGAACGAGGGCCATGGCCATCACGAGCACCAGTCCGGAGCGGGCCGTCGCGGAGATCAGCCATCGCAGATTGGCGGGCAGAAGCATCGCCTGAACCAGGCATAAGAGACTTAGTCCCGCCACGGCGATTTCGGGGGCAATCGAAAGCCAGTCGGCAGAGCGAGGGGCGAGGGCCTTGAAAGCCACATCGATATTAGCAAAAATTAAACTCATCGGGCGGAAGGTTGGGATTGGGCGGGAGCGGCTGGCTTGGCCGCAGGTGCGGTCGTCGTGCGTTGCGAGAAGTTCGCGACCCCAGTGGAAACGGGATTGGTTGATTTAGTGACTAACGAGGGCATGAACCCGATGGTCAGGGAGGCGCCGAGGAGAATACTCGCCGCGATCCGTTCGATCCAGTTGATGTCGCCGAAAGGGGCGGTTTCCAAGCGAGCCGTTAAAGGAGCAGAAGTTGGCCCGAAGAAGGTAGCAGCCACCGCCCGTAAAGCGTAGATAGCCGAGATGATGACGGTCGAGGCGACGATGGCTTGAATCCAGAGGGGTTGGGCCCGCAGGGCGAGGAAGACACCGATTTCTCCCCAGAAATTTCCGAAGCCCGGGAGGCCGATCGATGCCATCGTGGCGGCGATAAAGAAAGCGGCAAGTACGGGAGCACGCGAGGCCAAGCCGCCCAACTCGTCTAGACGGTAGGTGCCAGCGCGTTGACGTACCGCATTGGCGAGCAGGAAAAGAGCCGCACAAGATAAACCGTGGGCGACCATCAAAAAGGCGGCGGCGTCAAGTCCCGCAGCTTTGCCGGAGGCGCCGCAGACCCAGATGCCAAGGAAGATGGGGCCCATGTGTGCTACCGAGCTCCAGGAGAGTAATTGTTTGAGGTCGCGTTGCGTCAGGCAAATCAGACCAACGATAAAGACATTGCCGATGGCCAACCAAAGGAACCAGGAACCCAGCGTTCCTTGCGAGATATTCAGGCTGCTTAAGCCCAAAAGGATGAGGCCGTAAATCCCGAATTTTTTGAGCGCTCCGGCATGAATCATCGAGACGGGCGTCGGGGCAGCGGAATATCCAGGAGCGGCCCAAGAGTGAAAAGGGAAGAGCGAGGCGAGCGTTCCAAATCCTAAGAGGACCAGCGCACCGGTGGCGGCGGGGATATTTTTCGCTGTACCCAGACTATCAGCGACATTGACGAAAGTCGCATTAGCAAAAGAGAGATTAGCCGCGTCCAAGGCGATGAGGATACCGGCGAGCGAGGCCATCGCGCCAGCGGTCAGGTAAACCGCCATTTGCATGGCGGCCGTCCGGCGTCCCTCGCCACCCCAGAAGAGCGTCAGGATAAAAGTCGGAATGAGTGCGAATTCGTGGAAAAAATAAAACCCGATTAAGTGGTCGGTCGCAAAGACGCCAAGCGTACCACCGAGCATGAAAAGGATGAGACCGAGGTAGGTGTTACGAGCCTCGACATCTTGGGTTAGCGCTTTGATCCCGGCAGCCAGGCCGATGAGCGATGTCATGGCCAGTAGCGGCGCACCCAGACCGTTCAAGGCGAAGCCAAAGCCCCAAGGGCCATCGGTACGGAATTGTAGGGGCGAGGTGGCGTCGTTGATCCAGAGGACGAGCAGGCACGGGGCGATGAGGGCCGGAAGGGCAAAGCCAGTGAAGGCAAAGCCCGAAGCAAAGCTCCGCGGTAGGGATCGTCCAGCGATGAGAATCAGGCCGATGAGAACAGGTGCGGTGATCGCAACTTGCAGGAGAGTGGCAGGAAAAGTGTCCATGAGTTAGCGAGCGATAAGGAACCAGGCCAAGAAAAGGGTCCCGAGTACGATCCAGAGGGCGTAGCCGCGGGTTTGGCCGCGATGGAAAGAGCGACCCGTGAAGTAGCCAAGTACCGCGGGAACGCCGCCGGCAATCCAGCGCACGGCGACGCCGTTGATCAGGAGTAAGTCGAGGAAGGCGATGAACTCCGCGACGCGACGTTGGATGCTATCGATATACCAGCGGTAGAGGCCGTCCATCCAGCGGTGCTCGAGGAGATGGTAGGTGCGTGGGGAGACGACCTGCAGGGCGTCCTTCCCTCGGGTGATGCCATAAAATTTCAAGGCACCGCCGAAGCCTAGGAGCAAGGCAAGTAGCCCGACGAGGGTGGCGGGTGCGGTGAGGTGGAAGGCCATCTCTTCGAGTGGCTTCGCGACCACCCCAAGGGCGGAGGCGGGAATAAGGGAGTGGGCTAAGAAGCCTCCAGCGATGGAATAGACCAAGCCAAGGACGATAATCGGCAGAGTCATCGTCCAAGGAGATTCGTGAGCATGCTCGGCCGCTTCGGAGTTGGCTTCGCCCAGGAAGACCAAGCGAATCATGCGACCGCTGTAGAGGCAGGTGGCCAAGGCGGCGATGGCAAGAAACGCGAAAATCGCAAAATTATGTTCATACGCGGCCTCGATGATCGCATCTTTGGAATACCACCCGGCGAAGAAAGGCACCGCACAATTTGAAAGCGTCGCGGCGATGAAGGTCGCAGCGGTGAAAGGCATTTTCTTCAGCAGGCCGCCCATCTTGAGCATGTCCTGCTCATGGTGACAGCCGTGGATGACCGAGCCAGCGCCGAGGAATAGGGTGGCCTTAAAGAAGGCATGCATCGCCATGTGCAACACGGCGAGGTCAGGGCGACCAAGACCCAGCGCGCATCCCATGATGCCCAGGTGGGCGAGGGTGGAGTAGGCGAGAGATTTCTTGATATCAGTCTGCGCCAAGGCGCAAAGACCGGCCAGTGCGGCCATGCCGGCACCGGAGATAGCGATGAACTGCAGGACCTCAGGGGCGAGCAGGAAGCTCACGCGGGCCATGAAGTAGACGCCTGCGGCCACCATGGTCGCGGCGTGGATGAGCGCCGAGACCGGCGTCGGGCCGGCCATGGCGTCCGTCAGCCAGACATGCAGGGGGAACTGGGCGGACTTACCGAGGAACCCGCACATGAGCAACGCTCCGACGGCGACCGGGATGGTCTTGGCGGCGGCGGCGTGGTCCTTGAGCGCGGCGAAGTCGAGCGTGCCGTAGAGCGAGAGGCACATCGCGATGCCGAGGATAAAGCCAAGGTCGCCGACCCGGTTGACGATGAACGCCTTCTTCGACGCGGCGGCGGCATAATCCTTATCGAAATAATGGGCGATGAGCATGTAAGAACTGAAACCGACGAGTTCCCAGAAGATAAAAGTCATCAGCAGGTTGTCGGCGACAACGATACCCAAGATGGAGAACATGAAAATCGACAGACCGGCGAAAAAGCGCCCGCGAGCTGCGTCTTCTTTCATGTAACCGACAGAGAAGAGGTGAATCCAGGCGGCCACGAACGACACTACGAAAAGCATCAGGCGGGCGTTAGCGTCGAGCAGATAGCCGAAGCCGAGCGAAATATCGCCGAACTTAGCCAGCTCGATGTGCCAAGTGATATCGCCACCCGTTAACAAAACTTTGAGCGCCAGACCGGCGATGGTGAAGGCGGTGGCAGTGGAAAACCACGCGGCGATCGCGCCCTGCCGGCGCAGGAAAAGGGCCGAGCATGCGGCGGCGACGAGGGGGAGGAATAAAATCCAGTGAAGAAGATAGGGAGCCATCGAGAGACTTAGTCGCGCAGGGTGTTAAGGGCGTCGGTTTGGACGGTGCCACGACGACGGAAGAGGGCGACGATCAACGCAAGGCCGACCGCGACTTCCGCCGCGGCGACGGTGATGACGAAGAAGACCAAGACGGCGCCGTCCATCGTGCGGTTAAAGCGCGAGAAGGCCACCAAGGCGAGGGTGGCGGCGGCGAGCATGAGCTCGAGGCACATATAAACTACCAAGAGATTACGACGAACGAGGACGCCGGTGAGGCCGAGCACAAAGAGCAGCCCCGCTAAGATAAGGTGATGGGCGAGAGAGGTGTTTTCCATGGCGGAAATTAAGCGTTATCTTCTTTGGCGTCTTTACTCAGCGAGACGACGCCGACCAGGGCGACGAGCAAGAGGAAGCCAGCGATTTCCAGGGGCAGAAGGTATTTGCTATAAAGGAGGCGACCGAAAGATTTGGCGGAAGTCGTAAACTCAGCCGGATTGATTGACAGTTCGGGTGGGGTCGGGCCCGCAAGGGTTTTTGGGACGGCTCCGGACCAGTGGAAAAGCCACAGCACGCCGGCGCCCAGAAGGAAGAAAGCCGCCAGGCCGATCGCCGCGGTTTTCCAAGGATAGCTGTCTTCAGGGTCATCCGTATTCAAAAGCATGATGATGAATAAAAAGAGCACCATGACGGCGCCGGCGTAGACCAAGACCTGAAGGACGCCGAGGAAGTAGGCATCGAGCAGGAAGAACTCGGCGGCGACCCCGACCAAGGCGAGGATCATCCCCATGGCCGAAGTGACCGCATTGCGGCTGAGGACAAGGAGGAGGGCGGCACCGAGAGTCAGTGCTGCGAAGAACATAAACAGGCCGTCCGGCATATGGGGGAAAGGTAGGATGGGGGGACTTCTTGGAAAGGAGAAAACGAACCAAAGACCCCATTATTTCGAGTTTGTAGCCTTCCTGCTTCGGGGTAGCCAAATTGCCCCAAAGTCAACTGCCCGCCCAGTGGCCGGGGTTATTCTAAGCACTATGCCGTACCAAGGGGAGGTGACGCCGCATGGTACAGGTGGGAAGTTGCTGAATGACCTCGCCCGTATCAAAAAGACCTGACCATTCGGGGAAAAAGGCATCGGCTTCTGGTTCAAGGTCGACGTGGGTCAGGATGAGTTCCGAGCACCAGGGGAGTGCTTCGGCGTAGAGGGCGGCCCCTCCGGCGAGAAAAAGTTTTTTAGCGGGCTCCACGGCGGCCGCTTCCTGCCAGTGGCGGGCAGTGATGACGCCCGGTGCGGAAAATCCGCTCCGGCTCAAGACCACCGTCGTGCGCCCGGGGAGAGGTCGGCCGATCGACTCATAAGTTTTACGGCCCATGAGCAGGACATGTCCCAGGGTCGTAGCCTTGAAGAAAGCAAAGTCCTCCGGGATGCGCCACGGTAGTTTATTATTAATACCAATCCCGCGGTTGCGGGCGACCGCCGCGATGGCGAGGAGAGGGCGACCGAGATCCACGGCTTCAGATGGCGACCGGGGCCTTGATGCCTGGGTGAGGATCGTAGCCTTCGATGGAAATATCTTCGAACTTAAAAGCGAAGAGGTCTTTGACTTCCGGATTTAGCACCAACCGCGGGAGCGACCGGGTCTCGCGGGAGAGTTGCAATTCGACCTGCTCGAGATGGTTGGAGTAGATGTGCGCGTCGCCGAAGGTATGCACAAAATGCCCTAATTTAAGGCCCGCAACCTGTGCGATCATGGCCGTGAGCAGGGAGTAGCTCGCGATGTTAAAGGGCACACCTAAGAAAAGATCGGCGCTGCGTTGGTAGAGCTGGCAGCTGAGCCGGCCATCCGTCGAAACATAAAATTGGAAAAGCGTATGGCAGGGCGGCAGGGCGACCTGATCGGCTTCTTGCGGATTCCACCCCGTGACGATCAGTCTTCGGCTGGATGGGTTGCGGCGGATTTCTTCGAGGAGGCGTTTGATCTGGTCGACACCATTTTCGGCATAGGTGCCGTCGGTCAGTTTCGTCGCGCCGAAGCGTCGCCATTGGTGACCGTACACCGGACCGAGATCGCCTTCTGGCCGGCCGAACTTCGCACACTGCTCGGCGGTGGCCCATTCGTTCCAAATCGAAACACCGCGTTCCGTCAGCCAGGCGTTCTGGGTGCTGCCGGAGAGGAACCACAGCAACTCATGCGTGATCGACTTCATGTGCACTTTCTTGGTCGTCAGGAGGGGGAAGCCTTCCGCGAGGTCGAACCGAAGTTGGGCGCCAAAAATACCCATCGTCCCGGTGCCTGTCCGGTCGCGCCGGATTTCACCCTGCTGCCGAACATGGCGAAGCAAATCGAGGTACGCCTTCATGGGTTCGGTTATTCTCCGTAAAGGACCTATCGCAACACGGAAAGCCACGGGTTGGCTAACCTTTCGCCCTTGCCTCCCTGCCTCCTCGAAGACACCCCTTTGGGGAGCCATCCATGAGCGAAAAGCCCGACCTCAACGCCATTTCTCACGACCTCTTTGCGGTTCGTAAGGAGAAACTCGCCCAACTGCGTGCCGCCGGGGAAGACCCCTACCGTGCCGAGTGGAATCAATCCCATGTCTCGACCGATTGCTCAGGGCTCTTGCCCGAGGGTGTCGAAGAAGGGCCTGAGGTCTCGGTCGCTGGCCGGGTCATCGCCCTGCGGGTGATGGGTAAGGCAAGTTTCGTGAAGCTCTTGGATCGGGGCGGCGTAATCCAGACCTATTTCACGCGCGACGCCTTGGGCGACGCTTACGACACGCATTTCAAAAAAATGGTCGACCTCGGCGATTTCGTCGGGGTGCGCGGAAAGCTTTTCCGGACCAAGACCGGTGAGGTCACTGTCCGGACCGCCGAATATCGCATGGTCGCCAAAGCGCTGCGTCCATTGCCCGAAAAGTGGGCGGGCCTCACGGATGCCGAAAAAATCTACCGCCAACGCTACTTAGATCTGGTAGTGAACGAAGAGTCGCGTCGCCGCTTGTTCACCCGCAGCCGCGTCGTCGAATCAATCCGTAAGTTCCTGTGGAGCCGACAATTCACGGAAGTCGAAACCCCGGCGTTGCATGCCATCGCCGGCGGTGCGGCGGCCCGTCCGTTTGAGACCCATTCAAACGCCCTCGATTGCGATTTCTACCTGCGCATCGCCTTGGAACTGCATTTGAAGCGCTGTTTGGTCGGTGGCATGGATCGGGTCTTCGAAATCGGGCGCGTCTTCCGTAATGAAGGCGTCTCGGTGAAGCATAGCCCTGAATTCACGATGCTGGAAGCCTACCAGGCTTATTCCGATTATCGCGGCATGATGGAGTTGGTGCGCTCGATGATCCAGAAAGTTTGCACCGACGTTCTCGGCACGACCGTCGTCACCCGCCCAGATGGCGTCGCCATCGAACTCGGTGGCGAATGGCGCGAAGCGAAGTATAAGGACTTGATCCTGGAGCGGACGGGTGACGCCCAGTGGTTCTCCCGGACGAAGGAAGAAAAAATCGCCGCCTGTAAGAAGATGGATCTGCACGAGCCGCGGACGGATTGGGAAGATTACGAAATCACCAACGAAATTTTCGGTAAGCTCATCGAGCCGACGTTGATCCAGCCGACCTTCGTCACGCACATTCCGAAGGAGCTCTGTCCTTTGGCCAAGGTGACGCTTACCGACGACTCGACCATCGACGTCTTCGAGCTCTGCATCAATGGTCAGGAGATCGCGCCTGCCTATTCGGAACAGAACGACCCCGGCGTGCAGCGGGAGATGTTGCAGAAGCAGGCCGGTGCTGAGATGCAAAAAATCGACGAAGACTTCCTGCTGGCCCTGGAACATGGCATGCCTCCGGCGGGTGGCCTCGGTATCGGTATCGACCGCTTGGTTATCTTGCTGACGGGTGCGGCTAATATCCGTGACGTCATTCTCTTCCCGACCCTCGGGCCGGAGAAACAATCCTAAGCAACTCCTTGCCCTGGTTCCTCCATCTCGCGCTCCGTCAGCTTTTCCCGCCCGGTAAGCGCTTTCCGGCCTTTGCTACGGTCTCGATCTTAGGGGTGGGCCTCGGGGTGGCTTCTTTGCTCGTTGTCCAGACGGTGATGAACGGTTTCGGGGAAGAGCACCGTTTGCGCATTCGGGAATCTTTTGGCGACTGCGTGGTGCTTGGGCAGAAGCCAATCGAGCAGCCAGAGCGGCTGGTCGCTCAGTTGAAAGCCGATGCCGCCGTCCTGAGCGCCTCTTCTTTCGCCGAAGGTCCAGCCTTGGCACGTCAGGGAGATTTTTCGGGTATCGCTGGGGTGCGCGGCATCGAGGTCGCTGATCAGAATCAACCCGCGCGCAAATACGTCTACGCCGGATCCTTCGACGAATTAGACGATGGCCGCGTCATCCTCGGCATCGGGCTGGCAAGGGCCTTACGCGTTCAAGTCGGCGATAAGGTCGAGCTTTGGTCGCCGTCAATGGCGGAACGCGCGGAGAAGGGTAAAGCCCCGTTGCCGGCTGAATTCGAAGTCTGTGCCATCGTCCGCACGGGCTTCACCGAAGTCGATGACCGGGCGGCGCTCATCCCTGTCCGACGGTTTCGCGAGCTTTGGAACTTAGGGTCACGTTCGCATGGCATCACCTTGCGTCTTAAAGATTCCGTGCAGGCTCCGGCCATCGCTGGCCGCTTAGGCGTCGGTCATCCCGAATTACGTTTCATCCCGTGGCAGGATATTAAGAAAAACTTCCTCGAGGCTATCCGCTTCGAGAAAACGATGCTCTTCTTCCTGATGTTCATCATCACCCTGGTCGCCTCATTCTCGATTGGGAGCACGCTGTTTTCGGCGGTCATCCGACGTTCCCGTGAAGTCGGCGTCTTAGTTTCGCTGGGTTCGGAACGCTGGAAGATCGTCATGCTTTTCGGGCTGCAGGGATTTTTGATTGGGGCCCTCGGTACGGCCTTAGGTTTCTTGCTGACCTGGGCCATCCTCTTTTTCCGTGAAAGTATCTTGGGGACCATCAACGGACTTTTTGGCGACGGCGACATGGTGGCCAGCGTCTACCAGTTCTCCAAAGTCCCGTTGCATTACGACGCATCGGATTTTGTTGTGGCGGCGGGCTTCACGCTTCTGACCACCGCTTTGGCGGGGCTTGTCCCGGCCTTGTGGGCTGCCGGTCGTAAACCTTCGGAGGCGATGCGCGATGCCTGATTCCAATCCCAATTCGACCGGCGAATGCGTCTTGCGGGCTACCGGCTTGCAAAAGGCCTTTGCGGCGCCGTCGGGCCGTTTGCAAATTATCGCGGGCGTTGACCTAGAAATTCGGGCCGGCGAATCGGTTTCGATTCGAGGCTCATCCGGCTCGGGCAAGACGACGTTATTACAGATTTTGGGCGGCTTGGATCTCGCCGATGTCGGCGAAGTTTTGGTGCGAGCTCCGGATTCGGGTAAGTGGGTTTCGCCCCAGTCGGCCATCGGACACGGCATCGGTTTCGTCTTCCAAAATTATCAACTGATGCCGGAGCTCACGGCTTTGGAGAATGTGGCGCTGGCAGCCAGGATCGCTGGAGCGTCCGTCCAGGTCGCGACCGCTGCCGCCAAGGAGTTATTAATATCCGTGGGGCTCGGCGATAGACTCGAGCACCCGCCGGCGCGCCTTTCGGGAGGGGAATGTCAACGGGTGGCGATTGCCCGCGCCATGGTCAATCGACCCGCGGTGATTCTGGCGGATGAGCCCACGGGCAACCTCGATGAAAAAACCGCGGATGAAATCATGAAACTCCTGCTCGGGGTAGTCGCCGCGCGCGGGACGGCCTTGCTTTTGGTCACGCACAGCGCTGAGTTTGCGAGTCGCACGCAGCGGCGTCTGGTGCTTTCGGGTGGGCGGCTTGGCTCTGCGTGATTTGACATCCCCCGAGGTTTCCTCTTTGTGGGCGTTCTCATGAACGCTCCCGTTTCGCCTGCACAGCTTACCTCCGCTCTTAATTGGCGCTACGCCACCAAGGCTTTTGATACGCAAGCGTTGCCCGCTGACATCTGGGCCTCGCTTGAAGAATCCCTCCGTCTGACGCCTTCTTCTTACGGTTTACAGCCTTGGAAATTTTTCATCGTCGCTGACCCGGCCGTCCGCGCGAAGCTTCGACCGGTTTCTTGGAATCAGCCTCAGGTGACGGATGCCTCTCACCTCGTCGTTTTCGCCCGCCGGACGGAAATGACCGAGAAGGATGTCGAAGATTTTTTTAATCAGATGGTGACCGAGCGTAACGCCAACGCCACGGTGTTGGAACCTTATCGTCAGATGATGATCGGGGGCGTCGTCAAGGGCATGGATGCCGCCAGACAGCGCGAATGGGCCGCCCGTCAGCTTTACATTGCACTTGGCCAATTGATGACCTCGGCCGCCGTCCTCGGCGTCGATACTTGCGCGCTCGAAGGTATTGATGCCGCCGCTTATACCGAAATCCTCGGCCTCAAGGGTTCAGGCTTCGAAGTCGTCGTGGCTTGCGCCGTCGGTTTTCGGGCGAAGGATGACAAATATGCCGCGATGAAGAAGATCCGCTTCCCGGCCAGTCGCGTCATCGGCCGCATTTAAATTAACTGCGGCTGGCCCATTGGGTAAACTCGCTGTCATCGGTCAGTACCGACGGGTCGCCGTATTCGGTTGAGAGTAGGGTGCGGTACGCTTCGTCGGCAAATCTCCGACAGTGCAAAAGCACGCGGGCGCTTTGCCCTGGCGCTCGGACAAGGCGTCCCAGCGCTTGATTCACTTTGCGCATGCCGGGGCGGACGTAAGCCAGAGAGAAGGCGTCTTCGGCGCCATCGTTGGCGAACATTTTTCGGCGAGCTTCTTGGAGTGCATTCACTTCGGGTAAGGCCGGACCGATAATCACGGCGGAGCGGATGCGTCCGCCGAGCATATCAACGCCCTCGCCCAGGGACCCGCCGAGGATTAGGCAGAGGATGGTAGTGCGATTGAGCGAATCTTCGACGAAGCGTGCCGTGCCGTCCGGGCCCAGGCCGCGCGGTTGGAGGGCCAAGTCGGCCTTGGGGCTGAGTTTGCGAATTTCGCTCACGACATTTTCCGCATATTTATAAGAAGGGAAGAACGCCGCGACGGCCCCTTCTTCGGAGAGACGTAAGAGCGCGGCGGCGGTCTGAGGGAGATGTTTTTCGCGCGTCTTAAGTCGCGTATCGACCCGACCATCGATCGCGACGGTGTAAGCGCCTTGTCGCCAGGGGGCGAGGGCGTCGACTCGGATGAACGTGTCTGGATCGAGGCCGCAGTCCGCCGCCAAGGAGCCTTTCGGCCCGGGCGTGGCCGTCATGAGCAAGGCGTGACCGTAGGTCAGGAGGCGTTCGCCCGTTGCTTTGGCCGCCGACAGGCAATCGAGACTGAGCATCCCTTCACGCGGGGACCACAGGAGCCATCCGAGGTCAGCTTTTTCTAAACGCTCGGACCAAGCCGCGGCGTTCCATACGGCTTGCTTTCCGCTGTCAGGTAAATCGTCGGTATTAAATGGGTGTTCGGCGGCGAGCGTCGAAAGTCGATCGGCGATGGCCATGGCTTCGATGCGATCATCGGGCGTGAGCGCATCTGCTTTCGGAAGCTTTTGGAGAAAGTCGGCCCAGGCTTGGGCGGCGGTACACCAGGCCGCGGGGGCTTTGAATCGGGTCAGGGTGAAGGAAAAATCGGCGGCCGCGGCGGCTTCGTCGCGCATCGAGAGGCATTCCGCGGCCCGTTCGGGTAAGTTATGGGCTTCATCGACAATCAAGGCCGTATCAGCGTTTTCCCAGCCCGGAACGGTTTCGAGTGCCGCCCGGTTACGGGGGGAGAACACGTAGTTGTAGTCGCAGATGACCACGTCGGCGTGACCGAGCATCGCTTTGGTGATATCCCAAGGCGGGACGCCGGCGATGCGACCAAGTTCACGGATGCGGCGCAAGTCCGCACCGTCTTCGAGCAGTGCTTGCGGGTCGATCGCGGCCCGCGCCCAGTTACGGCGGATTTCTTCCGGGTCATCGGTCTGGCCTTCGACTTCATGTTCGGCGCGGGGGCGCAGGACGAGGGCGCGCAACTCGCTTGGTTTGGCTAAGCGGCGTAATTCATGCAGGACTTGAAGTTGGCCAGTGCCTTTGCCCGTGAGGTAGAGCAAGCGGCCCGCTCGGCCGCCGCGCATCAACGCCAGCCCATGTCGCAAAGCCGCGGAAGTTTTCCCGAAGCCCGTCGGCGCGACCAAGAGTCGTGTAGCGGATTCGATGCCCGCTTGGTCAAGATCGGCGCAACATTGCAACCATTCAGGACGGGGTTCCTTGAACGGCAGCCGGTCCGGCAGATTAAGCAGGCGGGCATGACTGGCTCGGCGATTTTCCGCATGGGCGGCGACGGTCTCGGCTTGTTTTAATAAGTCGCCTTCCGCGGAAGACGAAAGCGCGACGGCTTGTTGCGTGCCGTCCGTGGGGTCGATGAAGATGACTTCGCCTTGGACGGAACGAGTGTCGGGTAAGAGGCGGGCGGCATGACAATAGGCGGCCAGCTGTAGAAAGTGTTGCGGGTAACGTTTGATCAGAAATTCCGGTTTGCGCGGCAGGCTCGTGCTGACGGTTTTGATTTCCCGGATTTTGATTTCACCCTCGCGCTCCAGCCATTGATCGGTCCGCCCGGTGATGGCGATTGTCCAGCCTAAGGCCCCAATCTCGCTGGCGATGGCGTGCTCGAACGTCCAGCCTTGGCCTTCCGCATCCGCGTGGCGCCGCAGGGTCTCATGCCATTGGCGGCCCGCCTCGGCCCGCCAGGGCGCGCCGCCGGCCCCGGCGCCGGGGCCGGGACGGAAGGTCGCAAATTCTTGGGCGCTGAGTTCGACGCGCTTAGTCTTGATGAGGATCCGCATCAGGGCAGCACGAAGTGGGCTTCGCCTGCGGCCCAGCGTTCGAGGTCGATGGAAAGGGCTAAGACGCTTTCTTCTTCGATGGTTTGGGCGTCAAGGGGGTGCGTCAGAATGCTGATCGCGAACTCTTGGCGAGCGCCGAGGCGGGCGAACCAATGTTCTTGGACGGGCCAGCCGCCATCTTTGATCATCAGCCAGAGAGATTTAAAATAGGCGCAATCCGCGCGGGGGCGGGAAGCCATCGCGTCAAAACTTTCGAGCGCAATGCGATAACAGACCGCCGCCGATTCCGGGGGCGGCGGATTTTTGCGAATCATCGAGGCCAGCCGGCAAGCCCGTTCCAGGGTGCGATGATTTTGCGCGAGTCCGCTCCGGCGAGTCAGCAGCCGGTAATCGCGGGCAAAGCGGATGCCGTTGTCTTTGGCGAGTTCGAGGATGACTTCACCCTCATCGAAGAGATCGGGAGCCGTCGTGCCTTTGCCGCGATGGGTGCGGAGCAAGCATCGCGTCAGGCCTTGGTCGGGTTCGAGCGCCGTGATGAGCGTGTGTGATTCACCTGACGGGTCGCGTCCGAGGATGAGGCAGCGCAGACTCGAGGTGGACATCAGCCCCGCTTTTTTTCTTCAAGCTTAGGGACGACGGCGCCGAAACTCATCAACAGACCCAGGGCTTCGGAGACGGTAAGTTTGGTCTCGCGGACGTCTTCCGGCGAAACTTGTAAAATAAAACCGTTCGTGGGGGCCGGTGCGGTCGGGACAAAGACATTCACGACGGGCTTACCTAAGGCTTCGCTGAAGATGGCTGGGTTTTCGTGCGTGACGAAGCCAACGCTCCAGCTGCCGGGGCGTGGGTATTCGACCAACACGACCCGGCGAAAGGTTTCTTTATTCCGGCCGCTCAGGGCGTCGACCATCTGACGGATGGAACTGTAGAGTGAACCGAGGCCGGGGGTGCGCTCGAGGAGGGTGGCGAACCAGCGGTGGAGGAGTTTGCCGAAGAGCCGTTTGGAGAGCCAGCCGACGATGGTCAGGATGATTATCATCACGAGGGCGGACGCCACCATGAGACTGCCGCCTAAGGTGCCGGAGCTAAAGTCAGGCAGGGGTTGGCGAGAACTTTCAAAAAACCAGCGCAGGCATTCTTTGGCGATAGTTTGGACGGGCTTGCCGATCAGATCCAAAAGAATGGAGATGACGTAGAAAGTCAGACTGATCGGCAGAAGCAGGAACATCCCCGTCAGGAAGTTGTGGCCGACCCGAGAGGCGAAGGTCGTCTTTTCTGGCGTTTCACTCATGCCACCACAAAAGGAAGTCCCGAGGCCGTGGCAAGGTCGGTCACAGGATTCCGGGATTGGAACCTCGGCGGCGGGCCCCTTTAATGAACTTATGAAGATATTCCTCTGGGTTGCTCTCGCCCTTGCTGTGACGTCGGCCAGACTGGGTGCCGTGTCCGAAGCCTATCCCCGCACCGCGCCTGGCGACCTCGAGCTCAAGACTTTACCGGCGGCCCGCTGGATGCGCACGGAATCCGCAAACGATTATTTCGCTGCGGACAACGGCCTGTTCAGGAAGCTCTTCCGCTACATCGACTCCAATAAGATCCCGATGACCGCGCCGGTCGAAGCGGGCATCAAGCCAGGCACGATGGTCTTCTACATGGACGAAGCCTCGGCCAAGCGCGCGGACCTCGCGGAGACGCCGCAGGTGAAGCTATCGTCGGTGCCCGAACGACGCGTGGCCGCCATCGGTATCCGCGGTTCTTATAGCCGCGAGAATTACGAGGAAGCCTTGACCGAACTTCGCGCGTGGCTCGCGAAGCGGGCCGACGTGAAGGCGTCTGGCGAACCGTATGCGGTCTATTGGAACAGTCCATTCGTGCCGTTCTTCCTCAAGCAGTCGGAAGTGCACATCCCCGTCCAGCTACTTTCAGCAAAGTAAACGCTTTCAAATCCAGGGACGCTGGCGCCAAGCGAGGCCTTCGGCGATTTCGCGAGCGAGTTCGGGACCCCGGAAAATAAGACCGGAATACACTTGGACCAGACAGGCGCCTTCGTCCATGAAGCGCCCGGCGTCTTGAGCGGAGAGGATGCCGCCGCAGCCGATGACGGGGATCCGGCCTTGGGACGCTTGGACGAGGTAGCGCACGGCGTGCAGGGAGCGTTCAAGGAGGGGGGCGCCACTTAAGCCGCCTTTGGTCGCGCAGGCCGCCGTGCCCAGCGGGCGCGTGATGGTCGTATTGGTCGCGATGATGCCGGCGAAACCGCATTCTCCCACGACGCTGACGATGTCGCTGAGCTGGTTGGGGTTTAGGTCCGGCGAAACTTTGAGTAAGAGTGGGACGGGTCCGCCGACGATGGTTTTATTTTCTTGGGCCAAGGTCGAGAGTAGTTGGACGAGCGGTGCCCGATCCTGCAAGGCACGTAAGCCTGGCGTGTTGGGGCTGCTGATGTTGACGACGAGGTAATCGGCCAGCGGGGCGAGGAGTTTGAAAGAGTAGAGATAATCTTCGTGGGCCCGTTCGTTGGCGGTGTCTTTGTTTTTACCGATATTAATCCCGAGAGGGCAGGTGCGTTGACCGCGACCGGGTTGGCTCTGGAGTTTTTTTTGCAAAGCCTCCGCACCGGCGTTCGGGAAGCCGTACGAATTTACCACCGCGCTAAGTTCCGGGTAGCGAAAGACGCGGGGACGTTCGTTGCCCGGTTGGGCCTTAGGCGTGACGGTGCCAACTTCGACGTGACCAAAGCCGAGCGCGGCGGCTCCGCGCCAGCCGATACCATCTTTATCAAACCCGGCGGCGAGACCGACGTGGTTGGGAAAGTTTAGGCCGAAGGCGGTGATCGGTCGGCCGCCCTTGGGGGTCAGATGCCGCTCCATTAGGCCACGGAGCGGGGGCAGGGCGCCGAGGGCACCCATGCCTCTTAGGCCTACTTGGTGGGCTAATTCCGGGTCTAGGGCGTAAAGGGCCTTGGTTAGCACTTTTTCATACAGGAAAGACATTCCCAGCAGTTAAGGGAGGAATGGACGGAAGGAAAGCGGAGAAGGGTTCCTTTTCGGGGTGAGTCAACCCCTCTTGACTCCCGGCGATAGTTGGGCAATTCACCCTGCCATGGCTGTGACTACCTCCAAACTGCTCTGGTGCACCCTTCGCTTTAAAGAGAAGGAAGGGACGTGGTGGGTGAAGGAGAATTCCGACCCTAAGCATTACGAGCCTGATGGTTTGGGTATGCTCGACCCGCACCAATTCCCTTGGATTTTGGACATGATGGATCCGCTCCGGGAGTACGGTCTGTCTAACGAAATCCTGGAAGCGGCCTTCGTTCCTTTCCAGGCGCAAGAGCTGGATAAAGATCAAGTGCTTCGCCTCGTCCGCGTCGCCGAACACATTCTCGATTCCGAAGAACAGCTCTTTGCGATGCCGAACGTCAAAGACGGCGACAAGGGAGCCTATGCCGACTTCCTCGAGCACATCATGCGTCTGCGCGTGAAACTCATCAATGACACCATCAAACTCGAGCAGAAGTTGACCGTCGAAGATGTGGATGAACAACTGAGCGAATTGCGCAACCAAGCCCTTATCGAAGGTCGCGACATCCACCCCTTCGAAGAAATCACCGACATCCTCGAGTTCGTCCCGTTAGGTCATGAAGTCCCGAACGACGAGGACGATGATGACAAGCCTGCTCGTGCGCAATCTGCCGCCGAAGACATCCCTGATCTGCCCGACGTCGAAGAAGATAAAGACATGGAAAAGAATCTTCGCTGGGACGAAGAAGAAGAGCCCAGTGAAGAAGGTCGGGAAGAAGAAGGGGGCGCCTCTGGTGGCCGTCCTGCTTCCGGTCGTCGCCGTTAAGCGATCGGCGAATTACTTCGCGGGCGTCGGTTTCTCTTCGGTCTGAGGCCGTGGAGAAGTCGCGGTTGGGTCGGTCGCGGCAGTCGCCGCCTTGGTGCTGACCTGAGACTCAAAGAGCCAGAGTCGCCGCGAGGGCATGTCGATTGCGATGGGGTGGGCTCGCAAGAAGTCGTCGCCCAGTAGGTTGTGTTCAGTATCGCGGATGAATTCCACGCCCGTGAGCGGCGTGCCGCCGATGAGCAGCGATTTGATTTGGCAGACTTCGATGCGCGTAAGGCTGACGCTACGGACGGTGGCGATGGGGATGTAGCCACGAAAAGAGGTCTTCCCCTTGAACTTCATCGAGCTCATGTAGGATTTCGAAGCTCCGGAATCGACGATCATCGGCACTTTCTGGCCTTCGACTTCGATGTTCACGCCGCAGTGTCCGCCCCGACTGTAACAAGCGACTTCATGAGCGGCCGAGGTGTCAGGGGTTTTTCCTAAGGTCATGACGCGATTGCCGAGATCCATGTAGAAAGCGTGTTCGAATAAAATATCCGCCCCGAGCAGGCCGTCGAGGTCCATGCCGTCGAGCGGCATGATGGCGACGTGGAAATCTCGCCAAGTCGCTCCGCCGGCCTCAAGGGTCTCGACGTAGGCATAAGTGGACTCGCCGCGACCCGAGTTGCCCATGGTGGGCACGCTGAACGCCGCACTGATCCCGCAGCGCTCCGCCGCGCGGGGCGTGATCACCGCCGAGCCTTGGCAGCCCGTATCCACTCCTAAGACTAATTCCGTGCCATTGATTTTTACCCGGATGGTGGGGATAGATTTGATTTTTAACCGGAAGGTGGCGATGCCCTCGGGCGGCAACTCGGTCTTTGGGTTTTTAATTTCCTGTGCTGAAAGGATGGCCGTAAGGCCGAAGACAAAACTGATTAGAAAGTATTTCATCAGGGGGGAAACTTGTCGGAGTATGTCACCCTAGGAGTATTTAGGGTAAGGTCGACAAGGACTTGATGATTCCTACCCTCAGACGGCCACGGAAGGCCCACGCCGACGGCGCCACCCGTAAGTCAGGCCGAAACAAATCCCCCCCAAGCTGACGGCCCAATCTCCGTAGCGCACCCAGAACGTCATCTCGTGTGGACCTTTGGCGATGGCTACGGGGCTGATCAGTTGGCTCCCTTGGAAGTAAATCGTGCCTTTGTTCGTGACCGGGAAGGAGCGTCCAAGCGCGTCGATTGAGCCGCTCCATCCCGCGTTACCGCAGCGGACGACCGGCAGTCCAGTGGCGGCGGCGAGCAGGATCGAGTGGGCCGCATGCTGGTAGGCCCCGGCTTCGCGTCCGTACCAAGCATCGTTGGTCACGACGATCAGCAGGTCGGCTCCAGCCTGCGCGTGTTCGCGGGCCAACTCGGGGAATACGTCCTCATAGCAGACCAGTGCGCCGGCGGAGAACGTGAACCCACGACGGGAAGTAAGGGGCAGCAAGGCGACGTCTTTGCCGGCGATACAGTCTTCGTTAATCGGGACCACTTTTCGCAAGGGGATGAAGTCGGCCAACGGCACATACTCGCCAAAGGGCACGAGGTGTCGCTTGGCGTAGGTCGGTTTCTGCACGCCTTCTTCGGTGATGATGGCGACACCATTACCGTAGCCGTTACCTCGGCGGTCGATAGCGCCGATGACGAGCGGGGTATGCGCGGCTTTGGCCAAGCTGCTTAAGCGTGCGACGTAAGGTTCGCTTTCCAGCGAGAGCGGAAGTGCCGCTTCAGGCCAGAGGATAAAGTCGGCTTTTTGGGATGCGGCGACGTCGAGGGTGAGACGGCCGATCACTTCGATATGGTCCTGGAGGCGGGCGCTATCCCATTTTCCGTGAGGATCAAAATCGGTTTGCACGACCGCAGCGGTGACGAATTCGTGGGCTTCGTGGGCGGTGCGGCTATTGCGGTCGAGGAGCGCTAAGAAAGAAAGCCCGATGGGAGCGAGGCCGAGATAGAGTTCGGGGGTGATGCGATTAAGCCAGCCGAGCGGACCTAAGGGCGCGAGTTTGGCGTCGGCCTGATAGAATCCGATGAGACGAACGATCCAGCGGGCTAAGCCCAGATTAAATAATACCAAAACAATCGAGAGCCCATACGGCCCCGCCCAAGCGCAGAGGCTGAGCATGACGGGATTATCGGTCTGGCTGGCGGCCAGCGGCAGCCAACCAAAACCGGTCAATGCGGTCGCGCGGAGCCATTCGAGCAGGCCCCAGGCCCCAGCCAGCCCAAGCATCGCGAGCAGCCGGGCCGGAAGGCCGGCGTTATTGCAGGCGGGAAATATCCATCGCAGGGCCAGCAGCCAGACAAACGGATACAGGGCGCAGTAGGCCGTGAGCAGGATCAAGCCTAACCAACCGAGCGGTGGGTAAACGTGGCGCAACCAAATCAATAAACTGATCCACAGCACCCAGCTCGTTACGAAAGAGGCGCGCCTCCAAGTTTTGAAGTCGGGGAGTTGGGCGGCCGCGATGGCAGCGGGCACCAGGGCGATGAAAGCCATGAACGGGTGACCGACAGGACCGAAGGAAAAGAAAAGCAGCAAGGCGGTGAGCGACGTTCCGCCCCAAGCAAGTCGGGAACTGGAACGCACGCCCATCGCCGCGGCTTCGGTCATTCGGAAATCGTTTCGACGTATTCCCAACCTTCATCCCGGACGAGTGCTTCGGCTTTCTTCCACTTGATCTCCTGGATTTCCGGGCCTTTTTTGATTCGCACGATAGCGTTACGGCCGATCTTGACGGTCGCGCGGCGGAATGGTTCGTGTTTGATTGGGGCCTTGGCGGCCGCAGTGACCGTTTCGGATTCGGTGCCTGGCTCCGCGGGGCCGGTCGCCTTGGTCAAGCCTTGGGCGCGGCGCATCAGGGCTTCCAGCGCTTCCATGGAAGAGCCCGTTCGGAAGAGACCCGAGCAGACATCGTTACGAAGCTGACGCATGAGGCGTTCGAAGGCCTTGAAGGCTTCGGTCTTATATTCGTTCAGCGGATCTTTTTGCGCGTAACTCCGGAGACCGACGCCACGGCGAAGGTCTTCCATTTCCGTCAGGTGGTTTTGCCAATTACGATCGATGCCGCGAAGCAAGATGCTGCGCTCGAGGTATTGAAGCATTTCCTTGGATTCATGTTCCTCCCGGCCGACTTGCAGGTTGCGCACCTTGGCGAGGGCGAACTCGAGCGCTTGAGCAGGCGTGCGGCTTTCAATCTCATGGGCGTCGATGCGCATATGGAAAGCGGTGATGAACCAATAGACGAAGGCCTCGGTGCCACGGGCTTCGGCCGGGCTGTGGGGGTCAGGGAAGGCGGTGGCGAGGCGATCTTCGATTTCCTCGGTGATGATATCGAGGACGGTTTCGCGCGTGTCTTCGGTTTTTAGAGTTCGATTGCGCAGCGCGTAGATGATTTGGCGCTGCTGATTAAGCACATCATCGTACTGCAGCAGGCGTTTGCGCATCGAATAATTTTGGCCCTCGACCCGCTTCTGAGCGGTACCGATGGAATGGTTCATCAACGGGTGCTCCAACGGTTCGCCCTCCTTGAAAGATTTTTCGAGCAACGAGGAGATGATGCCTTGGTTGGAGAACAGGCGCATCAGGTCATCTTCGAGTGAGACCAGGAAGCGTGAGCCACCAGGATCGCCTTGGCGCGAGCAGCGGCCGCGCAACTGGCGGTCGACGCGACGGGATTCATGGCGTTCGGTGCCGAGGACGTAAAGACCGCCTAATTCACGCACGCCTTCGCCGAGGCGGATGTCCGTACCGCGTCCGGCCATGTTGGTGGCGATGGTGACGGCGCCGTTCTGCCCCGCCAGCGTGATGATATCAGCCTCTTGCTCGTGGTGTTTGGCGTTGAGAATCTTGTGAGGGATTTTGGCCATGCCGAGCATACGGCCCAAGGTTTCGGAAGCTTCGACCGAGGCGGTGCCGACCAAGACGGGTTGACCGCGTTTATGGGCCTCGCCGATTTCCTTGATGGCGAACTGATATTTTTCGCGGCGGGTTTTAAAAATGATATCGTTGTCGTCGGTCCGGATGCAGGGGCGGTGGGTCGGGAGGGTGACCACCGACAGCCGGTAGATGTCATTGAATTCCGAGGCTTCCGTTTCCGCTGTCCCCGTCATGCCGGCCAGCTTCTGGTACATCCGGAAATAATTTTGGATCGTGACGGTCGCGTAAGTCTTATTCTCTTTCTCCAAGGGGACGCCTTCTTTGGCTTCAACGGCTTGGTGTAACCCGTCCGACCAGCGACGGCCTTCCATGATGCGTCCGGTATTTTCGTCGACGATTTTCACCTTACCTTCGTGAACGACGTATTGTTTATCGCGTTCGTAGAGCGAGTAGGCCTTCAGCAACTGGCCGATGGCGTGAATGTCTTCGGAGACCCGGGCGTAAGCTTTTTCGGCTTCATCGCGTAAGGCCGCCCGGCTTTCAGGCGAAAGGCTTTCATCGCGGTCGAGCTCGACGTAACGGGTGGGCAGGTCGGGTAATACGAACGCATCCGGTTCGCCGGGGCGAAGGGTATCGCGGCCAAGTTGCGTGAGGTCGGATTCGTGGTTCCGTTCGCTGACGGCGAAATAGAGGCGCTCCTTGAGGTGGTAGCGGCGATCTTTTTCCATTTCGCTGGCGAGCACGCCTTCGTGCCGCTCGAGTAGTTTGCGCCAGCGGCCATTCTCCATGAGACGCAGGAAGAGTCGGTTGCGTGGCATGCCGTTCGAGGCCATCCAAAGTTTGTCGAGGACGTCTGGCGAGGGCTCTTTATCATCGGGTACTTTATCCAGTTCGTCGCGGGCCTCGGTGATCACGCGCGTGACCAAGCGAATCTGAAGCTCGACCAGGCCTTGGATGGATTGGCGGAGGCGCGGGAAGGCGGGTTCGCTTTCTTCGGCGACCGGGCCAGAAATGATCAGGGGGGTGCGGGCTTCGTCGATGAGGATGGAGTCGATTTCATCGACGATGCAGTAGTAGTGCGAACGCTGGACTTGTTCGTCGGCTGACAGCGCCATGCCGTTATCGCGCAGGTAATCGAAACCGAATTCGGACGCCGTGCCGTAAGTGATGTCGCAACCGTACGCCAGTTTGCGTTCGTCGTTGGCCATCTGGTTTTGAATGCACCCGACCGTGAGACCGAGCCAACGGTAGAGGTGACCCATCCATTCGGAGTCGCGCCGTGCCAGATAGTCGTTGACGGTGACGAGTTGGCAATTCCGTCCCGTGAGGGCGTTGAGGTAAAGGGGCAGGGTGGCGACCAGGGTCTTGCCTTCGCCAGTCGCCATTTCGGCGATCTTGTTTTGGTGCAGGGCCATGCCTCCGAGTAGCTGAGCGTCGAAGTGGACCATCTGCCAGGTCAGCTCGTGGTCGCAGACCAGGCAGGAAGTGCCGCAAAGGCGACGAGCCGCATTTTTGACGACCGCAAAGGCTTCAGGTAGGAGACTGTCGAGCGATTCGCCTTTTTCGTGCCGACTCCGAAGTTCGGCGGTTTTGCCACGGAGTTGATCGTCGGTCAGCTTCTGGTAAGCTGTCTCGTGGGCATTAATCTGCTTTACGATGGGTTCGCACTTACGGAGGAACTTCCGATTGTGGTTACCAGAGAAGAGCTTGAGGATACTGAGAAACATGGGTCCGGGCGCGAAAGGTAGCAAACCCCGACCCCACCCCCCGGGGCAAGCCTTGACTAAGGTTGTTCACGGTTGGTTTTCCGCCTTGCCGTTGGCTTACAGCCCTCAAGATGGGTATCCCCTATGGCTGAAAACGTCCTTATCCTTGGTACCGGCTGTGCCGGCCTTACCGCTGCGATCTACGCCGCTCGAGCTGGCCTCACCCCGCTGGTGCTCGAGGGCGGCCAGCCTGGTGGCCAGCTGACCACCACCTCCGAGGTCGAGAACTTCCCGGGCTTCGTCCACGGCGTCGACGGCAATGAACTTATTACTAATATGAAGGGCCAGGCCGAACGCTTCGGCGCGAAGTTCGCCTGGGATCGCATCGACTCCGTCGACTTCTCCGGCCCGATCAAGAAGCTCAAGGGCGGCGAAGCCACCTATGAGGCCAAGGCCGTGATCATCGCCACCGGCGCCTCGCCGCGTTTCTTGGGTATCCCTGGTGAACAGGAATACTACGGCGGCAACGGCGTCACGACCTGCGCGACGTGCGACGGCGCTTTTTATCGTAACGTTCCGGTGGTCGTTGTCGGGGGCGGCGATTCCGCCTGCGAAGAGGCCCTCTTCCTCACCCGTTTCGCTTCCAAGGTCTACCTCGCGCACCGTCGCGA